>JAEWBT010000095.1 GCA_023391015.1 Bacteroidota bacterium
ATCATGCAGGCTGGTGAACTGCTTTGAGGTGTTTTTCAAAAAGCGAAAAGGTTTCGCGGGCGGCGGAAAGCACTTCTTCGTGGGCTGCGGGGTGGGCTTCGCCGTAGGCGTTCATCGAAGCGATAAAGCGGCCCCACATGGCGCGGGTCTGGTCGCAGTAGGAATCAAAATAGCGGATGTGGTGCAGGTCTTCCGGCATGTTTTTGCGGATGATCTGGCCCACAATCTGTCCGCCCATGGTAGAGCCTTCCAGCACATAAAGCGCCCCGAAAGCCTGCGCTGCGGTGGCAATTTCCGGAACGTCGGTGGACATTTCCTGTGCACAATCGGCGCTCCCCAGGGCCTGGAGGTCGGCAGCCATGGCGTCCATGTTGCGGCGCGAGGCCTGATCGGGCAGGAAAGTAGCGTCTAATTTCCGGAAAATCGCGTCTTCCACCGGCTTCAGGTAGGTGTACATCGCGCAGAGCAGGCGGCTGTAGGATGCTTTGTCGCGGGAGCCTTTCAGGAGGGGCATCATGGCTTTTTCGGTAGAAGCGTGTTCATTTTTGGTTTCTTCGCGCAGGGTTTCTGCCAGCGTCAGTGTTGTGTTCATTTTTCTAAATAAATAAGTTTGCAAAAGTACGTTTGGGCAGCCTGCGCCACCTACAAAGCTGTCCTAACATTGCAATTATGAAGCCACTTTTAGAGTGCATTCCCAACTTTAGCGAAGGCCGCAACGAGGCTACCCTGGCCGCGATTGCCGCTGCTATTACATCGGTTCCGGGCGTAGCCTTGCTGCATCAGGATGTGAGTGCGGGTGCGAACCGCACGGTGATGACGTTTGCCGGCGCGCCGGAAGCGGTGGCAGAAGCCGCTTTTCGGGCGATTCAAACCGCTGCCGAAACCATTGACATGCGCACGCAGGCCGGTGTGCACCCGCGCATCGGCGCGACAGATGTGTGTCCGTTTGTGCCCCTGGCCGGAATGGAAGTAGCAGAAGCCGCCGCAATGGTAGATGCCCTGGCAAAGCGGGTGGGGGAGGCGCTCGGTATTCCGGTATTTCTTTATGAAGCAAATGCCCGGCAGCCCCACCGAAAAGCCTTGCCACAAATCCGGCGCGGCGAGTACGAAGGCCTTTCCCAACGAATCGGCGACCCACGTTGGGCCCCCGACTACGGCCCGAAAACCTTCAACGCGGCGGCTGGGGCCACGGTGATGGGCGTGCGCAAACTGCTCGTTGCGTTCAATATTTCGTTGAAAGGATTAGACCTGGAGGCCGTCCGGGAAATGGCCGTGCGCCTGCGCGAAACCGGGCCAAGCGGCAGGCAACTGGCCCCGGGGGAAGCGCCGCGAGGCCTTCTACCGGCCACCCGCGTCATCGGCTGGCATCAGGCCGACTACGACACGGCGCAGCTTTCCATGAATCTGCTGGATTATCAAATCACATCGCCTCTCAAAGCGTTTCTGACGGCAGAAGCGCTGGCCAAAGAATACGGCGGCGAGATTATCGGCTCGGAGCTGATTGGGTTGATGCCGGAAGCTTGCTTGCTAGAAGCGGGTGCGCATTTTATTTCCGGAAATGCAGATCTATTTTCCCCAAAATCACGCTTGGAAGCGGGTATTAAACAACTGAAATTAGACCGGTTAAGACCGTTTTTTCCGGAAAGTCAGATTTTGGAATATCGGTTGAAGAGTGACGGCTTCTAGCATGAGCGCAGGGTAAAGGGCGGTTCCGTAGAGACGTTGCATGCAACGTCTCTACCATTTCCGGAAAGTCCTGGGTGTACAATCGTCACCCTCGCACCGGGTTTCCAACGGCTTCTTAAATCTGTGAAGATTCCCTTCGGGAATGACAAAAGAAAAGAAGCGCCCTACAATTATCCAACGCCGAAGGCTCCAACAGCAACACCTCCAACAGCGCAGCTTGTCCGTACCTTGCCCCTTCTCATGTCCCGCAACGCCCTCTACCACGCTTTCAGCCTTGTGCGCATCCTGCTGTATCCGCTCGCCTTGCTCTACGGCGCGGTGGTGTGGCTGCGCAACCGGCTCTACGACGGTGGCTTTTTCTCTGCCGTTTCGTTTAGTACGCCGGTGATTGTGGTGGGCAACCTGTCGGTGGGCGGCACGGGCAAAACGCCGCATGTAGAATACCTCATTCGACTGCTCAAAGACCGTTACCGCGTGGCCACTATGAGCCGCGGCTACAAGCGCCACACCAGCGGTTTTCAACTCGCCGACGCCGACACCAATGCCCTGCGCATCGGCGACGAGCCCATGCAATACCATCTTGCGTTTCCGGACATTGCGGTGAGCGTGGCCGAAGAGCGGATGACCGGCATTCCGGCCCTGCTGCAAAAGCGCCCCGAGGTGGAAGTGGTCTTGCTGGATGACGCCTTTCAGCACCGCAGCGTAAAGCCGGGCCGCGCCGTTTTAATCACCGATTTTGCCAAGCCGTTCTACGAAGATTTTATCCTGCCCTACGGCACGCTGCGCGAAAGCCGGAAGGCGTATGAACGGGCGCATATCATTATCGTGTCCAAATGTCCGCCCGATTTATCGGCGGCAGCAGCGGAGGCGATGCGCCAAAAAATCGCTCCGAAGGCTCACCAAACGGTGCTGTTTTCTACCATTGAATACGGCACTGCCTACGACCTTTTTTCCGGAAATCCGGTGGGTTTAGTGGAGAAAAGTGCGCTTGTGGTGGCCGGCATTGCGAAGCCCGGGCCGCTGGAAGCCTACGTAGCCTCGCTGGCTCAAACAACCCATTTGCTGTCTTACCCCGATCACCATTATTTTGTTTCCAAAGACCTGGATGAGATTGAAACGACGCTTCGCAACTGGCAGGTAGAAGACAAGATTATCGTGACCACTCAGAAAGACGCGGCCCGTTTGTTGCTCCACCGCGAACGCCTGGAGCGTGACGGCTGGAGGGTAGCGGTGCTGCCGATTCAGGTGCGATTCCTGTTCGATGGGGCAGCGGTTTTCAACGAAGCCATCCTTTCCTACGTGGCTGCCGAAGTGGCTGAAAACCGGGCGTTTTTCGGGTATCCCGAGCCACCGGAATCGCCAGAGCGTTTGCCGCAGTATTACCCATAGTACCTGGCGTATTTGCAGGGCAACGGAGCTACAAGTAAGGCGCATTTGTTGTTTATGGTAAAGACTGTTTATTGTAGAGACAAGGCATGCCTTGTCTCTACTTTCCGGAAAGACGGCGCGAAGCCCACACGTTACCCTTCTGTTATCGCTTCGCCCAAAATCCTTTATAGAACGGTTTTTGTACACGCCTAAACCAAAGGTGGATTTTTATTCCTAAAAAAGAATCCCGACCTTACACGTTCTCTCTTCAAAATAAACACTTCTCCACTCCGTATGGGCGGCAGAAATCACGCATCCAAAAAAGACAAAGGCGCTAAAAAAGGCAGCCATTCTTTCAACACCTACAAAGGCACGCTGGACATTACCCGCTCGGGCATGGGCTTCGTAACCGTGGCCGGGCAGGAGCGCGACATCCTCGTGCACCGCGAAAACC
>JAEWBT010000111.1 GCA_023391015.1 Bacteroidota bacterium
CGATAGCGCTCAAGCGCAACGGCGACGAGGTGATTATTTTTTCCCGATCGCCCAAAGGCCGGACGGGTTTTGCCCATTGGGATCCCCAAAAAGGCACCATAGACACCGTAGCGCTGCAAAAGCTGGACGCAGTCGTACACCTCGCGGGCGCCGGCGTGGCCGACAAACGCTGGACGGCAGCCCGCAAAAAAGAAATCTACAACAGCCGGGTTTCCGGAACGCGGCTTTTGGTGGATGCGCTCCGCCAACACGCGCCGGCTTGCAAAACGCTCGTGAGTGCCTCGGCCATTGGGTATTATGGCGAAAACGAAGCGGGTGATCCGCTGTTCACGGAAGTGTCGCCGCCGGCTTCGGATTTTTTGGGGGAAACCTGCCGCGACTGGGAAGCAGAAGCCCACAAGGCCGGCGAGGCCTGCCGGGTTGCGCTGGTGCGAACGGGTATTGTGCTCGGCAAAGGCGGCGGTGCTTTGCCGCAGCTTACAAAGTCGTTTCCGCTGCGGATAGTACCGATTTTGGGAAGTGGCCGCCAAACTGTAAGCTGGATTCACCTGGATGATCTGGTGGGCATCTATCTTTTTGCGTTGAAAAACACCGGACTTTCCGGGCCTTACAACGCTGTCGCGCCTAGCCCGGTGTCGCACCGCGCGCTGCAAAATGCACTGGCGAAAGCGAAAGGCGGGCCGTTTTTAAAAGTTCCGGTTCCGGCGGTATTCCTTAAAGCAGCCATGGGCGAGATGAGCGTGGAAGTGCTCAAAAGCTGCGGGGTAGATTCCGGAAAAATAGCGGAAGCGGGCTATGATTTCCGGTTTGGGAATATTGGAGATGCAGCGCAGGATTTGATGCGGCGGTGATTTTCCGGAAATTAGTTTCTTAACCAGTGTCGCATAATCACTGCCTAGTGTCCTTATGGATTCAGTACAATATAATGAAGATAGCACGCACAAAAAAACCACCTCTGGCATTGAGCCACAGATGGTTTTTACGGGTAAGTATTTCCGGAAAATGTACTTCTAAGAGGTCATTTGCACCACGCTTGTCGGTTTGCCATTGGCATTGCGGATAGAAACGTTTCGCACCAAGGCTGCGCCAAGGGCCAGAAACGCTTCGCGGGCCGGCGACTGGTCGTCGAGCACGGCAGGCCAGCCACTGTCACCGCCTTCGCGGATGCTTTGAATCAGGGGTAGTTCGCCCAAGTACGGCAGGTCAAACTGCTCGGCCATTTGCTGGGCCCCGCCTTTTCCAAACAAGTAATACTTGTTTTCCGGCAATTCGGCAGGGGTGAAATAAGCCATATTTTCAATCACACCCAGAATCGGTACGTTGATGGTGGGCTGCTTGAGCATGATAATGGCTTTCTTCGCATCAGCGGCAGCTACGGCCTGCGGCGTGCTCACCACCACTGCGCCGGTTACCGGGACGGTTTGCACCAAAGTCAACTGCACGTCGCCGGTGCCCGGTGGCATGTCAATGACGAGATAATCCAACTCGCCCCAATACACGTCCGAGATAAATTGTTTCAGTGCTGAAGACACCTGCGGGCCGCGCCAGATAACGGCCTGTTTTTCATCAATCAGCAGGCCGATGGACATGCACTTGATGCCGTATTTTTCAATCGGAACAATCTTTCCTTTGCCATCTACGTCCATCATTTGCGGCCGCTCGCCCCGGATGCCCATCATCATCGGTACAGACGGACCATGAATGTCGGCATCCATCAAACCTACTTTCGCACCTTCCTGGGCCAGCGCAAGGGCCAGGTTAACAGCTACGGTGCTTTTACCCACACCGCCTTTTCCGGAAATGACCGGAATAATATTTTTTACGCCTGGCAGCAAGTCGCCGTTGTCGGCGCGGCGTGTGGTGGTGCGGGCCGTCAGGTTCACGATCACCTGCGCTTCTTTGCTCACCAGGTGATGAACAGCCGTTACGCAAGCCCGCTCAATCATCTCCTTCAGCGGGCAGGCAGGTGTGGTGAGCACCACCGTAAACGAAACTTTATTGCCGTCAATCACAATATCCTGTACCATATTCAGCGTCACGAGGTCCTGGCCCAAATCAGGTTCCTGCACTTGGCTCAGGGCTTGGAGAACGGCTTCTTTTGTAATCATCTTCTAAGAGAGAAAAAGGGTGTTAAATCATTTCTTTGACGGCGCAAAATTACCCCTGCCCTGCCGTACTTTGTAGGGAAGCGGCTTTACAATGTCTGTTCTGCCCTGCTTCTTAACCTTTTTGTTGTAGTAGTGCGACTTTTCTTTTATTTACTGACGGTTTTGGCCTTGCTGCCGGCAGCCGGACGGGCGCAAAGCTCCCTGCCTACGCCCTACGAGAATATTGTGCAGATCAACGGCGTCACGATGACGTCCGACTCGCTGCGGGCCGTTGCCGGGGCTACGATTTCGGTGGTGGGCAAAAACCGGGGCGTGCTTTCCTCGGAGCGCGGCGTTTTTTCGGTGGTGGTAAACAAAGGGGACACGCTGCGGTTTACGGCCCTGGGCTTTGGGGCGAAAGAATATGTGGTTCCCAAAAACATTGCCGGACCGTTTGTTTCCCTGATCCAGCTAATGAGTCAGGATACCTTTTACCTCGCCGAAACCATCGTGCGCCCCTTGCCCACCCGCGATAATTTTGATTACGCTTTCGTGAACTGGGATGTGCCGAATGACCAATACGAAATCGCGCGGCGCAACACGGAGTATTACACCATGCGCACCCTGGCAGCCACTTTGCCCAAAGACGGCCGGGAAAACGCGCAGGTATATCAGTCCATCCAGCAAAAGCAATCGGTTTATTATGGACAGCAGCCACCCAGCAATTTGTTTAATCCGGTGGCCTGGATGCAGTTTTTTGATGCCTGGAAGCGGGGCGATTTCCGGAAAAAGCGATAGGATTTGGAAAAAACCTTCTTTGGAAAGCCGGCACTCATATACTATCAAAAGCACTTTCCTATAATACCTTAGCTTTGGCGTGGGAGAACGTTTTTCTTTTCAAAAAGAATGTGCTTATGCGTCGGTTTTGGCTGGGGTTGTTATTGCTCGTTATCGGCTCGTTTAACGCCGACGCTCAAGGCGATTCTGCGCGCCTGTCCCATCCACAATACAGCATTCGCCTGGGGCTGGTGAATTATGAAGTCAGTGGGGATTTCCGGCTTTCGCAACGCTTGGCGTGGCACAGCGATTTGGGTTACGGGCTGAACTACGTAAAAACCAGTTATTATGGGCGTTATCAGGACACGCCTGACCCTTTTGCCCACAGTGGATTTTTGAACTTTGGTGCTGACTGGTGGGCGTTTTATTTCAATAACGAACTTCGCTTTTTGTCCAAAGATCGTTCTATGTATCTGGGTCTTAAGCTAAAAGCCACATTGCGGGAAGGACTGATTTTCAATAACAGCTATGGCGGTCGCGACCCATTTCTCAGCACTTATAAAATTGGCCCTGTTGTGGGTGGAATCGTTCCGCTGGGCAAAAGTCAAAGATGGTTTATGGAAGTGCAACTGGGCGGTGGGATTTTAATAAACCACAGCCTGAGTCATACAGATCCGGTCTTTATCAGCAATACCCGGATTGGGTACCGTTTTTCCGGAAATTAAAGGTTCATTCCGGAAATTTACAATAAGCAGAAAAGCCGTAGCCTGCTATGCATCAGGCTACGGCTTTTAGATGTTTAAAAATCAGCTTACTTCCGCATATTCGTTTTAGCCTCCATGCTCAAGGTGGCGTGCGGCACGGCTTGCAGGCGCTTTTTGTCTATCAGCTTGCCCGTAACGCGGCAGATGCCGTAGGTTTTGTTCTCAATCCGCACCAAGGCTTTCTCCAGGTTGTTGATAAACTGGATTTGGCGGCTGGCAAGGTTGGCCACTTGCTCGCGGTCGTGGGCCGCCGAGCCGTCTTCCATGTTCTGGTGGCGGTTGTCGGTGTCCTCGGTACCACCGTCGGTACGGTGGGTCAGCAGGTTTTGGAAATACGTAAGGTCCTTGCGGGCGGTTTCCAGCTTGCGCTGCACCAGTTCCCGGAATTCGCCCAGCTCTTCATCGCTGTAGCGGTACACCGGGCCGAGGTCTTCGTGACGGTCCAGCAG
>JAEWBT010000146.1 GCA_023391015.1 Bacteroidota bacterium
CCCCCCCCCCGCCCTCCCCAACCCCGCCGAAAAACCCCACGACTCTGACTGGACCGCCATCCGCCCTGAACCGCTCAGTGCCAAAGACACCCAGACCTACCACGTCATTGATTCGTTCTCCAACTCCCTGCCCACCGATAATATCGTGCGCTTTGCGTCTTCGTTGCCGCAGGGCAAGCTGCCGGTAGGCGATCTGGACATTAACCTGGGCCGCGTGTATAGCTTTAATGATTTTGAAGGCACACGCCTCGGCCTCGGCGTTCAGACCTCGGATGTGATTTCCAAAAGATTCACTGTTGGCCTTTGGGGTGGCTATGGCATCAACGACAAGCGCTGGAAATACGGCGGCTTTGGGGAGATTTTTCTCGACCGGTTTCAGGAGCAGGTCATCCGCCTGGCCTACGACAACGACCTGCGCGACCCCGGTCGCGTCTATCTCGACCGCACCCTCGAAAACGACTATATCCGCCAATATCTCATCCAGCGCGCCAATCTTTCCGAGAAAGCCACGCTGCAAATCCGCAACCGCCTGGGGTATTTGAGTACGGAGACGGATTTTTCGTGGGAACGCACCCAGCCGCTTTACCCCTACCGGTTTGTGCCCTTTGGCGACAGCAATGTGGCCTTCCGGACGGGCGAAATCACGCTGCGTGCCCGCTACGCCTTTGGCGAGAAAAGAGCGTATTCCTTTGGCACTTATTTGCCCATAGACACCCGCTACCCGATTCTCTACCTAAACGGCACGGCAGGTACTTTAAAACCTGAAAACGCCGATTATTCCGGCGGCGAAACCCGGTATTTTCAGCTCACCGGCGGGCTGGAATTCCGGAAACACCTGAACCGCCTCGGCGACAGCCGCATCTTGCTTATGGGTGGCAAAAGCTTTTCAGACAACCCTTTGCCCCTCAGTCGGCTGTTTGCCGCGCGGGGCTACCGGTTGCCCCAGTTGGCTGCTTTTACGTTTGGAAACTTCTATACCCTGCGGCCCTACGACGTTTATAATGATGTTTTCGGCAGCGTTCACTTCCGCCATCAGTTCGATTTCCGGCTCTACCGGACTTCGTTTTCCTACCCCAGCATTTCGGTGGGTTACAATGCCATTTGGGGCCGTTTAGAACACCCGGAGTTACATCAAAATGTTTCCTTCACCGATGCCCGCAACGGCTACCACGAAGCCGGCCTTGCCCTGCACGATTTGTTGCGGATTAAGTTCTACGGCGTGGCCTATTTCAATCTTCACGCCGGATACTACATGCCGCTGCAAGGCCACGACGCCTATAAAGACGGCTGCGCCGTGCTGGGCCTGACGGTGGGGTTATAATCATTTTCCCCGAGGCCGCCGCCTTGCCACCGCGCTTTCCGGGAAAAGAGACCTCCATTCTCCGCATACAGGCCGTTAGATTGGAAAAAGGCTTTGTTAGATAGTCAAAAACCGTTGTTACTTTCCGGAAAACCGTTGTTACTTTCTCAAAAACCGTTGTTACTTTCTCAAAAACCGCCGTTAGTTTGGAAAAAACCTTCGGTAGATGCCTCAAATCCGTCCTAAAGGTCGCGGAGCGAACTAATCTTTGTAACCCCTGTAGCATAAAGGGCGAGCACAGAGCTGTTTGAGATGCAAATAGCCAGTTTTTAGGGAAAGGAAAAATCTTTTTTCCTTCCCGGCCCTGCCTTTTGAGGTAAATCATCCGTCTTTACTCCTAAACCTGCCATTTCTCCCCAATGAAAAAATCTTTTCTTTCCTTTTTGCTCTTACTCCTTGCCCTCACTACGTACTCTCAGAGTTGGCAGTGGGCCCAGCGGGGCGGCAGCACCGGTAACTGGCCGGGCAATACTGGTAACAATGAACGGGTCCGGGACCTGGTGGCCGACCGCCACGGCAACACCTATGTCATCGGCCAGACCAACCAGTATCAGGTGGATGTAGCCGGGCAAAGCCTGGGAACCATCTTTGGGGATGGCTCTATGGTAGTGGCTTCCTTTGACTGTAACGGAGCCTACCGCTGGGCCAAACCCATTGGTAACCAAGGCAGCGCTTCTGCTTTAAAAGCCATTGGGGTGGACACACTGGGTGGGGTTTATATCTTGAGCGAGTTTACTTCCGACACTTCCAGAAACAGTGGCTTGTTCTCTATTGGCACCGACACCACCTTTGGCACCACCCCAAAAAGCCTTGCCCTCATCAAGTTAGATACGAGTGGGGCATATGAGTGGACGCGGCTGCCCCAATCCGATTCGTTAGCGAGCTACTCCTACATGACTCGCGCTGTCGATATGTCTGTGGAGCCAAATGGAATGGTGCACCTCCTGACCTTGTTGGTTCCGGGCACCTACGCGGGTGGTCAGGTAGTGGTAACCACACAGGATTTGTATTTGTTGAAGTACAACGCCCAGGGCCAATTCAACACGATGATCAAGCCCCAGTTAAGCACTTTCAGCGCGTTTGGAAACATCAACACGCGCATGATGTATGATAGTCGCAACAGCCGTTATTATTTTAACGGTGCCGAGGGCAGCGCCAACAGCATCTCCTTCAACGGCACTTTCAATAAAGACGCTTTCTACGTTGCTGCTTACAATGCACAGGGCGCTTACCTGTGGCATCATCAAAATAAAAAGGCGTTTACTTCCCTGGCTGGTCGTGTTGACTGTGACAGTGCGGGTAATGTTTATGTCGGCGGTGTTACCTACCTGGATGACACCTTCCAGACCCACATATTCACCAACCCCATATTTAGCAATATTCCTTTTGCTATGAAACTGAATGCCAACGGCACGCTTCAATGGCTTAAAAGCGGGATTACCAATACCGGAACCGAAGCACAGGCAATCAAGTATGCCAATGGCGTAGTGGCGCTTGTGGGCAGCTATCCGGGCGCTCTGGCTTTTGATAGTTTCAGGGTTGAGGTTCCTTTCAACACGGGTTATAACCCCTATATAGCCCGTTTTGACGCCGCAACTGGTAACGTAATCGGGCTGGACTCGGCCAAAGGACCAACTGGATCCGACAATTTTCTGACCCACATTTCTTCCGACGAAAAGGGTAACTTCTATACCGGTGGCTCTGTGGCGACGCAGCTTTCCTTTGGTCCGTATTCCGTAACCAATATCGGCGGCGATACCGATTGGTGGGTAGCCAAGTTTGGTAACGCCAATTGCAGTTGCACAGCTGTACCGGTGAGCAATTTTACGTATTCGGCACCTGCCACGAGTCGCACTGTTACTTTTACGTACAGTGGTACAACCGTAGGGCTGGATTCTTTGGTTTGGGATTGGGGCAACGGGCAGCGGCAGGTGGTTACATCCAACTACACTGCCCCTGTCGCTTATACCTACCCAACCGGCGGACAGAGTTACAACGTGTGCGTCAAAGCTTACAACGCCTGCGGGGTTACCCAAAGTTGCAAGACCGTTGGTGTGACCATGCGTGTGGAACAGATTGGGGCCGGTGAAAAAGCAAACCACCTGACGCTTGCGCCCAACCCCGCAACGGAGTCGGTTGCCATCCATTACAGCACAGCGATTTCCGGAAATATAGAAGTTTATGACGTGCTGGGGCGCCGCGTGGCTTTTGAAAAAGCACATACCGGCGAGGGTGTCTGGAAGCTGGATGTTTCTTCCTACGTGCCAGGCATCTACCGGGTGGTGCTGCGCCAGGAAGGCAAGGTTGTGCTGCACCAATCCCTTTCCGTAGGCAACTAATACATCTCTCTTTTTATGCGAAGAGGGTCCCGGATTCCGGGGCCCTCTTCGCATAAAAAGACCAAAAGTGGTTTCTTGTATAAATGGAAACCAGAAATCGCTTTCTGCCTCCTGTCAGCAGCCAATGCAATTTATGCATTCACTGCCCCTCAAGCCATCAAAGCCCCAGCTCGGCCCGCTGCACATCATCAATCACCGAAGGTGCATCCAGCATCACATCGCGGCCACTGTTGTTTTTAGGAAAAGCAATAAAATCACGAATCGTTTCCTGCCCGCCCAGCAAGGCACACAGCCGGTCGAAGCCCAGCGCAATGCCGCCATGTGGCGGCGCACCATACTCAAACGCCCCCAGCAAAAACCCGAATTTCTCCTGCTGCTCGTGGGCATCCATCCCCAGGGCCGCAAACATCTTTTCCTGAATATCACGCTGAAAAATCCGGATGGAACCGCCGCCGATTTCCGTTCCGTTCAGCACCAGATCATAGGCGTTCGCCTTGATGTCACTGTATTTAGAAACATCCCCCATCCACTCCAGGTGTTCCGGCTTCGGGGCCGTAAACGGGTGGTGACGGGCCACAAAACGACCGCCTTCTTCGTCATACTCAAACAAGGGAAAATCCACCACCCACAACGGTTTAAACACAGACCGGTCGCGCAGGCCCAGTTGCTCGCCCAACTCCAGTCGCAGCGCCGAGGCCGCCTTGCGGGTTTGATCTTCGCCGCCCGCCAGAATCAGGATTAAATCACCGGCTTCCGCACCGCAGAAAAGAGCCATTTCCGCCAACGCTTCAGGCGTAAAGAATTTATCTACACTGCTTTTAAAAGAACCGTCGGCGTTATGGCGCAATGTCACCAGACCTTGCATCCCCACCTGCGGGCGCTTCACCCATTCCGTCCACGCGTCGGTTTGCTTCCGGCTCCACTCCGCCCCTCCCTTCACCACCACGCCAATCACCGTTTCAGCGTTTTTGAAAACCACAAACTCGGTATTTTCCACAGCCTCCACCGCGCTCTCGCCGCTTTTTTTCAGGTTTTGCAGCTTCATCCCAAAGCGCAGGTCGGGCTTGTCGTTGCCATAATCGCGCATCGCATCGTCCCACGTCATGCGGGGCAATGCTTCCGGAATTTCTACGCCGCGCACTTCCTTCAGCACGTTTTTAAACAGCTTTTCAAAGGTTTGAAGGATGTCCTCCTGCTCCACAAAACTCATCTCGCAGTCAATCTGGGTGAATTCCGGCTGCCGGTCGGCCCGCAAATCCTCATCCCGGAAACACTTCACAATCTGGTAGTAGCGGTCATATCCACTTACCATAAGAAGTTGCTTAAACGTCTGCGGACTTTGCGGCAAGGCGTAAAACTGCCCTTCGTTCATACGGGATGGCACCACAAAATCGCGCGCGCCTTCCGGGGTGCTTTTAATGAGAAAAGGCGTTTCGATTTCCCAAAAGCCTTCTTTGTCCAGGAAAGACCGCACCGCGCGGGATACCTTGTAGCGCAGCTCCAGGTTGCGGCGCAAGGGCGGGCGGCGCAGGTCGAGGTAGCGGTATTTCATCCGCAAATCCTCGCCGCCGTCGCTTTCTTCCTCAATGGTAAACGGCGGCGTGGCGGCGTTGTTCAATATTTTAAAATCCGTCACTTCCACCTCAATGCTGCCAGTGGGGATTTTATCCGTTTTGTTGTGGCGCTCCAGCACGCGGCCTGTGGCCTGCAAAACAGCTTCGCGGCCGGGGCTTTCAGCGTCGAGGCGCGGGGCCATTTCTTCGTTGAAATAGAGTTGCGTAATGCCATAGCGGTCGCGCAGGTCGATGAACGTAATCGCGCCAAACCGGCGAATGGCCTGCACCCAGCCGGCCAGCGTTACGGTTTCTCCAATATGGTCAGGACGCAGTTCTCCACTGGTGTGCGAGCGGTACATATAAAAAGGGTATTTTTCAGAAAAAAGTCCGCAAAGATAACCGTTGGTCTTGTGGCTTGCGGCCTGCTTGCTGGATACCTTTGCAGGGTTCTTTTTTTCTAAAATTTCCGGAAAAGCCTTTTCTTTTTTGTGGATGCCCTGCGCCTTTTCTTCTTGCAGCTCGATTTAGAGGTGTGGTATTACCTGAATATTGAGTGGCAGAACGCCTTTCTGGATGCGGTGATTCCGTATTTCCGGAACCAGTATTTCTGGGTACCCTTGTATTTGTTTCTGGCCATTTTTATGCCTTTAAATTACCGGCGCAAAGGGTGGTACTGGATTGGCGGCTTTCTGGTGGCTTTTGCCTTTGCGGACTCCATTTCAGCTTCGCTGATCAAGCCCTACGTGGGACGGTTGCGACCCTGCAACACGCCGGATTTACAGCCCTATGTGCATCTCTTGGTCGGTTGTGGGTCTGGATTAAGCTTTCCATCCAGCCACGCGGCCAACCACTTTGCCCTGGCCGCTTTTATGGCCGGAACATTGGGAAAAGCCTATCCGAAAACGCGAAAATGGATGTGGGCCTGGGCAGCTCTGGTGGGTTATTCGCAGGTATATGTCGGGGTGCATTTTCCGGGAGATGTGCTGGTGGGCGCGCTGCTTGGAATGGTAATCGGCAAGGTGGTGGCCCGTTTCTACAACCGCTGGTTTGGACCTTTGGAAATGCTCTCCAAAAGGCCGGCGGAAGTTCCGGTTTCCGGAAATCCAGAGACCTGACAGAGGTCCGCAGCGTGGGTGCAGGAGCCTGTCAGAGCAGCGTCGCGGGGCGATTTCCGGAAAATGTCAATTTAAGACGTTCTGATAGCGGCATTTGGACCCTTGGTATTTGGGTTTCGCCCCTTATTTTGGGGAAATCCTCCCAAAAACAATTTCACCGCCCGGCCCGTCTTATTTTTACCGTTCATGGCCGCCACTGAAAAAGTTTTCCAGCAGCTTTTTGATAAAGAATATGAAGGGCTGTGCCGCTATGCCTACACGTTTTTGCAGGACGAGCACGCTGCCGAAGACGTGGTGCAGGAAACGTTTGTGAAAATCTGGGAAGGAAAGAAACACCTCTTAGAAGACAATAGTATCCGTTTCTACCTGTTTACCGCCGTTCGCAACAACAGCATCAGCTACCTGCGGAAGGCAAAGGCTGCCGCTGTCACTTATACCGACACCACGCCGGAACCGGATCCCGAACCGACGCTTTCGGTGAGCCAGTTGCAAAACATTGAAGAAGAGAAAGCCCGCCACATCGCCGAAGCGCTGGCTAAATTGCCGCCCAAATGCCGCGAGGTTTTCTTGTTGGTAAAGTGGCAGGGATTGAGCTACAAAGATGCTGCCGCTGCGTTGGGCCTTTCGGTCAAGACGGTTGAAAACCAAATGGGAAAAGCCATCAAGATTTTTAAAACCCTAACCCTCCATGCGATAGCAGCACTGCTGATCGGCCTTTCAAATTTAATTTAAAATCACTCATAGGGGTTTCGTTTTCACAAGACGTTATCCCCGTGTAGAAAGTATTATGGAGCGTTTTGTTTACGACCTGATTGCGAAAGTGCTGAGCGGCGAAGCTACAGCCAATGAAGCCGCACAGCTTCAGGAAGCGCGTGCCGCTGATCCGGCGATGCAGGCAGCTTTTAAAGATGCACAGGTCTTGTGGGATTTGATGGATACTGCCCTGCCCCGTTTTCCGGTGGACAAGGCTGCTGCTTGGCAAAAGATCGCTGCCCGGACCGGTATTGAGGAAACTCAAAGCGCCTTTGAAAATGCCGGAAATTCCGGAAATTCAGCTTTAAAATCCAAGCGTCTTGCCTTGCCCATATGGACGCGCTGGGCGGCTGCTGCCGCCGTGGTTGCCGTTGGTGCTACGCTTTTGCTCAAGCAACTTCCCGAAAAAACCGAAACCATCCTGGCTACCGAAAACCGGCA
Organism: Bacteroidota bacterium; assembly: GCA_023391015.1. Taxonomy (GTDB): domain Bacteria; phylum Bacteroidota; class Bacteroidia; order Chitinophagales; family Chitinophagaceae; genus UBA1952. The sequence continues at coordinate 7,565 of JAEWBT010000146.1, forward strand.
GCAGGTTTCTCTTCCCGACGGCAGCACCGTAACCCTCCGGAAAAACGCCCGTCTGCAATACGCGGCTTCTTTTGAGGCTAAAAGCGAGCGCCATGTCTCTTTAGAAGGCGAAGCTTTTTTTGAGGTGGCAAAAGACGCCCAACACCCATTCACCATTGACGCACAAGGACTGGAAGTAACCGTTCTGGGCACTTCGTTTCTGGTGAATTCCGGCGCTAAAGAAGTAGCCGTGCGGACTGGGAAAGTGCAGGTAGCGGGCCACGAAAACCAAGCAACTGTGGTTTTGACAGCGGGCGAAGGAATCCAGTTAACAGACGGCAATTTCCGGAAAGAAGCTGCCGACAGCAATGATTATTACCTAAAAACCGGCAGGATTGTTTTTCAGGCCAAACCTTTTGAGGAAATTATCCGCGATATTTCCCGAATTTTGGAAGTGCCTGTGCAGGTAGATGCCTCTATCCCCGCTGCCGGTCGCGCGCAAGCCGTAACCTACTCCACCACCGCTGCTTCAGCAGAGGCAGTGCTTACGGATTTGTGTCGCATCACCGGATATCAGTGGCGAATGGAAGGCGGTAGCTACCGCATCTTTCAGGCGCGCTGATCACCATGCGGGGTGCCATTCTGATTTTAGTTTCCTGGCTGTTCCTTTTTTGCGCACCGGCGGCAGCGCAGCCTTCCGGCGTGCTTCAAACCCGCTATAAGCCTTCATTTCGCAAAGGTCGTATTGCGTCTTTTCTCCGCGACATCCGGCAGCAAACCGGCGTTTCCGTTTCCTACGCTTCGTCTGTTTTAGACAGCAATCGCCGTGTCAGTCTGCTGCGAACCGAGTCGGACCTGGAAATAATTTTCCAACAACTGCTCACCGGGCAAGCAGTAGAAGCCGTAGAAAGCAACGGCGGCATTTTGCTCATTCCCCGCATCCGCAGCGAGCACGCACTGGCCTACCGCGTGGTTACGGGTCGCATCCGGGAAAAAGGCAGTGGCGAGGTGCTGATTGGCGCAGCGGTGTATGTGCCTGGCTTACGGGCTGGTGGCCTCACCAACGATTATGGGTTGTATCAAATAGCGCTTCCTGAAGGCGAAATCAACGTGTGCGTTTCCTATGTCGGCTTTGCAGCTGACACTTTTGAAATCCCCGCTGCCGGAAATTACCGGTATGACGTGGATCTGGAAGCCCAAAGCCACCTCAAAGAAGTAGAAATTACTGCTCAGGAGCGCGGGATGGCGGGCGACCGCGCTCACCTGCGCATCACCGATGGCAAGCCCCAACCGCAATCGCTGGGCGCACTGGACCCGGTGCGCGACCTTCAGTTTGAGGCGGGCGTACAGCCGGGGGTAGCAGGTGCCAGCGGGCTGATTGTACGCGGCGGCAGCCCGGGACAGAATTTGTATCTGCTGGATGGCGTTACGCTCTATTACGCCGATCATTTCTTTGGACTGACATCAGTTTACAACGGCGATGCGCTCAAATCGGTGGATTTTTATAAAAGTGCTTTTCCGGCACGTTATGGCGGCCGCGTTTCTTCAGTGATAGATGCCCGTGGTCGTGATGGCGACCTGCAACGCTTTGGCGGCGAAGCTTCCCTCAGTCTGGTGCGCGCCGCCCTGAGCCTGGAAGGCCCCATCGTGAAAGACAAGCTTTCTTTTATTGTTTCCGGAAGGCGCTCGTGGATCGATGGGCTGCTGCAGGTGGTTCCCGACGCACCCTCGGCTTATTTTTACGACGTTCATGCCAAGGTGCAATGGGTTGCCGGGGCCAACCATCGCTTTTACGCTGGCCTTTACAGCGGTCGCGATGAGCTGCGCCTCAGCAAAGACACGCCGGCCTCCTATCAGCGGCTGCGCTGGAACAATACCGTTGCCTCTTTGCGCTGGAGCGCCATTCTTTCGCCTCGTGTTTTGCTGGATGCCACTGCAGCCTACAGTTCTTTTTCTTTTGACCAGAAGGATCTAGTATATGAGCAGGACAGCCTGGGCAAAACGGTAACCAATTATCTACTGGGTGTTTCCGCAATTCATGATTTTTCCTTTAAAGGTCAGTTTCAATGGAGCCCCGGACTGCGCTACCGCGCCACAGCCGGCATCCGGGCCGCGCGTACCGAGTTTCAGCCTTCCTCGCTGGACCGGCAAATTCCCAATGCCATTATCGGCCCTACCGGCAGCATCAGCAGCCTTTTCAACAACAGCGAACTGACACTGTATGCCGAAAACAACCTGCGTCTCGGGGAACGCTGGTTGCTGCGGCCCGGTATTCATGCAACGGCCTGGCTGAGCGGGCAATATCAATACATCAGCCTGCAACCCCGGTTTTATCTTTCTTACCGTCGCCGCCCGGGCGAAACCTGGTATTTCTCTACCGGGCGCATGGGCCAGTTTCTCCATTTACTCACTAATAATAGCTTTGGGCTGGCCAACGATTTTTGGGTTCCCAGCACGGCCCGCATCCGCCCCGAAGAAAGCTGGTATGCCAACCTAGGACTTAAAAAGGATTTTGGCTCGCACGTAGAAACCAATCTGGAAGGCTATTATCGCTATACCGACGGCGTGATTGCTTCGCTGACCGGCCAGAATCTGTTTGACAACTCGGACCGCTGGCAGGATAAGATTACCCAGGGAGCCGGCTGGAGCTATGGCGGAGAAGCCACGGCGGGTTTTAAACACGGCGACTGGAGCGTTCGCGGTGCGTATGCACTGAGCCGGTCGTGGCAGCGGTTTGGCGCGCTCAACGGTGGCGAAGCCTTCCCCTACCGGTACGACCGGCGGCACAACCTGAACCTGCGGGTTACTTATACACCATCCCACCGCTTTGATGCGACGGCGCAATGGCTTTATATGACCGGCGAGGCTTTTACACTGCCAGACCAATTGTATCCCGATCTGGATAATAACCTGAACACCTACCATTACACCGGCGGAAAGATTTCCCCGAATTCATTCACCTATCACTACGCCGACTGGAACGCCTACCGGCTTCCCGACGTGCACCGGCTGGATTTGGGCGTCAATTTTACCCGCCGGCGAGGGCTGCATTATGTCCGGACGTGGTCTCTGGGCGTTTACAACGCCTATGCGCGGGCCAATATCAACTTTGTTTCTTTAAGTGAAAACGCCAATGGTTCCGTAAGTCTGGAAGGCACTGTGTTGTTGCAATTTATGCCTTACGTAGCTTTGAAGGTTAAATTCTAAGCAGCAACTGTCTTGCGATTTCCCGTACTTTCTTTCTTTTTTTTACTGCTGTTGGCGGGCCTGAGCGGGTGCGTCACCAAGCTGGACCTTCCGGATCGGATTGCGGATAGAAAACTGGTGTTGCTGGGCGAGTTGGTGGCCAGCGACACAGTTGTCCTTCGGCTGGGCCAGACCACGCCGGTAACACAAGGAAGTAAGGCGCAGGTACCCAGTCCTGCCGGCATTTCGGCAGCATTCCTGAAAGAAGCCATTCAGATCACCACCTTGATGCCGCGTGTGGATGACCGCACACCAGACTTGCAGACGTTAATTTTCTCTTCTGCCCAGCGCATTTTTTCCGGAAGTCGCTATACGGTCCGGGTAACCGGCGGCGCGTATCCCGACCTGGCGGCTACCGTGCAGGTGCCCCACCCTTTTGTGGCTGCCGGGATTGACACCGCGACCGTAACCTACGCCGGCGGAACGGCCCTGCGCGTGTTGATTCGCATTTACGACCCGGCAGGGGAAGCCAACTTTTATAGTGTGGATGCACTACGGCAAAGCTTTCAGATTTCCGGAAAATTCACCTACGATAGCGACACTTTTGACTTGATTTCAGATAAAGACTTCTATGACTCCTTAAAAGAAAATGGCATCACGCCAGTGCGCTATGTAGACACTTTCCACCATCCGGCACAGGAGCGGTTGCAGATTTACACCAATGACGTGGAAACCGAAAACCTAAAGCTCGCCACGCCATTCGCCGTGGCACGTCGCATTCTCCTGACCGACCAGACATTTGCCGGCAGCCGCCACGACTTGCAGGTGTTCATTTCGAAAGACCGCTTCCGGGGGCGATTTCCGGATGATCTGGGGCGGATTGTTGTAAACGTAAAATCGCTGACGCCAGAGTATTTTTTGTATCTGCGCTCCTATGAAACTTTTACGCCTACCACTTCTACCGGTTATCTGGCCCAGCCCGTGCGCATTGAAAGCAATGTAACCGGTGGCCTGGGTGTTTTGGGTGCCAGCTTTCGGGTCCCTTTTTATTACAGTTTTGACCCCAATCCTTTTTAAAAGAATCGTGTTCATGCAAATCAAAGAAGTGAAAACGCCTGCGGATGTGCGCGCTTTTCTGGCTGTTCCCAAAACGATTTACGCAGCTGATCCGGCCTGGATTCAGCCGTTGGATAAAGACATTGAAGAAGTTTTTGACAAAGAAAAAAACAAAGCGTTCCGGGGCGGTGGCGAAGCGGTTCGCTGGATTTTAGAGGATCATTCCGGAAAACCGGTAGGCCGGATTGCTGCTTTTGTCAATAAAAAATACAAGGCGGAACAGCCCACCGGCGGTGTTGGTTTTTGGGAATGCCCTAACGACCCGGAAGCGGCCCGGTTGCTTTTCGACACTGCTAAGGCTTGGTTAGAAGCCCGTGGTATGGAGGCGATGGATGGGCCCATCAACTTTGGCGAGCGCGACCGCTGGTGGGGCTTGCAGGTGGCTGGTTTTCAGCCGCCGCTGTATTGTATGAACTACAATCCACCCTATTATCAGGCGTTGATGGAAGGCTATGGATTCCAGACGTACTTCCAGCAAATCTGCTTTGCGCTCGACCCAAAGGCCCGGCTTCAGGAAAAGTTTTATGCCCGCCATGCCGAGCTGGCCAAAGACCCGGCTTTCAGCGCACGGCGGATTGAAAAAGACAAGTTAGACGCGTATGCCGCCGATTTTACTAAGGTTTACAATGCCGCGTGGGCAGGCCACGGCGGCGGCAAAACCCTAGAGGAGCGCACGGTCCGGAAGATGTTTCAAAGCATGAAACCGGTGATGGACGCAGAGATTATCTGGTTTGTTTACCACAATGAAGAACCAATTGCAATGTGGGTGAATCTGCCCGATTTGAACCAATGGTTTGGAAAGTTAAAGGGGAAATTCGGGCTGCTTCAAAAGTTGCAGTTTCTGTTTTATAAAACCTTTACGCCCAACACCCGCTTTGTAGGTCTTGTGTTTGGCGTGGTTCCGGCATTTCAGGGCAAGGGCGTGGATGCTTATATGATTGTAGAGGCTGCTAAAACCATTCAGGTCAAAGCCCACTACAGCGAATATGAAATGCAATGGATTGGCGATTTTAACCCCAAGATGATCAACATTGCTGAAAGCCTGGGCACCCACCGCAGCCGCGTACTTTCTACCTATCGCTATCTTTTTGACCGGAATAAAGAATTTAAACGCCACCCGCTGCTGAGTTAACCCGAATCCCGGATTAAGAGGCTTCGACCCGCTCCTTTAGACTTGCAATACCTACTTTTCTATTGGCAAAACCAAAAGAGCAGGGGGGGTGGGTGCACTAAGACACGCTCCGGGCCATTGTTCCCTTAGGCTGATTCAGACCCACCCCTCCATCATCATCAAACAATACTCAAATAGAAATTCGGGTAGCAAGACCCATTAGCAAGGAGTTGAGTTGATTTGATGAGTGCTCTTCTTTTGTTTAACGCTTCAAAAACAGATTTATGCAAAACCTGTTTGTAGGCATCGACATCAGTGCCGGGAAGCTCGACATCCATCTGTGCTGCGGGCAGACAAAGAGCATCGGCAACAATCCAAAAGAAATCAAAGCTTTTTTGGGTACCCTGGCCGCCGGTACGGTCATCGGCATGGAGAACACCGGACGCTACAACAACCACCTTTTAAACCTGCTTTCAGAGCGTCCTTTCAAGGTCTATGTGATAGACCCCCAGCACCTCAAAAAGAGCCTGGGGCTGGTGCGGGGGAAAAATGACCGCATCGATGCAAAACGCATCTGCGAGTTCGTAATCAGGAACCAGGCTGAGCTGGAGGTCTGGTCGCCGGCCACTAAGGCTGTTGGCCAAATCAGGCTCCTGATGGCAGAGCGGGCACAGCGCATCAGGATGCGGCGGCAGTTGTTGTCTACCCGGGCTTCTTACGCTTTTGAAAAAGGCTCCGGACTGGACAAGGAGCTGGTTGGGCTCAGCAAGGCCCTGGTGGCAAAAGTGAACGAACAGATAAAACAGCTCGAGGCAAAAATGCTGCGTATCATAAAAGAGGACGAAGTGCTGCACCGGAACTTCGGCTACCTGAAGAGCATACCCGGTGTGGGCGACATCCTGGCCCTGCTGGTGATTGTACGGACAAACGGCTTCACCCGGCTGATGGAACCCCGGAAGATGGCCTGCTATGCGGGGGTGGTTCCCTTTGAACAGCAGTCCGGCAAGTCGTTGCGCGGTAAGCCCAGAGTCTGCCACCTGGCCGACAAGACGTTAAAAACCATCCTTCACATGGCGGCTATGAGTGCTGTCAGGCTCAATAACGACTTGGGCCAATACTACCTGCGAAAGGTCGAAGCGGGCAAAAACAAAATGAGCATCCTCAATGCCGTGCGCAACAAGATCGTCCACAGGATATGCGCGGTGATAAAAAACCAAAAAAATTATGAACCAGCCTTGGTTTTGTCATAGAAATCAGCCTGATACACAGGTTCTACAACGAGGTTCGCATTGGGTTGAAAACACAAGAAATTTCCGGAAATTTTCCGGAAAGCGTCCCTGCTTTTCCCTAAGCAGGGACGCTTGCCACGGCCTTTTGAAGCCTGTTCCCAAATAAAAATCCCCAACCAAAACGGCTGGGGATTTTTATTTGGGGAAAGCATTTTAAAGCTTTATCGAATCAATATCACATCGCCTTTAAAAGTCTCGGACTGTCCATCGGGAGACGTGGTGCGAATGATATAGGAATAGGTTCCGGCTCCTTGCGGCTCGCCGTCAAAGGTGCCATCCCAACCCGGTGTATTGCCGGAGGCATTGAACATCTGCTGTCCCCAGCGGTTGAAGACGCGGAATTCTACCACGCGGCGCGTTGTCAGGTTTTGGGGAGCAAAGTAATCGTTTTTGCTATCGCCGTTTGGCGTAAAGGCGTTGGGGACGACCACCAAGGTGCGCGGGTCCACCGTTACGGTAGCGGTATCGGATGTCTGGCAACCATCAAGGCCGATGCCGGTAACGATGTACTGCGTGGTTTTCATCGGCGAAGCCATCACCGCAGCACCTACCGTATTGCTCAGACCATTGCCGGGCGTCCAGTGATAAACGTTGGCCCCATTGGCATAGAGCGGCACGGCGTCGCCGTACTTAATCGTCGTTTCTTTAGGAGTCAGCTTTACGCGCTCGGTTGTTTTGAGCCGCACACTTGCCGTGAAGGTATCGGCGCAAACGGTTTTGTCTTTGCCCCAATAGTTGTAGCCAACCAGAATGTAATCGGTGTTACGCTCCGGATGGGCAATCACACGCTGGCAGGTGTCGCAATCCAAAGTGGTAGCCGGTTTATAGTTATCCTGATACCATTTGTAATAATCGCGTGGCGAAGATTTCAGGATGGCCGCATCGCCGGGGCAAATCAGGCTGTCGGCAGGCGTAGCATAAACGGTATCTTCAGCCAGGATAATGTTCAGCGTATCGCGGGAAATACATCCTTCATACCCCACTACCTCTGCATAAAGTGTATAAGACTTTGGAACGTAAGCGACGGCCTTTTGCACGTTTGAATCCTGCAGGTAGGTGCCGGGGCGCCAGTAAACGTTGAAGGCAGAATCTTCCGGCTTGCAATAGGCAAAACGAATGTTCGGACGGTTGACCGAGGCCGAAGGGCTACCGGCAATTTGGCAAACATTAGTGGTGTTGCTGACGCTTTGCAGCACCGTCTGAGCGCCTGTTTTGCTGTATTGCACTTCCGTGCTGACAGAGCCGGGCGTAAATGTGGTATTGTTAAAGCAAATATCCACAATCAGGTTCTGCGACGTATCCCAGTTGTAAGGCCGATCGAAGGTGATGGTGTTCCAGCCGGTATCGAGCGCCGGGAGCGTTGGCGTATTTAATACCTGGGCAAGCCCGGTGGTAAAACTAGGATCGCCATTGTAGGAGTTGCGGTTGGTGCAACTCATGGATACTTTAAAGTTTTCTAATGGGGCAGTAGAAGGGGTACCATCCACATAAAAGCTTAGGCTCCGGATCGTTCCGGTTGAAAGCCCCCCATCAATGAGTTCTTGTCTTTGGAAAATCATCTGCGTATGCACCGATGCGTTGGCAGTCCGGAATGGCGTTTGTTGCGCTGTACTGCCGGTAGCGTCGGTACAGAATCCGATACGGGCCGTGTCAGCGGTACCAGGCGTAACGCAGGCAGCCATAGGGCCGTAGTTACACCGGATGTCTTGGCGAAGCTTTTTGCCGGTAACAATTGCATCCAACTGAAGCAGGCCCGGACGGCACACCACGACTTCCTCATCCGGAATGGTTTTGATGCGGTTTACCTCAATGCTGATGGTGTCTTTTACCTTACAAAGGAAAGGGGTACGCAGTGCAGTAATTACGTAGGTGGTATTGGAATCCGGCTTGGCCAGTGGGTTGAGGCAATCAGTGCAGCTTAAGCTACCGAGACCTGCACCGCCGGGAAGTGCAGCCCAGGCGTAGCGGGTATTGCTGTCCGATGAGGTAACATTAATCTGATAGCCCTTGCCACCGCCAGTGGGGCAGTAGTAGCCGTCAGGTCCGGCATCAATGCCAGTAGGTACTTTGATGAGGACGCTGATATAATTTTTCACGACAATTTTCTGACCGCTCCGGCCACAACTGGTATCGGATACGGTAAAAATTTTCGTGTATTCGCCTTCTTCGCCGGGCTGCGGCGTGTACTCAAAAACACCCAGTACATCGTTCGTAAAGCCCTTGCTGTTAGAGTCCGCAACAGCCGAAAACTTACCAATGCGCGCCCCCAAGGAATCATCCATCGTCAGTAATGCGGTCGATGATGGCGTATAGCCGGAAAGGTTGAACCGCAGGGTAGAGCCAGGGCAAACTGTAACGATATTTCCGGAATCGCCCGATTGCACAAGCGTGCCGCCAGTGATACCTTTAGGCACTTTAGTGATGGTGGGTACATCACCAGTACAAGGTAAGATGGCAACCTGAACATCTCGCTCTGCATAGCCTACAAGTACGCCTTTATAATATTTATTCAACCGAAAGGTCAGTACATACAAGCCTGTGCGGGGCGCTGTAAAACTAGTAGTTCCGGTACGAGAGTTCACGTTGTAACCAGTGGTTGAGTTTACCGGATTACCTACATTATAGCCAGGAGCATAACCAATTGGGAATGGATTACTGTTGTAACCTTGTGCGTTTGCTGGTACCACCTCCAACTGAATAAACTTCTCAACAGAATCTTCCTCCTGTGATTCCGGTCCATTCAAAAAGATGGATGGTTTGTTGACACAAAGAAAAGGCGTGGGTGAAACTGTAAATTTAGGACTACTTATTGTTGGTGCTGCCACGTTATTGATCATGCATGACACATACAGATCTTCCCCCTTTGTAGCAAGATTTTCAATACCGTTGTTCCGGGCATTGTCATGCCAGTAGAAAGTCCAATCCTTACAAGCTTGAGGTAGCGTTACAGTAGCAACAAAACGGTGACGAACAAATCCTGGCTGTACATCTGATGGCCAGTTAGCAATAGGGACTTTTAAATACTTGCAAGAATTAAGATATTTGGCATCCGTGCAAAGCTGATCAAGTGTGTCTCTTCTTTCCGGGGCAGTTAGGTTTACACTAATTGTTCCGGAATAACAACCAGAAGGAGAATATATATTAATGGTTTGGAATGCACTTACTTCTGCAGAGCCCTGTTCGCAGGCCCCATAGATATCAAGTGTCACCTCATAAGTAAGTCCCGCCACACAGGCCCCAACCTTAGGCGGAATATACTTCACCGAGATATCAGCAGCAGCAAGGTGCGTGGCGTGGGCGGCTCCGAATGAGCAAAGAATCAAAAACAAAGTACCCAAAACACTTTTCACAGTGCTTTGGGTCTTTGTCCATAAAGATAGTTTCATGGAAGTCGGTTTTTTTTATCGGATAAGGGTAAAGTCGCCTTGCTGGTAATACGTCCGGCCAGAAGGCAGCACACCTTCGATCATGTAAATATACACGCCCATCGGCTGGTAATCGCCATTCAGTTTGCCGTCCCAGCCTTCGTCAATATCAGATGTCTGGAAGACCAGCTTACCCCAGCGGTTGTAGATGCGGAAGCTTTTCAGGGAAACAATACCTTCCCGTGCTGCTTTGTAGTAACTGGCTCCGTTGTTGGAAGGCGCAAAGGCATTTGGCATCTGAATCAGGGATTCAGTCATCACCTGTACAAACACGCTATCGTTAGAGCGGCAACCGTATTCGGTCTGGCCGGTAGCCACATACAAGGTAGAGAACAGCGGTGCAGCAGTCGGATTCGCGATATAGGGATTATCAAGTCCGGTAGCGGGTGCCCAAACATAGTTCAGCACGTTGCTGCCATTGGCCTGCGGGTTAAACTGAACCGTATCACCCGGATAGAGATAGACGGTATCGGGCAGGTGAATCACCGCTGCCGGCTTCACATCTACAAAGACACTTCCGGAATCCACGCAACCGATAGAGTCTTTTGCGTAAACCGTGTAAATCGCGCTGGTAGTAGGCTGCGCATAGGTAACAGCCGCCGTAGAGTCTGTCAGGTACAGCGCAGGCCGCCAAACGAAAGTGGCACTATCCACACCGGTAACACGAAGCTTGGCTGAGTCACCAGGACATAGAATCGTATCGCCAAACACCTTCACAAAATTAGCCGGTGTTACGGTGTAAGTAACCGAGTCAGAATCCTTACAACCGGCAGGTGTGCTCACCACCAGTTTCAGCATAGTGGTTTGCTGTGCATAGAAGATCGGGTTGGGAACGCTGCTGTTCGACAGGATACCACCGGGTGTCCAGTTGTAGGAATAGTTGGCGTAGGAAGGAGCCACGTCCACATTAAACCGAGCCGTATCGCCTGCGCAGAAAGAACGATCCGCACCAATGTCGAACACCGGAACCGGCTGGGCATCAATCACAAAGCTTTTGGCACTGTCCGGGCAACCGGGATAAGAAGCTTTAACTACATAAGACACAGCACCAATGGCATTCGGCGTGATAACCGTAGCGATGACGTTAGGACTGGCAATGACAGAAGAAAGCGGTGTCCAGCTATAGGTATAACGTGGATCGCCGGTGCCCTGGACCCGCACTGAGTTACCGAGGCAAATGGCCGTATCGTTGTTGGTCATGTCAAAACCTTGCAGGGTAAAGACGGTAATCGTGTCTTTAACCGCGCAACGGGCCAGGCCGGCAGGCGAGATGGTAACCACATAATCGGTTTGCGGTGCCTGCGGCGACGCGATCGGTGCCCACGAAGTATCGCTTGACAAGCCAACTGCCGGTCCTGTTGCCGTTCCCCCACCCGTAAGCTGCGTCCAGTCCACAGCATAGTAGGTTCCGATTTTAGGTTGCAGTTGCAGATCCAGGGTTACAGAGCTGTTCAAACAGGTCGTCTGATCGGGCAGGCGGGTAAAGACAGGCGCTTCCGGCACCGTCACTGTTACGGTATCACTGTTTTTGCCGCACACCGATACCAGGTTACTCGTTACCACATAACGGGTTGTCTTGGAAGGTTTAGCAATGACCCGTGCGCAGGTATCGCAGTCGAGGGTTCCCAGCGAATCGCCACCCGGCAGAACTGACCACCGGAACCGGCTGCCGCCAACCGCTTGCAACGTTGCAACATCGCCCGCGCAAATGGCCGTATCGCTCAGAATCTCCGTTGTCGGATAGATATAAATCGGCAGACTGAAGGTTTGCTTGTTGGGGATGCCTGGCGGACGGCAAACGGTATCTTCTACGGTGATAATGATGTTATGGAATCCGGTATCGCGGCCTGTGGCAGTCCAGCTAAAACACACGGTCATCGAGTCGGTGTTCTGGTTAATATAAGTCAGCGAAGCGCCCGGTGCTACGGCAACTGTGCCGGGAGGTGGGTTGTTGTGGTTATCGGTACCCAGCAGCTTGGCGTTGGTGTCCGCAGCAATTACTTTAAAGCAGAACTGCAGTTCCTGACCGGCGCAGCCTTCATAGCGGCCGTTGTTGGCTTGTCCACCATTGATAACCGCCGGCGTTCCGGGCTGCGGCTGCCGGTTGGTACCCGGCAGGGAGATAATCTGAATATCCCGCATCGAGGTGCCGCGCAACACACCGTTTTGATATTCTTTTACCAGAATGGCAATGTTTACCACCTGCGATTGTAAAGAAGTAAAAGTGATTTGACCGGTCAGAGGATCCAGGTTAAAGGAGTTACCAGTAGCAAATGGGTTGTTCAGCAGGTTGAAGTTAGAAGACGTAAAAGAGAGGTTTTTACCATTGCAACCCGTGTCGCGATCGCGGGGCATAATCAACTGATACACCAGCGAATCACCGTCCGGATCCACCGCTCCCATGTTATAGCTAAACGGAACGCCGTTGTTTACATAAGGAACCGGCTTAATGGTAAAGCAGGGGTTGGAATTTCCGGGAGCCTCCTTGGTACCGTTGGCGCTGTAAAGCGTTGCTTCTACATACAGGTCGGCACCGCCGCCGCCTGTAACGTTGCTTACCGCCGAGTTGCGGGCATTCTCCGAAGCGGCAAAACGCCAGAAGTTACATTGCCGGGGCAGTGTAACACGGGCCTGATACCAAAACTCCTGATAACCGGGCAATGCAGCGCCTGCAACATCGCAGGTGGTCGGATACTGCGAACAGCCGTTTACCACAGGTTGGCCGTTACCCCCACTGCCACAGGCACCCGGCGGCAAAGGACCAGTAATCTTATTCAGCGTAACAGTACCCCGGAAGTTGTCACAGATGTTGGTGTAACAAACATCAAAAGAGGTCGGCTCGTTAATACCACTACAATCGCGGTAAAACTTCATGTACAGGTCGTAGGTACTCCCACTCACCCATTTATACATGAGCTCACCGCCGGCAGCGTGCGAGGCCAGCGCTTTCTCGGGGCGCAGCAATCCCATAATGGCGACCACCGCCAGGAGCCAGTTGAATAAAGACTTTTTCATCGGTGTTAAATACAAAAAAGGTTGCAAAAGGTTTTTCTTAAGAAGCGCTTTGCAGTCCGCAAAATACGTTACCGGACCGGGAATCCGAAAATTGCGCTTCTACCCCTATAAGACGCGGTTCTTAGAAAAAGGGTTGGGGATATTTTACCTAAATCCCGGAAAAAAAGACAGCTGCTGCCATCAATGCCATTTTTGGGCTATCGCCGCCGCTATTTCGGCCGTGTCCAGCGTGTTCATACACTTGAAATGACCCCGCGGACACCGGCTGTAGCCCAGTTTGCTGCAGGGATGACAGCCGAGGTCTTTGCGCTCTACAATTACAGATTGCGGCGCTACGCGGTCCGTCAGGTTGTTATATCCATAATAAGGAAACATTCCGAATTCCGGCGACGTATTGCCCCAAAGGCTCACGACCGGTTTGCCAAACGCCGCCGCCACGTGCATCAGCCCGGTGTCGTTGCTCACGATCACGCGGCTGCGCTGCACCAGATCAGCCGATTCATTCAGGGTAAATTTTCCGCAGGCATTGTAGATTTTTCCGGAATCAGCAGCGGCAATGAGCTCGCCTGCCGCCCGGTCTTCCTTTCCACCCAGCAATACCACCGGATACGGCAGCTCCCGGCACAGCGCTACCCATTTCTCCACCGGAAATTTCTTGGTTTCATACGACCCGCCAATCACGCAGCCCACAAAGCCTGCCCAGTGGCCAAAAGGCAAATCATCGGGCCGGGTTTTTTCTTTTTCCGGAATAAAATAATCCAGTCCTTTGCCGTCGTTGCGGACGCCCAGGGGCCGGAGCGTTTCAAAATACCGCGCTACAATGCTTTCAGCGGGCATCAGGTTGACGCGCAGGTTGGCCAGAATCCACTTCTCGATGTTTTTCTTGGGAAAGGAATGGGTTTCTTTAACCCCCAGACTTTTTTTCACTTTCAGCGTCCGTAGGTTGTGATGCAGGTCGGCCACATAATCGAATTTTTCCTCTTGCAATAGGGGAATCACCGTACCGATTTCGCCCTCAAAAGTGTGTATTTTGTCAATATAAGGATTGGCCACCAGCACGTCCCGGAAAGCGGCTTTGGTCAGGACGTGGATTTCGGCATCGGGCAACTGCTGGCGCACACATCGATACAGCGGTGTGGTCAGCACAATATCGCCGATAGAAGAAAGCCGGATAAACAGGATTTTCACGTGGGTGCAAAATTGAGACAATAAAAGCCATTTTCAACAAAGACCCAAGGGCCCTGCATGCCAGGATGCATTCAATAAGACCCTGTTTTCCGGAAATACGGCTTCGATTTCCGGAAATCCGCCCCGTCTAAGGGCGGTCCGGAGGGCGGAATTTTCCGGAAATCTCCTATGAAAAAACACAAGCCTGCCTGCTACCTTCGCGCTTGTTTATGGGAGATTTTTTGTCGTTTTTGTCGCCGGTTCATTTCTTGGATACCCAACTGCCGGAGCTTTACAACCGGCAACAATGGGGTGCTATTTTGCATGAAGCCCGTCAATCGCCGATGGGGTTTGAGGATGCCGACCTGGTGATTGTGGGCTGCGGCGAACTGCGCAGCGGCCAGCCGGACGCGCTTTACAGCAACGCCCCTGATGCCGTCCGCGCCGCGTTTTATCAGCAATATTGCTGGCACCCCGACATTGCGGTATACGACCTGGGCAATATCATCGAAGGTGCGCTGCCGGAAGATACCCGTGCGGCGCTGCGGCTGGTGCTCCATGAGTTATATCAACGGGGCAAAACCGTGCTGGTACTCGGCGGCACCCACGACCTGATGCTGCAACAATACGAGGTTTTTAAGATGGAAGCCCTGCCCGCCAACGTGGTGGTAGCTGACATGCGCATCGACCTGGACGAAGACGACGCGGTAACGCCCACCAATTTTCTGTATGAACTGCTCACCGGCCAGCCCAACTATGTACGCCATTACAGCCATATTGGTTTCCAGAGCTATGCCAACCACCCGCACACGCTGGAGATGCTCGACAAGCTGCGCTTTGACTTTTTCCGCCTCGGCTGGCTGCGCGAATCTATCGAAGAAGCAGAGCCGGTGCTGCGCAGCGCCGATGTTTTCGGATTTGATATAGAAGCCATTCGCTACGGCGATGCGCCGGCCAACGTGGGCGGCTCCCCCAACGGTTTTTCCGGCGAAGAAGCCTGTGCCCTCACGCGCTATGCAGGCATGAGCAACCGGCTGGAGTCGTTCGGGATTTACGGCTTTCGCCCGGAGAACGATTCCAGGGGCATGACGGCTCAACTGATTGCGCAGATGATGTGGTATTTTATTGACGGTCTTTCCCTGCGCAAAACGGAACCTTCGTTGGAAAACCGCGCCCAGTTTGCCGAGTTTCCGGTCGTGTTTGCCGATAACCACGGCTTGTTTCTAAAAAGCCGCCGCACGGGCCGCTGGTGGATGCAGCTGCCCAACAACCGGTTTATTCCCTGCTCGCTGGCCGATTACAAAACCGCCCTGGCCGACGGCATTCCGGAGCGCTGGCTCCGGGAACAGGAA
The DNA here is from genome assembly GCA_023391015.1 of Bacteroidota bacterium. GTDB lineage: Bacteria > Bacteroidota > Bacteroidia > Chitinophagales > Chitinophagaceae > UBA1952. Next base: position 23,205 of record JAEWBT010000146.1, read on the forward strand.
CGCAGTTTTTGAGAGACAAAAGAGGATAGACAAAAGAGGATGCCGTAGGGGCGAACCTGTGTGTTTTTTATTTCAACACTTTCACCCGTCGCAGCAGGGCCTGCACAAAGTTGCTAAAATCATCCGAGGGCCGCAGCCATAGTAATAAGGATAGATAGATAGCAGCTACCACCACCGTTCGCACGCCCACATCTACCATCCAGACCGGTATTTCCGGAATTAACAATGCCGGAAACAGCGCGACGCCCGCCGCCAGCAGCATCCGGGCCGTGGCCGCCGAAAAAGGTTGGAGGCCGGTCTTGCGCCATACCACCGCCCATTTCCCCAGATTGTAAACGCCCAGCGAAAGCGTGGACGCCCAGGCCGCGCCATACACGCCATAGCGCGGAATCAACACATACCCCAGCGAAAACAAAATCGCAGCCAGAAAAAGCGACAGCACAAAGCTGGAACGGTAGTGTCTGGACACCGAAAGCACCTGCTCATTCACGCCTGTGGCCGCATCAAAGAGCCGGCCAATCATCAAAACCAACACCAGCGGCACCACCAGTTCGTAGCCGGGTCCCAGCAACTCCACCCCTTTTTTCAGATTGGCCACAATCAAAGCCGCCATACCGAGCGTAGCCAGAAAAATATTGACCGAAGACCGCGTAAAAACGTCTTTCACTTTTGGTAAATCATCCTGCGCATAGGCCTCGGTGAGCGCCGGTGTTACCGAAGCCGTCATGGCGCGATATGGAATCTGAAGCAGCGAAATGATAAACAAGGCGCTGGTATAGACCGCCGAAGCATCCAAGCCGTTTTTATCCAAAGGGGCCAGCATCATGCTGTCCAGGAAACCGACGAGATAGATGGTTACGCCCAGTAAGGCATGAAAACCGGCAAAGTGGAAAATATCATACAACTCTTTCCGGCTAAGGCAACGCCAGTCCAGCGAAATATGGAAATTGCCCGTGCGCCGCGCCGAAAATACCAACAACGCCGTCGCCACGACATAAAGCACTGCAATGCCCGTCATCCATTGCGGAAACGTGATGGCCTGAAGACCGTACAACAAGATTAAAAGCAGATTGCCCCCTTTGAGGCCCACTTCGCGCACGGTGGTGTAAACGGTGATTTTCATCTCCGTCATTAAAAAACCTTCCAACACTGTTTGCACGGTTACAAGCAGGGAAATCACCGGAAACCACAAAAAATATTTCCGGAAAAACGGCTGGTCGGCAGGCTGAAAAAGCCCCAGCAGGGATTCCTTAAAAAAGAAATAAGCCCCAAAGCACAACAGGGAAACGAGCACCGGGACCAGCAATCCAAGACCGGTAACGGCGGCACGCTTGCGGGGCTCGGCGGCGTGGCGAAACAAAAAAACCGCGACTACAGCGTGGAAGCCAAGCGTAAGGAGAATGCCCGCCACGCTGCCGTAGGCGGCCAGCATCCGGCTAAAACCCAGCTCTTGTTTCTCCACCATCCGCGAAGCGGCCACAATGGAAACAGCGCCCAGCGCCGAGCCTACCAGCGTGGCCACCGTTGCCTTGAGCGACTGGCGAATCACAATTCCCATGGCGCGAAGGTAACAGGCGGGCAAAGGCAAAAAGCCGACAGCGCACCGGTTCTGGAATATCTTGCAGCGCTTCTTATGCGCGTCTCGGTCGTTATCATCAATTACAACACGTTTGCCCTCACAGCGGCCTGCATCCGCAGCGTGCGGGCACATACGCAGGACGTGGATTATGAGATTATCCTGGTGGACAACGCTTCTACCGAGCGACCGGCAAGCGATTTCTTAAAGGAATTTCCCCACATCCGGCTGGTGCAATGCACCCAAAACGGCGGCTTTGCCAAAGGCAATAATGCCGGAATAGCCACAGCCACGGGCGATGTGATTTTATTGCTCAACTCCGACACGTTGCTGGAAGAGGACGCCATCTCCAAAGCAGCCCGCTATCTTTCCGGAAATCCCGGCATTGGCGCGCTCACGGTGGGTCTTTTCTACCCCGACGGGCGGGTACAGCACTACGCCCGCCGCTTCAAAGCGTTGAAGTTTGAAGTACTGGATCTGCTGCGGCCCTTGTTATATCTGCTGCCCTATCGCAAGCGGGCGGCGCTGATGTTGAATCAGTATTACAACAACGATTTTGACGTGCGTTGCGACTGGGTGGGCGGCGCTTTCATGATGCTACCACGCGCAGCGCTGGCCGACCTGGGCGGACGGCTGGACGAGCGGTATTTTATGTATGGCGAAGATCAGTTGTGGTGCATGCAACTGGCCGAAAAGGGCTGGAAAATCCAGTGCTTTTCCGGAACGCGGATGATCCACCTGGAAGGCGGCAGCGCCAAGGCGGGCGGTAAAAAACGTTGGAACGGTTTGCTGCTGCGCCGCGAGTTGGAATTGTATGCCTTGCGCTGGGGAAAAGGCATCTCCTATTACGCGTTCGCCGCCGTTTTCACGACCAAAAGGGCAATTGCTTTTTTATTGTTGAAAGCGTTGGGAAAGTAGCAGTTTAAAGCTACAAGCGTCTTTCGTGCCGCTCGCTACTGCTTTGCCACTGCTACGCTCCCCCAAAAACCTACCCCACCACTGGTTTCACATCCGGCTTCGATGTAGGTTCTGATACCGGAACGTCGGGCCGTTGAATGCTTTTTTCACCATCCGCCAACGCGCGCTGCGATGGCAAAGGCCGCAGAATGAGGCGCAAGGTGGGGTTGTTGGTAACGAAAGACCACATCCAGCTAAAAGCCAGTTGCACCTTGCTGCGGAAGCCCACCAAGGGCATGATGTGGATAAACAGCCACACCAGCCACGCAAAAAAGCCTTTAAAAGAAAACTTCGGCAAATCGGCTACGGCTTTGTACTTGCTGATGATGGCCATACTGCCTTTGTCGTTGTAAACAAAAGGCTTCAGGGCTTCACTTCGCAGGCTGCGCTTGATGTTTTGGGCCAGCAGTGTGCCTTGTTGCAAGGCCACCTGTGCCACTTGCGGGTGCCCGTTGGGCCACGCCGCATCGGTGGTTTGCAGGCAAATATCGCCGATGGCGTAGATGTCCCCGGTTCCGGAAACTTTGTTGAATGCATCCACCAGAATGCGCCGCCCTTTGCCGATACTTTCTTTCGGCAGGCCGGGCGCTTCGCGGGCAATCACGCCGGAGGCCCAGACAAGGGTTTCGGTTTCCAGCGTGCTGCCGTCGGCCAGGTGGGCCACACCGTCGGCGTAGTCTTTCACGGCGGTGTTGAGGATGATTTGAACTCCCAAATTGGAAAGCACTTTATAGGCTTCTTCCTGCGCGGTCTTACTCATCGGGCCCAGCAGCGCCGGACCGGCATCCACCAAATAAATCCGCGCTTTCTGAATGTCGGGGATATCGGGGTACTCGCGCGGGGCGATGTGGCGGCCCAGCTCGGCCAGCATCCCGGCCAGCTCCACGCCCGTAGGCCCACCGCCGCAAATCACGATGTTGAGCAGCCGCTCACGGGCCTGCGGGTCGGGCTCGCGGGAGGCTTTTTCCAGGTTCAGCAACACATGGTTGCGCAGCTCCTGCGCTTCGTCGATGGTTTTCATCGGCCACGCTTTTTCCTGCACTGCCTTCATCCCAAAAAAGTTCGTCTCCGTGCCCATCGCCAGCACCAGCATATCATAGGCATAGGTGCCGCCGTCGGTCAGGATTTCTTTTTTTTCCGGAAATATTTGCAGCAGCGTGCCCATGTGGAAGCGCACGTTGCGCTGCGGGCCAAAAAGGCGGCGAAACGGGTGGCTGATGTTGGAGGCTTCAATAAAAGAAGTGGAAACCTGATACAGCAGGGGCGGAAAGAAATGGTAGTTGTTGCGATCCACCAGGATGATTTCCACGCCTTTCTCGGCCCACAGGTTTTTGATGAGGTTGAGGCCGGCAAAGCCGCCGCCCACGACAACGATTTTCATGACTGAAGAGAAGTTTCGGGTGTTGCAGGAAAAACATACCACGAGGCTTTTAGACTCTCTCCAAACCCAGCTTCCGTAGAGACGCCCGACCCGGGCGTCTCCCGGGCGTCTCCTGTGATTAAGACGCCCAATTTGGGCGTCTCTACAGAGATTCCGGCGGCTCCTGTGCGCCCCGGCTCAGCTTGCGCAGCTCGGCCACGCTCATGGTAGAAAGGTTTTCCGCCAGATCCTGCAACTCTTTGTGCGCTCCGGCGCGCAATTCGGTGAGCGGATGACCGGCCACGGCCTGCGCATCGGTGGCGCGCCATTCAATCAACTCGTTGGGGGTACAGCGCAGCTGCTCGCAGAGCATTTCCAGAATATCAAAAGAAACGCTGCGGTGGGCACCGGAAAGAATCTTCTTGGCCGTGCCAGCCGTAATGCCTTGTTGCAAGAGCCAGTTGTAGGGCCGCGCAACGCCCCGCAGCCGCATCATGGTTTTGACGTTGAGATATAACATTGTTTTGGAGGAGAAAAAGAGATTTCTCTTCGTGAAGATACTCCATACAGAATCTTTTCTAACACAAATCGAAACCTAAAAACCATTTTTCTGATCCATTTTGTAACATAATGTGCTGTGGAAACCGTTTTCCAGATCCGCGAAGTCATAAACCCTGCTGTAGAAACCGTTTTCCAGATCCAGGTAATAACAAACTCTGCTGTGGAAATCATTTCCATGAGACTGGAAGCCATAAACCCAAACGTAGAAATCGTTTTTTTGAGCCAGAAAGTGATAAAACGATACCTAAAATGCGCTTTTTCGAACCCAAAAATGCTTTGTGCTTTCTTGAAAAGGTTGGTAGCGGGAAGCAGGAATGCTATTTCTTAAATCGCAACAGGCTTTGACCGGCCTCCGGAAAGGCACAACAGCCTTTTGTGGCTTTTCTTAAAAACCGTTGGTTCTGTCCCACACGTCGGGATGCAGTTCTGCAACCCTTATTTTTGGCTTTCGCCCATGAAAGTCCTCCGTCCGCTCCTGCTCGCGCCCTTTTTCTTTGCTGCCTGCACCAATTCTGCTCCAAAAAATTCCGGAAATCCCGCTCCGGCCACCGATTCGGTTGCGGTGCACGACCCGCATACCCTTTCCAACACCGATAGCGTGAAACCCCAGCACCTGGCGCTGGACCTGGCGGTGGATTTTTCCAAAAAAAGCCTTTCCGGAACGGCTACGTGGGTTATTCAAAATTTTGGCGGCGCCAAGGAATTTGTAACCGACAACGCCGGGCTGCAAATTCAGAACGTGTGGGCCGACGGGCAGCCGGTGGCGTGGTATGTGGGCAAGGAAGTGCCGTATCTGGGAACCGGCCTGCACATCCCGATTACCCCCACTACGCGCGAAGTGCGCATTCAGTACAGCGCCGCGCCCGATGCTTCGGCGCTGCAATGGCTGGCCCCCGCGCAAACCGACCTCAAGGCCGAGCCGTTTCTCTACACGCAGGGCGAGGCCATCCATACGCGGTCTTGGATTCCCGTGCCCGACGGCCCCGGCATTCGCTTTCCCTACGACGCGCGCATCACCGTTCCCAAGGGCCTGATGGCCCTGATGAGCGCCACCAACCCGCAGGCGACGAACGACTCCGGCG
>JAEWBT010000049.1 GCA_023391015.1 Bacteroidota bacterium
GCCTTTCCCGTGCCAAAGCCGATACGCTTTATGGCGACGAATACGACCACGTGCTGCCGATTCTGATTCATGGCGACGCCGCCGTTGCCGGTCAGGGCGTGGTGTATGAAGTATTGCAGATGAGCCGGCTGGAAGGCTACAGCGTGGGCGGAACGATTCATTTTATCATCAACAACCAGATCGGGTTTACCACCGATTTTGACGACGCCCGCTCCGCCGATTACAGCACTTCCGTAGCAGCTATGGTGCAGGCACGGGTGTTGCACGTAAACGGCGACGACCCGGAAGCCGTTGTGAAAGCAGCTGCTTTTGCGGTAGATTACCGGCAGAAGTTCAACAGCGATATCTTTATTGATATGGTGTGCTACCGCCGCCATGGCCACAACGAAGGCGACGACCCAAGCTTCACGCAGCCGGATATGTACGAAGCCATCAAAAAGCACGCAAACATCCGCGAGGTGTATAACGAAATGCTGGTTTCGCGCGGCGATGTGGATGCCAAACTGGCCAAGGAAATGGAAGATCAGTTCTGGGCCAAACTTCAGGAGCGCCTCGATGAGGTAAAGCAAAAGCCGCTTCCCTACAAGATGCAGGGGCCGGAAGAAGCCTGGGACAATATGCGCGCATCTACCCCGGAAGATTTCGAAAAATCGCCCGAGACGGCCATTCCCGAAAGCGAAGTGCGCAGCCTGGTTCAAAAACTGATTTCTTTTCCGGAAGATTTCTCGCCCTTGCCCAAGATCAAAAAGATATTGGATGAAAAAGGCAAGCTGCTGGATGAAAAAGGCGTCATCGACTGGGCTACCGGTGAATTACTGGCCTACGCGTCTATCGTAGCCTCCGGAGCGGATGTGCGCCTCACGGGTCAGGACGTGCAGCGCGGCACGTTTTCGCACCGCCACGCCGTGTTGCACGACGGCAACACCAACGCTGAATACAACCGCCTCAGCCGCCTCGGCGAAGGACAGGGCCGTTTCCGCATCTATAACTCACTGCTCAGCGAATTTGCCGTGCTGGGTTTTGAATATGGTTACAGCATTACCAACCCGGCGGCGCTTACGCTTTGGGAAGCCCAGTTTGGCGACTTTGCCAACGGTGCACAAACGGTAATCGACCAGTATATTTCTTCTGCCGAAACCAAGTGGAACATGCAAAGCGGCCTGGTGTTGCTGTTGCCCCACGGCTACGAAGGGCAGGGGCCGGAGCACTCCAGCGCCCGCATGGAGCGTTTCCTGCAGGCCTGCGCCGAAGACAACCTGATCATTACCAATATCACTACCTCGGCGAACCTGTTCCACGCGCTGCGCCGCCAGGTGGCCTGGCCGTTCCGCAAGCCGATGGTGAATTTCTCCCCAAAAGCCAACCTGCGTCACCCGCGGTCTTATTCTCCGGTAGCCGATTTTGCAACCGGCGGCTTCCGGGAAGTGATTGACGATGCTACCATCCAAAAGCCTAAAGGCGTGAAGCGCGTGCTCTTGTGTTCCGGAAAAGTATCGATTGATCTGATGGAAAAGCAGGAAGCTGACAAGCGCACCGACGTGGCCGTGGTGCGGCTGGAACAGATTTACCCAACCCCGGTGGCCCAGCTGGAAGCCCTGCGGAAGAAATATGCCGGCGCTGAGTGGGTATGGGTGCAGGAAGAGCCGCGCAATATGGGCGCCTGGACGTTCCTGGCCACGCATTACGAAGGTCAGTTGCGCTGCATTTCGCGCAAAGCGGCCGCTGCTCCGGCCACTGGTTTCAGCAAAATTCACGCAAAAGAGCAGGCTGCTATTCTGGAAGAAGCCTTTGCGTTGTAAAATCGCCGATTGATAAGCATTTTCCCGTAGAGACGCCCGATCCGGGCGTCTCTTTTTTGCGAATCGGAAAATGCCCGTCTGAGACGCCCGATTCGGACGTCTCTACAAACCATCCTAAAAAAAAAGGACTTTCCTCAGGAAAGTCCTTTTTTCATTTTCCGGAAATTTCCGGAAAAACAAGGCTAGGAAATCTTGTAAAGACCCCAGGCAGCGATGCCCAGCCAGATCAGTCCTTTGATCAGGAAAAATAGAAAGGCCCAGATGCCGAGTTTGCGAAAGCGGTTGACAAGCGTTCTGGAAAAAGGCAGGCGTCGTGCAAGCATGGTATAATAATCTTTTTTAGGGTTTGATGGATGGGCATCTTCCGGGAAAAGCAACCTTGTAAGAGGCTTATTTCCGGAACTATCCGCACCGTTTTTAAGATTACAAAAATGACACGCTTTTTACAAACGTTGTTTTCAAAATCGGGAAAAAGCGGAGGCGTTGCCGTTAGAGGCAAGCCGTTTTAATTTTTAAAGCGACACAAGGTGCAACAGAAACAAGAAATCGTTTCCAACGACCAAAGGGCTCCAACACGCAGTTCCAACGTGAAACTCCAACGCCAAAGGCTCCAACATTATCCAACGTGGAACGCCAACGCATCTTAATTCAGCAATCCCCATTGAATGCTCAGCCGGATGTTGAAATCCTGCGCCGGATAATTGACATACCGAATCACGTTTTTTTGGATAATCAACTGCTGCAACTGGTCGGCGCTGAGGCTAAACCGGAAATGCTTCACCCGGAAATTGAAAAAGGCGGTGAGCTCCGGCGGATTGGAAATCTGCTCATCCGACTGATGGTAAAACTGATTGAGCAAAGGCGAATACCCGTCCGCCTGCCAAGGAGTATTATAACGAAGTTCCAAGCCGGTATAGGTAGCAATGGCATCATTGAAAAGCGTTCGCTCGTAGGCAAAACTGTGACGTCCGCTGTAGAGGGGCAGGTTCAAAGGTCCGTCACCGTTGCGTTGCTGGAGGATAACCTTATTTTCCCAAACCCATTTCCGAAAACGAAACTGCTTTTGAAGCGTTGCCTGCAATACTTGGAAAACGCCTGCTTGCTGTAAGGCCTTATTTTGCGCGTTGTAGTAGAGGTAATTGCCGAGCAACAAACTATGAAACGAAGCGGAAAGCGCTTTGGAAGGCCAACGCACCGTTCCACCTAAACGCGTATAGGTTTCTTTAGCAAAGGACAAATCACGGCGGAAAAAAGCATTTTCATAATGGCGAAAGGCATAGCCTGCATCGCCGATTTGCTGCCGGAAATCCACTTCCAGCAACAGGTCGCGTCCGAGATTGCGCCCTACGCTTCCGGAAATGTCCAGATTGCCGATGGAAGGACCGGCGATAAAGAAAAGACCCTCAGCCCGGAAGCGCCATTGGCGCGGCGAATCCACACCTTCGTTTGTAAGCGTTCCGGCCAGGTAAGTATTGAAAAGTTTTTCTTCTGTTTTGGTGCCGGGTGCTTCGGTGGTGAATTTATCGGTCCGGATGCCCGCGCCGGCGCTCAGCAGCAGGGGCGCTTTGCCCACAAATGTTTGTAGTAACAAACGGTTATCCGTCCACTCGTGGCGCTGCCGGCTGAAAACGGAATCGTTGGCCGGAAAAGTTTTTTGAAAAATATCTGCGTACCGCGCTGAATCAGGTCGTAGGTCGGTATAGATATGGCGGGCCGCGCCGATGTCTAACTGATGCTGAAGCCGGAATTTAGCCCGAAGCCGTGGGTCAATCTGGGTAGAATCTTCGTTGTAAAGCGTATCTATCGGCCCGAAGGTGTAGGCCTGGCGCACCAAGAGCTGCCCCTCGCGCAGGGTGTTGAAGACCGGCGAGCGTCGCGTGCTGTAATTGGCCGACGAAATGCGGGTCGGAATCGTAGCGCGGTCGGTGTAGGCGTTGCTCGTAAGCATATCCGCCGAGACAATGCCGCCGTTTTCGTCTTGCTGGAAATTATCAAAGCCGAAAGCGCCAAAAACCTCGTAGCGCAAACCCTTGCTTTGGTAATGGGTCGTCAGGCTGGCGTTGTCGTGGTTGGTGCGCTGTCCGCGATAAAAGCCCGGCGAGGTCAGCTTCCGGTAGCGGGCCGCAAAATTCCACTGCGGACGAATATTTTGGGTATGCAGGATTTCTGCCGATTGTTCCAGCTTGCTGCCCAGCCGGTAGCTAAAAACCGAATAAGGTCGGGTGGTGTTGAAATACAGTGCAGCCTCCGGACTAAACCGATACGGGTCAAAAATGGCGTAGCCAAATAATGGCTTTGCGGCGGCCAGGGTAGGTTGCCACAATTCCCATTGCGCAGCACTACCGAGGTTGCCGAGGTCGCGATACGGCAGGCCATAGAGAGTAGGGCGGTGCAGGGTTTGAATGCCGGTATCTTCAAACGGCGTTTGGGGTGAAAAAGCTTTTCCGACTTTGATGACCGGGCGGGTGTCGTCCCAGTCGGTGCTCATCTTTTTGCGGCTGGTATCGCGCTGCGGGGCATTATAAAGACCCACCGGCTGCCCAGGCAGGTCGGGGGCCTGCGCTGCAGCACGGGTGGCCAGCAGGCAGCAGATTAAAAAGAAAAAAAGCCGGCGTGAGAAAGCCAAAACAGAATGCTTATTTTTTGAAAAAGCGCGCCGTGGCAGTTTCGGCCTCAGAAGTAAGCCTGATGAAATACAGCCCCGCAGCCGCTTGCGGCGGCAAAGGTACGCGGAGGGCCGAAGTGCCCCCCGGAAATTGCGTTTCCAACACCAATTTTCCGGAAATTCCTTCCATAAAAGCAACGGTTGCAGCCTTCTTTAAAGGACTTCCCAGTTGCAAATCCACATAATCGGTCGCCGGATTGGGGAAGACAGCGAGGCGGGAAGGGGCTGTGTTTTCCGGAATTTCTACGCCCAACGCAGCTGAGGCATCTACCACATACAGACCCGTCTGCATGTCGGAAATCAAAACTTTATTTCCGGAAAGAAAGGGATAGCAGCCCCATGCACCGGCAAAACCGCCATGACCCGCCGGCTGGGCATAGGTATCAAAATAGCCAGTGCGAACAGGCGCGGTGGGGTTGGAAAGGTCATAAATCTGCAAACCCTGATAATAATGCGCGATAAACGCATAATCCCCTTTCATCAGCGTGTTATGAGGCACGCAGGTATCGGTGCTGCACGGACTGAAATAGCTTTCAATGCGCAGTTGCGGCAGGCGTGTGGCGTTGAGCACCTTCATTTGCAGTCCGTGGGTTTCGTCGGCCATAATGCCGGTTCCCGTTTCGTTGATCCAGCTGGAGTGGTTGTAGCCCTGCTGCGGATAGCCGGTCAGTCCACCAATAATGCTAAACTGATTGGCTGCGTCAAAGCGACCCATTAGCAGCCCATAATTAGACGCACTCAGAAAAGCGGTGTCGTTGCGTGCAAAAATGGTATGCACCTTATCGCGGATGCCCTGCTGCGCGTTGAGGCGATGGGTGAGGACCGGCATTTCCGGATTGGCGAGCGAATACACGCGCAAAAAATCCTGTCCGAACGAAGTGCCTTTGGGTGAGGCCAGATACAGCCGTGCCTTTGCCGTGTCGATAAACAGGGTGTGGGCCAAAAGCGGTGTGTCTGCGGAACTTTCATATACCAGATGCAGCGAATCGGGCAGATAGTTCAAATCGAAAACCTGAAGCGTAGCAGGGCCTTCGTCGGCAACGGCGTAGAGGTAATGCTGATAGGTTTTATAATCGCGATGGGAGATGGGTTGCCCGCCGTTGCGGCCCGGAAAAAAGGCCACCTGTTGGCAATCGCTGACGCGGATGACGTGCGCGCCTTTGGTAGAGCCAATGACGCCGTATTCCACGCCTTGCGCCGCAAAACCCCACACATCGCTGAAATACTGATTACCACTGGGCGTAATGCCGGTGGTGTCAAACCATTGGCAGTGCAGTTGCACATTTTGCGCCGGCTGGGCGCGGGCCGTGGCAACGCAGAGGAGTAGGCTTATAAATACCATCCTGATCATAGCGCTTTTTACCTGTAAAATTAATCTTTCATCAACTGCTGATTAAAGAAGAGTTGGAGTTTTGTTAATGGGTTTCTACATTTGCATTTTGCTGCAATTTTTTATGAAAAGACGATTTTTCAGTTTGGTTTTCTGTCTGTGTTGCGCTTTGTCTAGCTTAGAATGCTACTGTCAGGCAAGCCAAACTACTTGCGGAATTTGGTTCGAGTATGATGCTACCGGTAATCGAATCAAAAGGTATTATGATTGTAAAAGTAACCAGATTCCCGTTGATACCGGAGTCGCAAGTAAAGCTACACAAGGGCAAGCCAAACAAAGTCAAACTAATAGTCGTAATGTTGACCAAGAACTTCCTATTGAAATTGATGGCCTTCAGGTGGCTCCTGTTTGGGATGATGTTCAGAATACAATAACCTTTTACCCTAATCCTGTTGCGGATATGTACTTCTTAAGAGTAAAGCTTTCAAAAGAAGTAGCACTTCATTTTCACTGGTACGATTCCCAAGGGCAAATTATCTCTTCGGGAAGTTTTTCTGGCTCTGTTTATCAAGGAAGTGCAGGTAATTGGGCAGACGGAATCTACTGGCTATGGGTGTTCGATAAAGATAAGGTTGTAGGCAAGTGGAAAGTGATTAAAATATCAAAATAAAAATCTACAATAAAAATATGTACAGGAAATTTTCCCGACTTCTTTTTGCACTGGTTCTGGTCTTTTTAACAAAGCCGTCCTATAGTCAATCACCAAGCGCATCTGCCTCTTATGAACCGGAGTTTGTAGGTGCTATTCCTGATATTGATACCAATAAGTCTGTTGGTACACTTGAGGGCGGCGTTGAAGTAAACTTGACAGGAGCTGCTACCTACAACATTCCAATCAGGATGGCGCCAGGAACAGCGGGCGTTCAGCCACAGTTATCATTAGTCTATAATAGCCAAGGGGGAAGTGGGATGTTAGGCAAAGGTTGGTCCCTTGGCGGGTTAAGCAGTATTGTCAGAAATGGAAAAGACTATTATCATGATGGACAGGCAAAACCCATTGAGTGGAACAACAATGATGTTTTCTACTTAGATGGCTCTAAGCTGCACACAGTAAGCGGGAGTAATGGAGGTACATCTACCCAGTATGCACCTGAGCAAGAAACTTGGACGCGCATATTTCAGCAGGGAGTAGTCAACAATAGCCCTGATTGGTTTTTGGTCAAATCAAAAGATGGGAGTATCGCAAAATACGGTGAACTCAGCCATTCAAAGGTTACTAATAGTTCAGGAAGTGAGATTTTAGCTTGGAAATTAAGCAGTACAATAGATTTAAATGGTAACGAGATACAATATGAATACGAAGGTGTAAACTTAGATCATAGGATAAAGCGTATATACTATACTATTAACAACAGTGCTGGAATTGCAGCAGCTAACGAAGTGCGTTTTATATATAAGTCGAATCCTCGTTTGGATTCAAAGCTGTATTTTATTGCTGGGAGTACTTATGATGATAATTCTCTTCTGGAGCGCATAGAAATATATAATTATGAAGAAGGTATCGTTCGTAAATATGAGATGAATTATTTTTACGATGGTGTATATTCTATGCTTCAACGGATTACCGAAGTCGGTGCTGATGGCTCTGATTTGAATTCAACTGTATTTCAATATAATAGCAATCTTACACCCTATAACTCGCTGTCTAATACCGAACTTAGTGGTGTTCCCAGATCTACAAAGGACTTCTTGAATTATACTTATGGACCTACTGATTTATCTAACCATTTAATTACTATAGACTTTAATAAGGATGGTTATACCGATTTGGTTGCTATTAATTATAAGAACGAAGCAGATGGAAACTGTGTTCATAGATTTGAATGTTCTCCAACAAAAGTTAAATATTTCATGTCCTTTTATCAAAATAATAGTAATAATGGCTATGCCAAAATTCATGAGGAGCCTTTATTATCTATATGTTTATGCGACGCTACCAGTGATGCTGGAAAGGCGCTTAGGCGGGAAAACTTCCATGTGGGTGATTTTGATGGAGATGGCAATGAAGATTTAGCAGTATTTGTGAGACCGTATGTGGGTAATAATGCAGACTTTAACACAATATCTGAACTTAGATTTTATACCAATTTAAGGGCAATGGCTACGGGAGGCAATCCAAATGTTTTATCTGTTACGCCGCCGAGCCATTTGATGCCTATTGTCGATCATTTGGACCCTGACGCGGATTATTATAACAAATCGTATGCATATGTAGGAGATTATGATGGTGACGGAATTTCTGAAATAATCACCACACTGAGGAATACAACTTCTGCTTCCTATCCTTGGAGTGAGCTCCAGCTTACATCGCTAAAATATGGAAAATACTTTGAGTCTGTATTGCCGGAAACAAGCAGTAAACCTGCTTTAAATAGCGTCGCCTATAGTATTGCTAAAAGCAGATTTTGCTCGCCAGTTAATATAGATGGCGGGGCCGCACAAGAATTGCTGTATGCACAGGATGCTCAGTACAACAGCCGGGTTATCGGCCTTAGAAGAGACCCAGTCAATGGTACATTTAAAAGTAAATTGATTTCACATATGTCTTATCCATCGTTTAACTATGGCATTAATGTTGGCGATTTTAACGGGGATGGGTTAACAGATGTGCTGACAAAAAAGCGTGATGCAAGTGAAAAATGGGAAATTGGGTATTCTAATGGTAAGGAATTTGGGACACCTATATCTGTTGATATTGGTACCCCTTATTATTTGAGACCTACAGATTATGTTCCAATGCCGGATGAAACTCCTATTGTTACGGCTGATTTTAATGGGGACGGTAAGACCGATATTGCTCATTTCTATGTTACACGCAAGAATATTGGTGGCTTCCAATTCAACTTAGCTAATATTGAAGTTTATAGGAGTTTCGGTTTTCACACTTTTGAAAAACAAAATATAGAAATCGAAGTAGATTTTAATTATGGTTATATTTTACAATGGTATAGTTCGAAACCACAATATCTTTATAATAATTACTCTCTTTATCTGGGGGATTTTAATGGCGATGGAAAGCCAGACATTATGAACCGGTTTGGAGGTGCTTTCAATACAACAAATCAAACTAACAGAGGCCCTAATTACCTTTCCTTTAGTCCAGGTGCACCTCATAGGCTTTTAACTAAGGTCAGGAATGGCCTTGGGTTAATAGAGACTATAGATTATATGCCGTTAAATAAATATCACTATCACTATGAACAAGACTATCCGTTGTATAGTGCACCATCTATAAATGCTATAACAACGGTAAATGGCCCTTTTTATGTGGTTAGCCACCAAGAGACTTTCAACAAAAGAGTGGATTTTATTATCAGTAACTACAAATACAAGAATCTTCTCTTGTTAAAAGATGGGAGGGGCTTAATTGGTTTTAGCGAGATTTCTAAAACATCCCTTTTTGATGGTACCACAAAACTTGCTACAACTATTCAGTCTTACAGCAATTTCTTGCCTCCCCTGTATATCCCAATAAGCAGCCGGGTGGATAAGTTTGTCGATGACGGAACCGGATTGCAGCCAATCAGTTCAGATGTTTCAGAAAAAGCGACTATTTTAATTGGCACGAAAGGGCGTTACAAGATGCGTCCTATTCTGACTGAAGAAAAGAATCATCTTTCCGGAACTACTAAGGCCACTTCATACCTTACATATGACTCGTATGATAACCCTACTTCAATTAAGGAGAAAATTCCTGGAGTTGAATTTCTGACCCGGACTATAACTTATGCCCCTATAGCGCAAACCTTATCCCTTTATCCATGCCGCCCTGCCAGGGTAATAGACAGCCTATCTAAAAACAACTCACAGACGGTTACTACTACCCATATTACAACTTATGCAAACGGACGGGTCGATAATACCAAGCAACTTTACGGCACCCCGGCGCAGCTAACCACCCAGTTTACCTATTACACTGCCGGAACGGTTAAAGACAAGACCATTTCCGCATCCGGCGAAACGTCCCGAACAACCAGCTATACCTACGATGCTAATCACCGGTTTACGACCTCGGAGACTAATGCGCTGGGGCAAACTACAAATAGCACGTACGATCCCCGTTTTGGCACGGCGCGCACTGCTACTCGCTTCGACGGTCTCACAACCAGCTATCAGTATGATGGTTTTGGCAAACTTCTGAACACAAACCTACCCGATGGCCGCGTCTTGACCGAGCGGTGGTACTGGCGTCCCGCCCAACGACTCGTTGACGGTATCATGCGGAAGGTGGTAAATGACCCTGCTGCTACCGAGCGCTATACCGACTTCAATCTGCTGGGTAAAGAAACGGAGCATGGAACCAAAATATGGAGCGGCAGCGGGCCGGCCGATTATACGCGCGAAATATTGGACTATAATGCGGAAGGGCAGCTCGTCAGGAAAATATCCCCGCGTCGAAGCAGCAGCGAAACCGCTGTTGAAGCCACAAATACTTATGACAAGTATGGCCGCCTGATTAAAACTTGCACGCAGCACGATTGCAGTAATATCATTTACGCCTATAGTGGTGGTAATCTCGTAACGAGTATTACTGATGGCGGCGGCAGGTCAAAATACAGCATTAAAGATGCAGCCGACAAACTGTTGGAGTCAAAAGATGAATCGGGTGTTGTCACCTTCAGCTATGATGGCTGGGGCAACGTTGTGCAAACCAAGGCAAATGGTCAGGCGCTTTCAACGGTTGTGTATGATAATTATAACCGGAAAACATCTATTACCGAAACGAGTTCCGGAACGACCAGCTATACCTACACCGGCTATGGAGCTATCAAAAAACAAACAGACGCCGGCGGAAAAAATACCACGTTTCAGTATGATGCGCTGGGCCGGCCGGTTTTAACTACAATACCTGAAGGCAATGTAATTGCAGAATATTACAACCTTTCCGGAACCGGAAACAGTAACCAGCTTAAGTCTGTTACCCGGAAAAATGCACAAGGTCAGATAGAGCACAGCAAAACGTACAGCTACGATGCACTTGGGCGGTTGGAGAAAACACAGTACCATAATGGCTACTTTACGGCTTTTACGTACGATAATTTGAGTCGTATGGCAACTAAACGCTATATCTCCGGCGTGCTTGCCCGGTATAGCTATCAGGATGGCCATATCAAAGAGATAAAAGATGCATCCGGTACCATCCATTACCGGCTGGAAGACATTAACGGCCTGAGCGCACCCACGCAGGAGTGGCGCGGTAATGGTAAAACGACCCTTCAGACTTATAATTACGGCAACCTGACCCAGACCACAACCCCAGGAGTTCAATCCTATAGTCTGGATTATGATTTCCAGCGAGGACTTATCAAGCAGCGGGCAGATGGCCTAGTAAGTGTTTATGATGATTTTACCTATGACCGGGCCGGACGCCTGACCAAGACACATACCGGTTATACGGGTCGTGTACCTGCCATACTGCCTCCCGACCAGGTGCAGACTTATGGAACCAATGCCGCTACCGCCGGAAATATCCTGAATAAAAGCGACGTTGGACTTTACAGCTATGGCAAGCCCCATCAACTGTATTATACCGACAACGCTGCCGGGTCGATACCTACCATTCAGCAGGATATTACATATAGCTCCTATCAACGTCCGCTCACGATTACCGAAGGCTTGAATAAAGCAGAATTTATGTATGACGGCGAAGGCGAGCGTTCGGTGATGCGCATGTACCGGTCCAGCGCTTTGCAATACCAAAAAGAATACTACGATGACGGCAGCTTGATTTACAGAGACGCATCCGGACAAGTAACCGAGAAGGTGACCCCGGTGGCAAGCGATAACGGTGTTGCTTGGATTGTGCGCAACGCATTTGGCAGAACGCCCTTTGAGCCGCCGGTAGAATTGCTTCAAACGTCAGGCCTGGAAATAATACCCGACACTGCGGAGGCTACTGCAAACGCAAACGCCGGCGGGGGAGGCGAAACGTGCTGCTTTAGCACCGAAATGTATTATCCCTATACCGATCACCTGGGCAGCATAGTGGCCCTGACCGATGGAACGGGCGCAGTAGTACACCGGCAGGCTTTTGATGCCTGGGGCCGCCGCCGCGATGTGGTCACTTGGAAGACAGACGACCGGGCCGTTCCGCCTTTAAAGTTCCGCTGGCTGTGGGGCTACACGGGCCATGAGCAGTTGGATTCCTTTGGGCTTGTCAACATGAACGCGCGGCTTTATGACCCGAAGCTGGGTCGGATGCTCTCGGTGGACAACTACGTGAGCGACGCAGGCTCGCCATTGGCCTACAACCGCTACAGCTACGCTAACTGCAACCCCATTAGTTATGTAGACCCGGACGGCAACCATCCGGTGCTGATAGCGATGGCTATCGGGGCAGCCATCAGCGCGGCTACCTACACGGCGCAGGCGGCCTTTGCGCCCGGCGGCTTGAGCCGCAACTTCAACATCGGCGATTTTCTATCCACAACTGCGGTGGGTGGTATTATGGGCGGAGTTACCTATGGTGTCGGTAAGGCCTTTGGCTCTTTCGTTACTACCAGCGTTGGAATGACCTTTGTGAAGGAAGCGGGCCGAGCGGTAGCACATGGCTTTATAGGCGGCGGGATGAGTGTTTCCCAGGGGGGGGATTTCTGGACGGGCTTTTTATCCAATACGGTAGCTACGGGTTTGAGTCATGGGGTAGCACTTAGCGGGTTGAAGTTGGGCCAAGTCGGCGGCGCGTTCTTTGCGATGGGGGTCGGTGCAGGTACTTCTTACGTGCAGGGCGGCAATCCTTGGATTGGCGCAGGTGCTGCCTTGATGAGCTACAGGCTCAATCAACTAATGAGCCCGGATGGAGACGGTAATGGAGATAAAGGAAAAAAAAGCAATACTCTAAACGAGGCTGTTGAAGGGGCATCTTGGGTCAGTCAAGGCGAAGCTGTAGCTGCTACTGCAGAAATGGGATTACTTGAGTATAGCAGAGCAATACAAACAGGTAAAAATGTAGCTAATGTAAAGCTAGCTAGCCAAGCGTTCGGGGTTCTTAGAAGTAGGTTTGGTATAGCCGGTAACTTCGTTACCGTAGCATCATCCGTTAACGATGCATATATGTATCGATCTGGTCAAATAGGCTATAATCGTTTAGCTTATAGAACAATAGGCAATGCCCTATCCATTAGAGGTGCTTCATTAGCCGGTCTTCGTTATGGAGGCGCAACGGGAGCATTAGTAGGTTTTGGGATAGGCGCAGCCTTTTACGGAGGAGAGGTGCTTTACGGTCTAACTCAGACATTTAATTTACAGCTAAACCAATTTAGCAATACCATAAATTATCAATTTACGAGCCGTTAGCAATGAGAATGAAGCAAACTTTTCGAAATCATTTAAAAGCCTTGGAATTCAATATAACGGTGTTTCTTTTAGTTTTGGGTTTTTGCCTTTACTTTAATTACGGATTGGAAACCTTTCTTTGGGTTCAACTTGTGTTTGGTGTTGTCGTCAATTTTTGGGCAATTGCAATCCACATTCAATACTCTATAAAGAATGCTGGGGAAGAAGCAGAAGTCACAACGAATGGAATAACGATCTGGAAGAATAAATCCGCTACTTTCTATCCCAAAGAGGATTTAGTGGAGATTATGGTAATGAAATCTGCTGCGAAAGATAAGGGCAGTTTTCAAATAAGTTCTTTAGATAGTTATTATTATGCCCGGATTACCACCAAGGCAGGGCAATTCATTTTTATTACCTGTCTGATGAGCCCTGAAGTAGATACAGAGGTGCAAAAGCTTGAGGGCGTACCTTTGGAAAGGCGGCGCGGGGCAGGTTTTTTGAGTAAGAGGCGAGTTTAAATTTCCCTAATCGCTAGAGTTGATCGCAGCGCAGGGCGGAGATTTTGTGACGGGTTTTGTTTCCGGAAGCCTTTCCGCTTTTGCGGGTCATGCACTGGCGATGAACGGAGTAACCCTAAGCAAAGTAGGGGGTGCATTCTTATAGTGCTGGTATGGGCGCGGCTACTACTTATGCGCAGGGCGGTAATCCGTGGATCGGAGCTGGCGCAGCTTTGATGAGCTATGGGCTGAACCAGATACTTCATGATGGCGGCGGGGATGGAGATGGCGGGAAAGGTGGGAAGGAGAAGGCATCTGAAGCGCAAGTTAAAGTTTCGGACCTTACATTAGGTGACTTTCACCCGGAAGGGCCTGGGTTAGCAGCTTCGGGAATTAGGCTCAACTTTCTTAAACCTTATGGTGCATTAGGCTCACAAAAAGGTTCTTCACTTGCATCCGTAGCGTTTGAGAAACTCATTCCGCTAAAATCTTCAACTAGGTTGTGGACGCCCCATCTGACTAAAGAAGGAGCAATGGTATTCCGCCAGACACTTTCTATTGGCAGGTTTGTAGGTCGCTGGACACCTTATATAGGTTGGGGAATTACAGCTTACGATGTCACTAAAAATGTATTTGTCCCCATGTCAACCGGGGCAAGTTTATATCGTGAATCAAATGTTAGAAGTGGTTCTTGGATTAGTAACTTACCACACTAATATGCCCTATGAATAAAGAGAATTTTTCAGAGCTTATTAATTTTGTCAGCAAAAAAACCGGCGTAGATGCAAAATTAATAAAACGCGACACAACTATTGAAGATGATTTAGGGGTCACTGGAGACGACGCTCTAGAGTTTATAGTAGAATACGGCAAAGAGTTTAATGTAGATGTTTCCAAATTTAAAGCTGCCCACTATTTTGACGGAGAAGGCTTCTCTATAAACATCATTTCTTTTGTAATGAATTTGTTTAATCGCAAAAGAGTAGCAGGCAACATTAAAAAGAAACAACTAACCATAGAAGACTTGATAAAAGGGATAAGAATGGGATATATTATCTAATAAATATGCTGTTTATGGTATTGTAATGGGTTAAACCGACGACCGGGCCGTTCCACCATTGAAGTTCCGCTGGCTGTGGGGCTACACGGGCCATGAGCAGTTGGATTCCTTTGGGCTGGTCAACATGAACGCGCGGCTTTATGACCCGAAACTGGACGTGTTTTAAATAGAAACTGTCATATCGCCGTGCTTTTTCTAAATGGAAAAGGAGGCGAGATGCAACTTCAACCCCGTTCTTACACCGAAAAATTCCAAAACATCCCCGCTGTTGCGTATCTTGGCCCACGCTATCGCCTTTTCCAGCCTATGAAACGCGCTTTCCTTTATACTCTTTCCGCCCTTGCAATCCTGACCTCGGCCAGTTCCTGCGTTCGGGAATATACCTGCCAGTGCACCATTACCTACACCGGCCAGCCGGGCCTGCCCGAGCCGGTACACCGCGAATATCCCCTCCGCGATACAAAGGGCAATGCGCGTGACCTCTGCAAGGGTAATTCTCAAAAGCCTAAACAACAGGGCGGCATTACCACCGAAGAAGTGTGTGATCTGTACTAAAAATTTCCGGAAAGTACCGCAAAGCAACACGCTTATTGCTACCCTGTCAGGTTTCTCAAAGAGCGTATCCGGCGCAGCAGCCAGACGGCAGCGAAAGAAATCAGAAACGTAAAAAAGGCGTGTAATAAAATCCGGAGTGTCCCGCGAGTTGTTACGTCAATAGCTATCTTCCAGGCATATTCCATTACCAGAATATGCACCAGATAAATACCATAGCTGGCTGCGTCCGCCGCTAAAACCCAGCGGGGCAGTTTTAAATTCCGGAATTGCAGCCCTATGGCAAAAACGGAAAGGCTCATCAGCACCACGCCCGGCGACCGGTACTCATAAAAAAGGCCGTCGAAACTGCCCTGGCTTTTGCTGGTATGATAGGTTCCATAAGCCGTTATCAAGACCGAGAGCAGGTAAAGCACATACGGCAGCCAGGGACGGCGCTGCAAAACCGTTGGATATTTATAGAGATAGTAGCCCAAAACAAAATAGCTGCCGTAGCCCCAAAAGTAATGGCCGTCAATATTGGGCAGCAGCGGATCAAACCAGGGCTGGCTGTTGAGCGAAAACAAAAAAGCGATTAAAAGAAAGGTTTCTATGTGCCGGCGTGGTGCCTGCCGCACCCACGCATTGAGCACCGGCAGGAAGAGACACACCCCGATAAGCATATATACATACCACAAGTGGTAGGCCACGCCATTGAGCAAAGCATTCCAGGCGCCCACCAGAAATTCTTTTGGATTGTCGGCCACGTACTGTAGGTTTTTCAGTGCGTTGTGCAGCAGATAAATGATCGTCCAAAACAAAAGCGGCACCACAATTCGCTTCAGGCGGCGGCGTATAAAAGGTCCGTCCTCCTGCTGATAACCCAGCAATAAAGCGCCGGAAATCATCAGGAAAACCGGAACGCAAAATCGGGCGGCGGCGTCCAGCCCGTTGGCCAGCCACCAGCCCCGGTCAAAGCCGCTGGGAATACCCCCGGCAATGCCCGCCGCCGCGTGCAGCATAATAACAGCAAAGGCCGACACCACGCGCAGGAGCGAAAGCCCGCTGTCGTGCGTTCGCTGGGGCGGGGGAGCGGTAGGAGCCGTCATAACGTTCTTTTGGCAACAAAGAAATTGTATTTTCCGGAAGCGGGGGCTAAAAATCTGTTTCCCGTCGCCGCCGGAAATACTTTTGCACCCATGATGCTGCGCCGCGTTTTCCGGAATTTTTCATTTAATGTCTTTGCCGCCGCCCTGCTCTTAATCGTGCTGGGTGGGGCATTTTTATTTTCGGCGGGCAGCAAGGCTGCCGACATTGACCCATTTGCCTGGACGCTGCTGGACGCAGGCCTGCCCGGCGACAAGGCTGCCGCCCTAACCGCCCGCCTGCTGGTGGGGCTGGAAGCAGGCGTTGGGATTTTGCTGCTGCTGCGCCTGGCCGTGCGAAGGCTGGCTTTGCCGCTTGCTGCATTTCTTTTAATCGGCTTTTCCGGTTACCTGATTTATCTGCTCGTGGCGCAGGGCAACACCGGCGATTGTGGTTGCTTTGGCAGTATGCTACCCATGAAGCCCTTGCCGGCGCTGGTAAAAAATGCGTTTATGCTCCTGGGCATCTGGGTGCTGTACCGGCTGCGCGACTGGCGGGAGTGGACACCCAAAATGCTCCCCGGACTGGCGGCGCTCGTCTTACTGACCGCTCTACCGTTATTTATTTTACCGGTATCTACTCAAAAAGAACCACTCGCTTTGGCCACGCTTCACGACCAGCGCATCCACCTTTCTGAAGGCAAGCAAGTGGTGGCTTTCCTGAGTCTCGGCTGCCCGCACTGCCGCCACGCCGCCCGCGATTTCCAAAAATTCTTCGAAATCGACCCGAAATTGCCCCTCACCATGGTGCTTAACGGCCCGCCCGAAGCTACCGAGGATTTTTTCCGGGAGACCGGTGCGCAAAACGTGCCCACACTTTACGAACCGGATATGGACGTATTCATCAACCTGGCGGGCCGCTACGTGCCGTCGGTGTATTATGTGAATAACGGGATCATCGAGCGGCGCGTGAGCTATAATACGCTCACACCGCAGGCCATTCGCCGGTGGGCCGGTTCGAAGCCGTAATTTTGCGCGCTACAAGAAAAAACAAACCATGGCGCGCTACGCAGCAGATACCGAAGATTTTGAAGAGCCGGAAGAGTTAGAGGAAAGTAACGCGCCGGAACTGCGCGAGCGCCTGCGCCTCAAAGTAGATAAAGGGCAGGAATTACTTCGCATTGATAAATTTCTCCACAACCGCATCGAGGGGGCCACGCGCAACAAAATTCAGCAGGCCGTGGACGACGGGATGGTGCTGGTGAACGGTCAACCCGTAAAATCCAACTATAAGGTGCGGCCCGGCGACGATGTGCTGGTTTATGACACCCGCAAGCCCGAAAGCGCCGAAGTGATTGCCCAAGAAATGCCCCTGGACATTGTATTTGAGGACGATCATTTGCTGGTGGTGAACAAGCCTGCCGGCATGGTGGTGCATCCCGGCTGCGGCAACTACGAAGGCACGCTCATCAACGGGCTGGCGTTTTACCTCGGTGCCGAAGCGCTGGACAGCGAAGATTTGCCCCGTGTGGGCCTCGTGCACCGGATTGATAAAGACACCAGCGGCCTGCTGCTCATTGCCAAAACGCCGGACGCGATGGTGAAGCTCGCTGCCCAGTTTAAGGCGCATACTGTGCACCGCCGCTACGTGGCGCTGGTGTGGGGGGACTTGAAAGAAGATACCGGAACCATCAATGTGCCGGTAGGCCGCGACCTGCGTTTCCGGAAAATCATGGCTACATTTCCGGAAGGCGATTACGGGAAAGAGGCTATTACGCACTACACCGTTTTGCGCCGGTTTCATTACGTAACACTAGCCGAAATGCGCTTGGAAACGGGCCGGACGCATCAGATCCGCATCCACATGAAATCCATTGGTCATCCGCTTTTCAACGATGCAACTTATGGCGGCGACCGGATTGTGAAGGGAACCGTTTTCAGCAAATACAAGCTTTTTGTGGAAAACTGTTTCGAAACCCTACCGCGACAAGCCTTGCACGCGCGCGAATTGGGCTTCCGGCATCCGGCCACGGGCGAAGAACTGTTCTTCGAAGCGCCTATGCCCGATGATTTCCGGCAAGTGCTGGAGCGCTGGGAAACCTACACGAGTGGCATGACGGCGCAATTGCGCAACAGCCTGAACGGGTAGGGGCTGCGCGTTGTTGGGAAAAGTGGATAAACGGTTTGCCCGACAACGAAGTGGATTATTAAACGCGTCTGAATAGGATACGAAAGTTCGTTTTCTATTCAGACGAGTGTTTGGCTTTCTTGCCGGTTGGAGACTTGGGTGTTTCTATTTATAGTTATTAAAAAGGCTTTGTGCCTTGCTGCCAAAGTGCGTTTCGATAAGGGGGCACCATTCCTTTGGCGCGGAATCCGCCGTAATTTCGGCGGCGCTTTCCCACGCGCCCTTTTTCTCTGATGACCAGCAACCGGCTTATCAATACCCGCCTTTATATCGGCTCTGCACTTGCATTGCTGCTCACGCTTTTTACCGGCGTTCTTTCGCACCGGGCCCTCGACCGCCAGATGGAGGATGGTGCCAACACGCGCCACACCTACCGGGTGCTGAACCGGATTCGCCAGATCGAAAATACCATCCTCCAAATGGCCAACAGCCGCGCCGCCTACCGGGCCACCCGCGACAAAAGCCACCTGGAAAGGTACTACGTTGCCGACCCGCAAATCCAAACCATGATTGCGGAGGTGTCTACGCTTACCAACGACAACCCCACCCAGATTGCCAACGTGGCCAAGCTAAAGCAGGAAGCCGCTAACCTGCAAGGCTTTTGGAATGTGCTGAACTCCGACTTGTCTTTCCGCTTCACCCTCGATGGCAACAACCTGATTACCCGCCAGGAAGCTACCCACATGGCCGCCGTCATCCGCGTGCTCGACATAATGGAACTGGCCGAGCAAAAGCTTTTGCAACAGCGCCTCGACAGTACCACTGCCGCCAACCGCAATGCAACCAATCAGGTGATTATCGGCACGTTGCTGACGATTTTGATTGTGGGCGTGATGGTGTGGCTGATGCTGCGCGAGCTGCGGCTGCGCCAGCAAAAAGAAACCGAAGTGGAAAAGAACATGACGGAAATCCAACGCATCCACGATATTTCGGAACATCAGAACTGGCTGTTGCAAGGCGCACAGGCGCTGAACACGGCCTTGCTGGAGATGGATAATCCGGAAGGAACGGCCCGCAAAATCCTGCTGGCCTATACTGGCTATATGCGCCTGGCCGGAAGCGCCCTGCACCTGGCCAATGAAGAAGGCAAGCTCTCCCAGACGATAACCGTTGGGATAGAAGGCGACGAAGAGGCCCGCTATCAGGGGTTGCAAATGGCGCAAATGGCTGTGGATACCGGAAAATCCCACTTCGTGAATGAAGTGCCCGCAAACTACTGGAAGCTGGCTTCCGGAACCGGCGAGACCGGGCCGGGCACCCTCGGCTTCTGGCCGGTTTATTTTGATGAAGATTTGATGGGCGTGCTGGAGATTGCCGTGTTCAACCAATTCCCGCAACGCAAAATAGACCTTATTGAATCCACCATACACGCGGTGGCTGCCGCTCTTTTTGGCGCTATGACGCGCGACAAAGCGGCCCGCTTCCTGGAACAGATTCAGGCACAAAGTGAAGAACTGCTGAGTCAGCAGGAAGAACTGCGCCAGACCAACGAAGAGCTGACCAACCAAACTGAATCGCTGCAAGCCTCGGAAGAAGAGCTGCGCGTGCAGCAGGAAGAACTGCGCCAGATCAACGAAGAGCTGGGCGAGCGCAACCGCGCCGTGGAGACCGCCCGCCTGGCGGTGATGGAAAAAGCGCGGGAACTGGAAGTTACGAGCCGCTACAAAAGCGAGTTCCTGGCCAACATGAGCCACGAGTTGCGCACCCCGCTCAACAGTGTGCTCATCCTGGCCAAGCTGCTTCAGGAAAACGGCGGCCACAACCTCACCGACAAACAGGTAGAGTATGCCGGCGTGATTCACAAATCCGGCACCGACCTGCTGGAATTGATTAACGACATTCTGGATCTTTCCAAAATTGAAGCCGGAAAAGTAGATTTCCTTTTTGAAGAAATCCCTGCCGAAAACATCCTGCGCGACATCCGGCCTTCTTTTGAAGTGATTGCAGAAGACAAAGGCATTTCCTTCTCCACGCATCTGGACGCCGAAGCAACTGCGCCTTTCAACACCGACAAAGCCCGCCTGGAACAGATTCTGAAAAATCTGCTTTCCAATGCGTTTAAATTCACGCCTAAAGGCGGTACCGTTACGCTTACCGTTTCGCAACCCAAAGACAGCAATGGCAAGACCCTGACCGACCGGATTGCGTTCACCGTAAAAGATACCGGCATTGGCATTCCAGCCGACAAACACCGCGTGATTTTTGAAGCTTTTAAGCAGGCCGACGGCTCTACCAGTCGCAAATATGGCGGTACGGGCCTCGGCCTTTCTATCTCCCGCGAACTGGCACGCAAGCTGGGCGGCGATGTTTTCCTCGAAAGTGCACCCGGCGAAGGCAGCCGCTTCTCGGTGGTGTTGCCCGTGGCGGGTCCGGCAGGTAGTTTTCCGGAAATGCCGTTTACCTCGCCCAAAGACCTTGCGGCGCAGGCAGAGGCCGCCGGTGATGCGGTTCCGGAACAAGATCTGGTGGAAGACGACCGCAACGGCATTGCACCCGGCGATAAAGTCATGCTGATTGTAGAAGACGACGTGCGCTTTGCAGCTATTGTGCGCGACTTTGCCCGCGAGCGCGGCTACAAAGCATTGGTAGCGATTCAGGGCGATGAAGGGCTGATGTATGCCCGCCGCTACCTGCCAACAGCTATCATTCTGGATATGCAACTGCCGGTGATTGACGGCTGGTCGCTGCTAAAAATCCTGAAAGATGACAGCCAACTGCAAAAGATTCCGGTGCATATCATCTCGGCTGCTGATGATTCTTCGCTACACGTAAGCGGCGCCCTGGCGGCTGCCCGCAAGCCGGTGGAAAAAGAAGACCTGGAAGGTGCCTTTGAGGTTATTTCCAATCACCTGCGCAAGAGCCTGTCGCGGATTCTGGTGTATGGCCAGGGGCATCTGGAAGAAGCCCAGCTCCGGAAAATGCTGCGCAAAAGAGGCGAAAATGTTCAGGTGGAATATGAAAAAAGCCTTGACAAAGCAGTGGAAAGTCTGCAAAAAAGCCGTTACGAATGCGTCATTGCCGATCTGGGGGATTGCATAACCCTGTGTCTGCCCGATCTGGAGCGACTACGCAAAGCTTCCAAAGACAGTTTGCTGCTCGCTTATCTAAACACGGATATTTCCATCAGCGACGAGCTGGCATTGAAGAAAACCGCCGATGTTATCATCCGCGAATCCCTGCAATCCAAAGAGCGGCTGCTGGATGAACTGGAACTTTTCCACCACAAAATGCAGCAGGCTACCAAGCAGTCCGTAACGCCCACAGAGGCGCTGGCCAACGGCGTGGTGCTGGAGAACCGGAAAGTATTGCTGGTGGACGACGACATGCGTAATATCTTTTCACTAACCTCTTTGCTCGAAGGCGAGAAAATGGAAATTCTTACGGCTCTCGACGGCAGGGAAGCGTTGCAGGTGATGGCCGATCATCCCGATGTGGAATTGGTGTTGATGGATATCATGATGCCGGAAATGGACGGCTATGAAGCCACCCGCCGCCTGCGACTGGATACCCGCTTTAAGAAACTGCCGATTATCGCCCTGACAGCGAAGGCTATGCTCGGCGACCGTGAGAAGTGTCTGGAAGCGGGCGCGTCCGATTATATTACCAAGCCGGTGGATGGGGCACGGCTTTTGTCCCTGATGCGGGTGTGGCTCGCCAAATAAAAAAATCAAAGTATTTGCCGCACCGCTGATAGATGCCATTTTCGCAACCACAGGTTCAAGCATTTCTTCAACTCGTTAAGGATAGATGGGGATATGATTTCTCCGGCTATGCCGAAGCTTCGCTGGCGCGCCGGCTACGCCGCTGCGCCGAGCTGGCCCATACCCAGTCGCTTGAGAAGCTGGGGCAGCGCCTCATTTCCGACCCGCACGCTTTCGACTGGTTTCTGCAAAACTTTACGGTGAACGTTACCGAAATGTTTCGCGATCCGGAGTTCTACCTCTACCTGCGCAAGGAGATTTTTCCGGTGCTGGAAACCTTTCCGCGCATCAACATCTGGCACGCGGGCTGCTCTACGGGAGAGGAGGTTTACTCAATGGCTATCCTGCTCCATGAAGCCGGCCTGCTGTCCCGGTGCCGCATCTATGCCACTGATATTAACCCGGCTAACCTGGAAAAAGCAAAGGCTGGCATCGTGCCGACCAACATGCTTAAAGAGTATATTCAAAATTACCGGTTGAGCGGTGGAGTAGAGGATTTTACACAGTATTATACGGCTTTGTATGGCAATGCTATCTTTCAAAAAGAGCTACGGGAGAAAATCACCTTTCTCCAACACAACCTGGCAGCCGACGGTGTTTTCAATGAATTTCAGTTGATTTTATGCCGGAACGTATTCATTTATTTTAAACGCCACTTGCAGGCACAAGTATTGAGTCTGTTTTCCGACAGTCTCAGTCCGCTGGGCTATCTGGCGTTGGGCACCAAAGAAGCCATTCTTTCTTCTAAGACGAAAGGCAATTTTGAAGTGGTGTCTCGTCCCATGAAGGTGTACCGTAAAATGAATTAAGTACAATGGCCTTTTCATTTACCCAAAACAAGCTGGTAATCATTGGTGGGTCAGCCGGTTCTATGGATCCTGTGTTGAAGTTGCTAAGCGCTCTTCCGGCGCAGTTTGGAGCCGTTGTCTTGCTGGTGGTGCACCGGCAGCGCAACGTACCCAGCCGGTTGGATGAGCTGCTCACCATTCACACCAAAAGCCACATTACAGAGCCTGAAGACAAAGAAGCGCTGGTGCCCGGCCATATCTACCTGGCACCGCAAAACTATCATTTACTCCTAGAAGCAGAAGGCAACTTCGCGCTGGAATACAGCGAGCCGGTATGTTTCAGCCGCCCCAGTATTGACGTAACCCTTCAAAGTGCCGCGCTCCTCAATGCGGATAAAAACCTACTGGCCATCCTGCTGAGCGGTGCCAACGCCGATGGAGCGGAAGGGCTTGCGGCGGTGCTGGCTGCTGGTGGAACGGCTTTAGTGCAGTCGCCGGAATCAGCCGAATTTCCGGCTATGCCGGCAGCTGCGCTTGCTCGTAATCCTGCCATCAAACCCCTGCCCGTGGCCACAATTTCCGGAAAATTAACCAATTTTGTTCTCTAAGCATGAAAACATCTCTACTCGGCAAAACCCTGCTTCTGGTGGACGACCGCCCCGAAAATTTATTGTCCCTCGAAGCTCTTTTGGAAGCAAGCGGTGCCACCTTACACAAGGCGTTTTCCGGAAATGAAGCCTTAAAATGGGTTTATACGGCATCCCGAAAGCCCGACTGTATTCTTCTGGATGTGCAAATGCCCCAAATGAGCGGTTATGAGGTGGCAACACTTTTAAAAGGATTATCGGCTACGGCTGCTATTCCGGTGGTATTTGTAACCGCTTCGGAGGCAGACAACACTGTGGTGGATCCAGAGTTCGCTGATGTGTTGAGCCAGCCGGTCTTTGTCCACAAACCGCTCACACAGCAGGCTGTTCTCGCAGCTCTCGAAAGGGCAGTACAGCAAAAAGCCTGATGCTGTAGGAACAACGTCAGGCTTTAGGGGGAAAAAGGGTTTAGCAGCAGTGGCTTAGGCAGCCATTGCTTTGATACGCTTGGCGATACCGCTTTTCAGGTTACCAGCTTTGTTTTTATGAATCACGTTACGCTTGGCCAGCTTGTCAATCATAGAAGAAACAGCAGGCAGGCCGGCTTCGGCTTCCGACTTACTGGTCAGCGCCAGCAGCTTGCGGATAGCATTACGAGTGGTTTTACCGTAGTAGCGGTTGCGCTCCCGGCGCTTGGTTGCCTGGCGAACGTCTTTTTTGGTTGCTTTATGATTTGCCATGAAATGGAACTATTCTGAAATCGGAGGAGCGCAAAAGTAAGAAAAGATTCTTTCGCTGCCAAATGAAATCCTTTTAGGAAAAGCTTTTAAAGCGTGTTTTGAGCGAAAAATTGCCGGGAATTCTTAATCAACGACTCCTTTTTGATCACGAAATCCTCCAGCTTGTCTTTTGGGATGCGCAGGCTGTAATAAGGCTCCGGGTAAGTATTATAGAGAAACAGATCGTAGTCCATGTTCCAGTCGGCCAGCAGCTTGCGCTCAATACCCAGTTCAAACCCCAGGTACTCCAGGCTCAAAGGCTCTGTAATCCGGACAATCGCCATACGCTCCAGCTCTTCACGGGTAAACTGCGGCTTGGGCGGCTCAGCAGGCGTCGTTTTATCGCCAATCTCGGCAGGATTAAACGAAAAACCAGCCGGAAAATTACCGCCAATCGCGTGATTGAGGCGCTCAAAAATAGAAGCGGTTGCTACATATGCCAGCACATGGCCTTGCGTTTCGCGGGGCAAAAATTTCCGGATGCTCCAGAAGTTGCGGCTGCCCGTTTTGGCAATGGCACTTTCTACCGGAACATGGCCGCAGTTATAGGCTGCAACCACCAACAGCCAGTCGTTAAAGCGACGGTACAGCTGGTTCAGATACTTAGCGGCAGCCTGCGTAGAACGGCTCCAGTCGGTGCGGTCATCGCGCTTTTCATTAACCGTAAGGCCCATATCGCGGGCGGTCTGATCCATAAACTGCCAGGGACCTACCGCGCCTACCGGCGAAATGGCGTTATTATTCAGCGCCGATTCAATAACCGCCAGATACTTTAATTCTTTCGGAATGGAATTGTGCTGAAGCACTTTTTCAATATCCTTGAAACGCTTTGCGGCCCGGCCTTTTACCACCGCCAACGATTTGGAGTGCGCGTTAAAATAGGTCTTGGCAAACGTGTTCACGTAGTCGGTCATGTTGCCGAAATACGCTTTGTTGCCGGCAAGCGGCACAAACATTTTACCGCTTGTGGGGGCTTCTTTATCATTCGCAGCATTACCTGCCGCAAGCTTTTGAAGCGCTTTGGGCAAGGTCACGGAGTCTGACTTGTTGATAAGGGATTCTGCAATTTGCCCTGTTGTAGCCGGGCGGGATTGCGCATTCGTCAAAAAAGGCAGGGTTGCGAACGCGGTTATCCAGAAGGCTTTTAAATTCATGTAGCAAAGTCTTTTTCAGAAATACAGACACCAGACCACCAACCGAACCCTTGCTAACCAAAATAAAGGTTCTTACAACAAAAACGGCACCAGAACAGTACCCCAAAAGAAAGGCTTATTTCGCCTGCTGTGTAGCCTCCGGTGTTGCCGGAGCCCCTGTGTCCACCATGGTGGCATTGGTCGGCGCTTCGCTTTTGCGCATACCCGACTCAATTTCAGATTTCACACCTTCCTTGGCGTCATTAAATTCCCGGATGCCTTTACCCAAACCGCGCGCCAGTTCCGGAATTTTCCGGCCACCAAAAAGCACGATAATAGCAATCAGAATAATAAACCATTCTCCGCCGCTGGGCATAGAAAGAAAAGGCAGGGCAGTTGCGTTTGCGAGTGTCATAGGTAAGGGGGAGTTGCCCGAAGGCTTTGACAAAAATACTGTTTTCCGGCAAAAAAAGTTCTGTTGGGAAGAAAAAGTTTATTGATATTAACAGCTTTTGTTAATGGTTTTCCGGAAATTCAAACCCCAAAAGCAGGCGTTGCCAGGCTGTTTAGAACGCTTAAGACAACCCCGCAATTAGGCGGTCGGTAGTCAGCCCTTCGGCTTCAGCGCGGTAGTTGCGCACGATGCGGTGGCGCAATACCGACGGCGCAACGGCCTGCACATCTTCGATATCCGGGCTGTATTTCCCGCGTAAAAGTGCGTGGCACTTGGCCCCCAAGATGAGATATTGCGACGCCCGCGGACCTGCACCATAAGCAAGGTATTGCCGCGTGCTTTCCGGCGCCAGCGGCGAAGAAGCCCGCGTCTTGTGCACCAGGCTCACGGCATATTGCAGCACATTATCGGGCACCGGCACGCGGCGCACCAACCCCTGATACGCCAAAAGCGTTTCGGCGTCCAGCACTTTTGGCAGCTCCACACGGCGGGCGTCTGTGGTGGTGCGCACGATGTCTACTTCTTCCTCAAACGACGGATAATCGAGGTTGATCTGAAACATAAACCGGTCGAGCTGGGCTTCCGGCAACGGGTAGGTACCTTCCTGCTCAATCGGGTTTTGGGTGGCGAGCACAAAAAACGGCGCGGGCAGGGGATACACTTTTCCGCCGGCGGTTACGCTGCGTTCCTGCATCGCTTCCAGCAAGGCGGCCTGCGTCTTGGGCGGCGTCCGGTTAATCTCGTCGGCCAGGATGATGTTGGCGAATACCGGGCCGGGCAGAAACTGAAAATGGCGCTCTTCGTTCAGGATTTCCGATCCGGTGATGTCGCCGGGCATCAGGTCGGGGGTAAACTGAATGCGCTTAAACGACAGGTGCAGCACATCAGAAATGGTTTTGACCAGCAGCGTTTTGGCCAGGCCAGGCACGCCCACGAGCAAACTGTGGCCGTTGCAAAGCAAGGAAATAATAAGGCCTTCCACCACGGCATCCTGGCCGACCACCACATTTTTGATGGCAGCACGAAGGTTATTGAAACTGGTTTGCAGATGCGCCGCCGCATCTACGTCTGAATTAAAAAGAGGGGCATTCATGAAGAAGGCGAAAATTAAGGCAGAGTTTCCGGAAAAGATTTAAAAGAAGATTTATTTCCCCAAATAAGGCACTTTCTAATCCTCGTATTTCCGGCGCTGGGCTTTCCGGAAAGCATTGTGCTTTTTGGCTTCCAGCCGTTTTTCCCGTGCCGCGCGCGAGGGCTTGGTGGCCTTCCGGGCTTTGGGGACAAAAAGTGCTTTCCCGATGATTTTTGCCAACTTTTCCAGCGCCAGGGCTTTGTTTTCCAGTTGGGAACGGCGGTTGGCGGCGCGCACCGAAAGTTGGCCGTCTTTGTTGAGATGCCCGGCAAGATTCTGAAGTAAAAGCGCTTTCTCGGTTTCCGGAAATTGGGTGGTATCGGCCACTTTCCAGAGCGCTTCTACAGCGGTTTCAACCTTGTTCACGTGCTGTCCGCCTTTGCCGCCGGCACGGCTGCTGCGCCATTGGATTTCCGGAAGTAGGTTTTGAATGTTCATTTTGGGGAAACGAAATTCCTTTAAAAAAAGAATAGATAGCGCACTGATTATCTCTTTAACGTGCATCCCGCCCGCTCTCTTTTGACTCGAAGCGGCCTCCTAAATGTCACCAGTAGGCCTTCGTTTTCTTTGTCACCCCGCCAAAAGGCAGGGTCCTCACAGCTTCTAAAATCGCGAAGATTCCCTTTCGGGAATGACAAAAGTCGCTGTCCGAAACAACTGATTCGGTGTAGGAGACTGCTTCTTGTCGGAACGGAGTAAAATAGAAAGCTCAACCGATGGCAGGGGCGCAAACCGGGGCGCTGATTTCGGTGCCTGCGCCTCAGGAACGCAAATCGGGACACTGATTTCGTTGCCTGTGCTTTAGGGAAGCTACCGGAGTTCCAGGATTCCGAAATCCAGCCCCACGGGTTTTCCTGGCTGTGGCCCAATTTTGGCGCAAACCAGTACGTTCTAAAAAACAAAATCATGATCTACCGCCGTATGGGCCGCACCGGCCTGCAACTTTCTGCCCTTTCGATGGGCAGCTGGGTGACCTTCGCCAAGCAAATCGACGACACCCACTCCGACCGCCTGATGAGCCTGGCCTATGAAGCCGGGGTTAATTTTTTCGACAATGCCGAGGTGTATGCCCGCGGCGAAAGCGAGCTGATGATGGGCCGTGTGTTAAAGGCTAAAAGCTGGGAGCGCTCTTCCTACATTGTTTCTTCTAAAGCCTTTTTTGGCTGGCGCGCAAAGGAAAATAAGCCCAACCAGATGGGCCTTTCCCGCAAACACCTGATGGAAGCCTGCCACGAAGCGCTGGAGCGGTTGCAAATGGAATATCTGGACCTGTACTATTGCCACCGCCCCGACAAGAATGTGCCGATTGAAGAAGTGGTGCGCACGATGAATACGCTGATCCAACAAGGCAAAATCCTGTATTGGGGCACCAGCGAGTGGAGCGCCGCCGAGATTATGGAAGCCCACATGGTGGCGCGGCAACTGGGGCTGGAAGGCCCGGCGGTGGAGCAACCCGAATACAACCTGTTTCGCCGGCAGAAAATGGAAGTAGATTACCTGCCCATTTTCCGCAATGTCGGGATGGGAACCACCATTTGGAGCCCGCTGGCATCGGGGTTGCTGACCGGAAAGTACAACGACGGCATTCCGGAGGACAGCCGCCTGGCTCTCGAAGGGTTTGAATGGCTGAAAGATAAAACCCTCAGCGACGAGAAAATCGGGCGCGTGCGGGCGCTGGGCGCAATCGCGAATCGCCTGGATACATCGCTGGCAACGCTTTCGATTGCCTGGTGCCTTTCCAACCCAAATGTTTCCACCGTAATTCTCGGCGCTACCAAGGAATCCCAACTAACCGAAAACCTGAAAGCGCTGGATGTTTTAGAGAAAATTACCCCCGAAGTGCGCGCCGAAATCGATGCCGTGATGGGTACGGCACCCGAGGTTCCGGAGCATTAAGGTTTTTGTTTCCGGAAACAAAGGGCTTTTTTCCGGAAAAAAGCTTTTGGCAGAAAAGGCCGGAGCCCTTGTTGGCACAACATTTCAGGCCTTGCTTTTCCAATCAAAACCAATGTATTATGAGTAAGCCGGCTAAAATGTCTTACTGGAATATCTTAAAGCAGTCGGCCTCCGACTTTATTGACGACAACGTAACCAAATTGTCGGCTTCGCTGGCCTATTACACAGTTTTCAGTATTGGCCCGCTGATTCTGATTGTGATTTCGGTTGCCGGGTTGTTTTTTGAGCAAAACACCATTTCTGCTTCGCTCTACGAGCAGATTGAGCAATTCGTGGGCAAGAACGCCGCCCAGCAGGTGCTTCAGATTTCGGAGAACATGCGCATTCAGGAGCAGGGAAGTTTTTACGTGATTGTGGGTCTGATAACGCTTTTTATTGGTGCAACCGGTGTTTTCGCTGATATGCAGGATTCTATCAACGTCATCTGGTCGATTAAGGCAAAACCCAAGCAAAGCTGGCTGGCCTACATCACCACACGGCTGTTGTCGTTCTCACTGATTGTGGGGCTGGGCTTTCTGTTGATGGTTTCTTTGTTGATCAACACGTTTATGGATCTGGTCTTCGACCGGCTGCTGCGGTTTTTTGGCGAAGGACAGGCTTTTCTGGCAGCGGGTGCCAACTACCTGCTGACGTTTCTGGTAATCACTCTGCTCTTTACCGTGATTTACAAAGTACTTCCGGATGCGCGCATTCGCTGGAAAGACACCTTTGTGGGCGCTGCCGTTACCGGCGTGTTGTTTATGATCGGCAAGTTTGCCATTGGTTATTATCTGGGTAGCTCGAATATCGGCAACCAATATGGCGCGGCGGCTTCCATTATCATCTTCCTGCTGTGGGTCAATTATTCTTCGCTCATTCTCTACTTTGGCGCCGAGTTTACCAAGGTGTGGGCGCTGAACCGGGGAAAAGGCATTGTGCCTACCGAAACGGCGGTTTTTATCCGGAAAAGCGAGGCCACCGAATCGCCGTTTCACCCGCAAGACAAAGCCGCCAATCCCGAACTTCGCGGCGCTGTAATTCCCATTGTCCGCACTGACGGCTCCAAACCGGACGAAGAAGTGGAAAAGGCCGAAAAGGCCGCCATCGAATCGCAGAAAGAAGAGCAAAAAACAAAGGAGTAAGACTTTATAAAGCAGGAATGCACCGACAAACATTCGGTCGCGGAGCGACCTTCCGGAAAACGTAAGATCGTTTGCTACAAACATTCGGTCGCTCCGCGACCTTTCCCACGCGGCCATCCAACTCAAAAAAGTATTCCTCATTCCTCTCCTCTCATCCCTCAATCCTCACTCCTCATCCCTTTCATGGCTCGTTCCCTCGTTCATAACCTTTCCTGGCAGGGCCGAACCGTTCCGGCCAGCATCCTGACCCAACAGCGACCCGATGGACTGTATTATGAAGTGAACGTACCGGATGTGCCGCGCTTCCGGATGCGCTGGAGTCCGCTCGACCGCTACGACCTTGTAGAAGAAGATGGGGTAGAAG
>JAEWBT010000052.1 GCA_023391015.1 Bacteroidota bacterium
CCGCCCGGAGTCGTCGGTTTTCACCAGCCAGGCATCGTCGTGGCGGGTGCCGGTGCGGTAGGAGTAGCTGCCGCCGGCCAACATAAAGCCCCCATTGGGCGTGCGCTCTATCTGCCAGGCATCGTCATACAAAGCGCCACCATAGTTGCGGTCCCACAGCTTGTTGCCATTCAGGTCGGTGCGCAAAAGCCAGGCATCGGTATTGCCGTTCGCACTGTCTGTAATGGTTCCGCAAAGGGCAAAGCCATTGTTGAGGCGCAACATGTTGGCCACCGCCGTCCTTTTTCCGGAAATCGGGTAATCTTTCCGCCACACCAGCCGGCCACTGTCGTTGAAATGCATCAGAAAAGCGTTTGCGCTGCCGCTGCGCGCCGTGTCGGAGGAAATACCCGCTACCATCACCTCGTTGGATAAGGGCGTCAGCACACAGAAGCCGTTTTCGCTTCGGTCGGGCGACGGCAAAGTGCGCGTCCAGAGCGTGTCGCCGTTGGGTTTGATTTTTACCAACAGCAAATCGGAGTTGTTAGAGCCACCGGTGAAATGGCTGCCGGCAAAGTAAAAATTATTGTCCCAGCCGCGGGCAATAGACCTTCCGCTGGAAGACTGCGGCGTATAGTTGGATTTAAAGAAATCCACGCTCTGGGCTTGGGCGCCGGCGGTTGCCAGTGCGGTGAGCGCAGCGGCACACAGCCACAGACGCGCTTTTTTAGGAATGATTCGGATCATTTTTTTGGAGGAAAAAAGGGGTGTTAGAAAAAAGGAAATGGATGTTTTTCAGGAGTTTTACTGCTGTCACCGCGCTCCGGCCTCCCCAACCCCTCCGAAGGAGGGGTTTTCTCCAAGAGGAGTTTTACGCTGGCTGCATGAAGGGTTTTCTCCCTCCCTTTCGGGGAGGGTTGGGGTGGGGCCAACAAAGCCACAATACCGTTGCACGAGCGCCGTATAAGCGCCGGATTGTTTGGCTTTTCGCGCCAGGCGGCGCAGCAGTGGATTGAGCAGCGCCAGGAAGCCGGTGGTGTGCATATCGCTGATGTCGGAAATGATAGCCAGGTGCGTGAGGCTGCGTGGAACTGCTTTTGAGTTGGTCAGTCCGTCGGCAGCCAGCCCATAGAGGATGTGCAATGACTGCTCAAAGCCCCGGCTCCCCGGCGTAATAGTGGTGAGAAATGTTACCGGCTCGGTGCCGTCGTTAAAGAAGCGGTGAATCATTCCCGGAAAAACCGTTACCGCCTCGCCCGCTTCCAGCTTTAGGGCTTTGCCGTCCACTTCCAGCCCCAGATTTCCCCAAATAACTTCAAATGTTTCGGTCAGAAACTTGTGGTAATGCGGGGGCGTACCGCCACCGGGCATCAGCGTTACCCGCACGCAGGTTTGTTTGCCGCCCGTTTCCGCAGCGGTTTCCAGAAAAGTAACCGAATCTTTAATGACCGGATTGACAATGGTGCGCAAGGCATTTTGGGGCAGTGGGCAGGTGGCAGTCATGACTGTTGCTTTTTGGAAGGGGAATCGGGTGATGCCGGAGCGGTCTTTTCCGGATTTTCATTTATATGGGTGAGCAGTACATCGTTTCCATAAAGAAACCCGCAGGGTTGCTGCACCGTTCCGGACGTTGTGATCAGGCTGCCCATCAGTTGCCGGGGTGTCATGCCGGTAGCCCGTTTAATATCGCGGTTGAAATGTGCCTGGTCGAAGTAGCCGGCACTATAAGCCAGCTGTGTCAGCGGGATGCCCGACTGAAAATTTTTAAGGGCTGTTTCGATCCGAACGATCGCCGCAAACTGTTTTGGAGAAGTGCCTACGGCGTGCCGAAACCGTTTTTCCAGCCTGCTGCTGCTGATGTAAAGCTGTTTTGCCAGCGCCTTCGTCTTAATCAGCCCC
Organism: Bacteroidota bacterium; assembly: GCA_023391015.1. GTDB lineage: Bacteria > Bacteroidota > Bacteroidia > Chitinophagales > Chitinophagaceae > UBA1952. The sequence continues at coordinate 1,879 of JAEWBT010000052.1, forward strand.
TGGGAATTTTTAATAAGCTCTAATGCAGCCCCAATCAGCGGATCGCTTTTCTGATAGCGCAACCGGGTCATCAAAAAGCGGTTCACGGCCTGTACGCGCGCTTCGGCACTTGTTGCTAAAGCCACCTGTTCTTCCAGCTGAGATACGAGACTGGCCGGAATCATCAGGTCCAGAGTATGGCCGGTATCGGAAAGCTCGTGGAGGGGCAGGTTGAAAAAAGCAGCTGCGCCTGCTTCCGTAAAATTGATAAACAGCACCCCGGTATTCGCGGCTTTCTCCATCTTGCAGTAAGTATGCTGAAGCCCGATCAAACCCGAGCTAAAGCCCTCAAACACGGCCTGCTCTGTCCCGGAAAGCTCCATGCTACCGCTGTACTGAATGCCCAATACGAGGGTAGGTTTCATCAAAACAAAATGGGTAATGGGCACCGTGTTTTCTACAATAGAGTAGTTGCTCACAAAAGGTTGCAAGGCAGGCGACGGCGCATACACTTTGTATTGAAACATCTTTTGGGAGGCGTTTTTAGAAGCCTTTTGCGGACCGTTTTCCGGAAATTATTTCTTTTGGAAACGAAGGGTTTGGATAGTACTTCCCTGCCGGATCTGCAACACATAGGTCCCCGCTGGAATTCCGGAAATATTGAAGCTTTCTACCGATTCGCCGCTTCCCCGAAGCACCCGCACCGGACGGCCCTGCAGGTCCACGATCGTAAAATCCCCCTCTTTTGCCGAAGCCGGCAAGCCAAAGACTCGCAGTTCGTCTTCTACCGGGTTGTTGGTAAAAACGGCTTTGTTTTCTTCCGTCGCCCGCCGCATCATCAGGATATGCGAGTAAGTAGCGCTGCCGTTAAAATCCAGCTGCCGGAGCCGGTAATAGCTGGCTCCTTCCAAAGGCTGGCTATCGGTGAAAGCATAGGTGCCAGCAGTGGTTTTCCGCGCGACCACAAAGCCCAGACTGTCAAAATTCCGGGCATCGGTGCTGCGCTCTACCACAAAGCCTTTATTGGATTCTTCAGCGCCGGTTTCCCAGGTCAAAACAACGGTCTGGGCTTCTGATTTTCCGGAAAAATGGACCAGTTTCACCGGCAGCGGGTCGGAAATCCGGAAACTCTGTGAGGCTGTCAGGGAGCGATTGCCCAGGGTGCGTACATACAAAACATGCAGTCCCTGCGCGAGCGTAGAAACATCGGCCAGAATGCTGTGAGACTGCAAATCGGTGGTTGCCGGTACGGTTACCAAGGTGCCGTTTCCGATGCCGGGATCGGTATCAAAGAAATACTCCAACGTTGTAAAAGGCTGCGCAGGCGTTGCCGGTGGCAGGGAAAGATTCACCGCTACCACAGTGAGCTTTTCCTGATTGGTCAGACTCCAGTTGCCCGCCGCATCAGCGAAGCGCAACCCGATTTTATGCACCCCGTTGCTGAGGCTTCCCAGCGTCAAAACAATATTGGAAACCGTAACATCGGTGTCGCTTGCCACCGGAATGGCCGTGGCATTGCCAAAAGGTTGCGCATTATCCACAAAATACTCGGCCCGTACAATGGGCGCAACCGCCGCATGGGGCGGTAGGGTGATTGTCGGCAGCACATACAGCGGCTTTACGGTCGTAAGTCCCCAGACGCCGGCACTGTTGCGGGCACGAATGCCGATGTAATGGACGCCTGCGCTGAGCGTGGCCGTGGCCGCCAGATCACTGGCCGTTACGTCCGGACCAGCCGTTACCGGAAGCGGTGTGCCATTTCCAAAACCGGGGTCGGCGTCAAAAAAATATTCTATAGCGGCTACCGCAGCCGGTGGCGTAGCAGGCGGCAGCGTTGGAATGCCCTGTGCCTGGGCAGCTCCTGCCAGCAGGGTTCCCAGCAGGCTTA
>JAEWBT010000003.1 GCA_023391015.1 Bacteroidota bacterium
GCCGAGGGTCTGGATGTCCACGTCTTCGCCAATAGCCGCCTTCACGAGGTACGGACCGGCGAGGAAGATAGAGCCATTGCCTTCCACCATCAACGTTTCGTCGCTCATAATGGGCAGATACGCACCGCCCGCCACGCAGGAACCCATCACCGCCGCGATTTGGGTAATGCCCATCGCGCTCATCACGGCGTTATTCCGGAAAATGCGGCCAAAATGTTCTTTATCGGGGAAAATCTCGTCCTGCATCGGCAGGTACACGCCCGCTGAATCCACGATGTAGATCACCGGCAGGTGGTTTTCCATGGCGATTTCCTGCAAGCGCAGGTTCTTTTTTCCGGAAATCGGGAACCAGGCACCGGCTTTTACGGTGTTGTCGTTGGCGATAATCATGCACAAGCGACCGGCCACTTTGCCCAATCCGCCCACCGTGCCGCCGCTGGGGCAGCCGCCTTCGGCTTCATACATCTCCCAACCGGCGAAAGTGCCGATTTCTTCAAACGTACTGTCTTTATCTATCAGGTATTGGACGCGCTCGCGGGGGCTCATCTTGCCGCGCTCTTTGGCTTTCGCCATTGCTTTTTTGCCGCCGCCCAGGGCGACCTGAGAAAAACGTTGCCGCAACTGGCCAACGGCCAGGTTCATGCGGTCTTCATTTTTATTGAATTCCAGATTCATGAGAAGGGCGAAGGTAATTCATGTTTCATGTTTTATGTGTCATGTTTCATAAGTCCTGATACCTAATACCTATTACCTAATCCTTTGTCACGCCGTTGCTGGGTTTCACGCCTGCCGGCAGGTGTTTTTTCAGGTTCATACCATAAGTGTAATTGGTAGCGACGACGACGTCGTTGGCGTCGAAATGCTTAACGATGCCGTTATCAGAAAGGGCGACCACCCAGCAGGAGTTTTGGTGCTGGCCGTAATCAATAAGGAAGATCGCATGACCGCGGCCAAGCGGCGTGTCCACCAGAATGGTAGGATTGAGTTGCAGCATCATAAAGAAAAGCGTGTTTTCAATGGACGGGAAAAACGAAATCATGCCGGGGCAGTATTTTGTAGAAACAACCCTTGTAGAAAACCCGGTTTATTTCCACAAAAAACACATTTTTTATTTCCGGAAATTCTCTTCTAAAAGCCATTTTTGATTCTTCTTTTAAACCTGCACTATGGTATTACGTCTGTTAAAAGCAAGCTACCAACCTTAATTTCGCCCGCGCTGCGGCAGTTGGCACTATTATTTATTCAACCCCTTCATCTTCACTTTCTCTCCTTTTTAGTTATGAACACATTCAAGACACTGGGCATTGCCCTTCTCGCTACTACCGTTATCGGTACCACCAGCTGTGATTCCACCCGCAGCATGAGCAATCAAAACAAAGGCGTTCTTATCGGGGCCGGTTCTGGCGCTGTTGTAGGGGGCGTTATTGGTAAAGCAGCCGGTAATACCGGCCTGGGCGCTATCATCGGCGGCGCGGTAGGCGGCGTTACCGGTGGTATCATTGGCCGCCGGATGGACAAGCAGGCCAAGGAAATCGAACAATCCGTTCCCGGCGCCAAAGTAGAGCGCGTGGGCGAAGGTATTGTGGTTGAATTCAGCGACGCGGTGCTTTTCGGTACCAACCAAAGCAGCATTTCTCCCAACGCCGCTTCAACCCTGAACAAACTCATTACCGTTCTCCAGACTTACAAAGACACTGACCTGGAAATTGATGGCCATACCGACAACACGGGTTCGGCCCAGTACAACCAACAGCTGTCTGAAAAGCGCGCCAACTCGGTGGCCGCTTACCTGCGCAGCAACGGCGTAGCCTCCAGCCGGATTACGACCAAAGGTTTTGGCTTTGACTACCCCAAATACGATAACAACACTGCCAGCGGCCGCGCCGGTAACCGCCGCGTAGAATTCCAGATTACGGCCAACGAAGCGATGAAGCGCGACGCTGCCCGTGAAGCCGGTCAGTAAACAGCGCCTATCTTCCGGAAATTTCCGGAAATCTCCACTCAAAAAGCTACCCTTAAAAAGGTAGCTTTTTTTATACTCCTAAAGCCCCTTTTTCCGGAAACTGATACAGAAAAGCAAGACAAAGGTGGTACACGCTGCCTGCGGAAGCCGATTTCCGGAAGCATTTTAGCTCCGGAAAATAAAACCCCCAAAAGCCACCTGATTCAGGAAGGCTTTTGGGGGTTTTAAATACGACCCGGTAACTGGGGTTACTGAAAACTGTAGTTGCAGGTCCCTATGTAATTACCACTGGAATCATACTTTGCAAGGTTCATTGAAATGGCCACATCGCCACTGCTTCCGCTGGTATAGAGTTGAGCGTTCCCGGTATAATAGAAGCCCTGGATAGACTGGGCAGGGATAACGATGGATTGGTTGTAACAATTAATCACCATTCTAACTCCATTATTCGCATTGTCGAAGTTGTTTAAAACCAAGGTATCGCCGCTGGTGCCCGACTGGTTAAAATTGACTGCGTATCCCGGAGTGGAAGACATACAACTGGAATATCCGAGAAGGTTTCTAGCCAAAAAATAGCCGGTGCAGGAGGTGTCGCCGCTAACAGAAATAGTGAAGTTATACGTCAGGGCTTTTCCGGAATCCGGAATCGCTTCCAGCGATACCTTATGATCGCCGTTGACGGCGTTTTGGTAGAAGAACAAAGCATTGGAGTAAAAATCGGGATAGCCGGATTTTTGCGTCAGGGAGTCTTTGATACCTTGTGGGATATTGGATAGTTTTAAGGTTACACGCTGCGGCTCACCATTGCCATACACTACGTTCAAAGGCATTTGCCAGTAGGGATACATCCCGAAAGGCGTTTTTTTGATGGAAAGATCTGTTACGCCCGTCACCCGGAAGGCCGAGACCGTAGGCTGTGGCAGCACATTGATTTGGGTGGTTTCCTTTTGGCAGGAAGTCAGGCCGGCCACAGTAGCCGTGGCAGCCAGGAGTAGTAATTTTTTCATAGAGCAGAATCTGTGCTCAAACATACTCCAACTGAAAGTGCCCTGCAACTCCGGCCCGGAATTTCTTTTGCTTCCTGCTTATCTTCGCCCCACTTTTTACAAATCCAGTTTTCCCCTTTAGAACCACCCGCATGAACCTCCACGAATACCAGGCGAAAGAACTCCTTCAGAAATACAACGTACCCGTTCAGGAAGGCGTTTCCGTAGAAACCGCCGACGAAGCCGTAAAAGCCTACGAGCAAATGGCAACGGCCAACGGTACCAAATTTGCCGTTATCAAGGCGCAGATTCACGCCGGTGGTCGCGGGAAAGGCACCATGAAAGAAGCACCTGCCCAGCACGGCGTACAGGTAGTGAAAAGCGCCGACCAAGCCAAAGAAGTGGCTCAGAACATTCTCGGCAATACGCTGGTAACCATCCAAACCGGCGAAGCAGGTAAGAAAGTAAGCCGCATTCTGGTAGCCAAGGATATGTACACCGATGGCCCCAGCGAGCGCAAGGAATTTTACCTGTCGATTTTGCTGGACCGCGCCAAAAAGCAAAACGTCATCATGTACTCTACCGAAGGCGGTATGGACATCGAAGATGTGGCCCACAACACGCCGGAAAAAATCTACAAAGAATGGGTGGCTCCGGGCATGACCCTGCAACCCTTCCAGGCGCGCAACATTGCTTTCAACCTCGGCCTGAGCGGCGACGCGTTCAAAAACATGGTGAAGTTTGTAACGAACCTTTACAACGCGTATGTAGGCCTCGATTGCGCCATGCTGGAAATCAACCCGCTTTTCAAAAGCGCCGATGATAAAATCTATGCGGTGGACTGCAAGATGAACATCGACGACAACGCCCTGGGCCGCCACAAAGACGTGGAAGCCCTGCGCGACAAGACCGAAGAAGACCCCACCGAAGTAGAAGCGAGCGAAAGCAACCTGAACTATGTAAAACTCGACGGCAACGTGGGCTGCATGGTAAACGGTGCGGGCCTGGCGATGGCCACGATGGACATGATTAAGCTGGCGGGCGGCGAGCCGGCCAACTTCCTCGACGTGGGCGGCACGGCCAACGCGCAAACCGTAGAAGCCGGTTTCCGCATTATCATGAAAGATCCGGCGGTAAAAGCCATCCTGATCAACATCTTTGGCGGCATCGTGCGCTGCGACCGCGTGGCCCAAGGTGTGATTGACGCCTACAAAAACCTGGGCGATATCAACATTCCGATTATCGTTCGTCTGCAAGGCACCAACGCCGAAGTAGCCAAAGAACTGATCGATAAAAGCGGCCTCAAAGTGCAAAGCGCCATCCTGCTGAGCGAAGCCGCCGAACTGGTGCAGAAAGCCCTGAAGGCCTAAATGATTGGGTTAGAAATTAAAAAAGCTTCCGGAAATTTCCGGAAGCTTTTTTGGTTTTGGGAGGGAAACGGTTCCGCGCTTTGCGCTTGGGCGGGCGTTCGCCGCTCGCGCGGGAGTTCGCGAAGCGGCTCCCGTGTGTATTGGAGAAGCCAGTCTCCGACTGGCACAAGGGCAGTCAGAGACTGCCAGCTCCCGCAGACACGAGTGCTGGCTACCGCCGAACACTCGCGCCAGATAAGTTACCCGTGTTATAGGGCGTTTTTCTCATTCGGCTCATAGTGTTCTCTAACTTGATCTACCCAAACTGCAACATAATTGTCTGCCCAATTTTCTCGTTTCTGTTCAGTCGCCTTGCTCCAATAACGTTTATAAAAACTGTCAATTGAGTGTCCGATTTCGTGAATCAATAAGTTTTCCAAATAATATTGTTTTATCTTATCTTCTGTCCATTTTAAATACCATCCGTCTTCATCTTCATTCAAATCTGTCGTGAAGTCTTTGTAATAGTTTAAGATTTTCTTTAGTGGCTTGTTCTTTCCTAATCTCATTTTGTTGTCAGCCGGGAATGGGTTAAGAATAACCAAATAAACTCCACTACCACATACAAAAGAACCTTGGAATGTTTTACTATCTAAATAGTCAGTCTTTTTAATTTTTTGAAACCAAATGTGAGTTAAATGATCTATATGGTCTTTTGGTAGTCGTCCAAGTATTTCTTTTACTTCGTCAATTGTTACAGGGAAATAGAAGTCTCGGGAAGGATTGTCAATAATAAAAATTGGTGTCTCTTGTTCTTTGTTTGGAGCAGTCAAGTTATGTTGTCTGTTGAAAATATTGTCCGCAAGTTTGGGTCGTTTTCGTCCACCCCAAACGTCACCAAACTTTCGGTTTTTCTTCCACGCTGTATGTTTTCTTGTCTGCAATGTATCGTCTTTTAAAATGCCCTATAACGAACAGGGCTTGCTGCAGGTGTGGCTTTCATTGAACGTCCAGCCCTGAACCGCAGGCCTATTTAGTTTTATTGTTGAAGATAAGAACTAAAAGCCTGGATTAGTTCGTCACGTTTGGACTGCTGCTGATGATTGCAAAAAGCCGATGTTTATTCCTTCACCCCGCCATAGCAGCAAACCCATGTTGCATGCATGTGCTAATTAAATTATAGATTTTGTATTATTCTTTCCTGCAACGCCTTTCGCCTCAACTAATGCTTGGTTAACTCTATTTGTCAACGTGTCAGACTTGTCCTTTCCTTTCTTAAACTCTGTAACACCGCAAGAAACAGTTAATTTGAATGGTTTTTCATCAACAACGAATGTTGTGTTGGCAATTAGCATTCGTTTCCGTTCAGCTGCCTTAATAGCGTCATTTAAGCTTGTATCGTTTGCGATGACTACAAATTCGTCTCCTCTTAGAAACTGTCTAAACGTTTCGTCTGTAGCTCTTTTATCATTACCCAGCAATTCACCTAATTTTCCTAGAATTTTATCAGCAGTGTTGGGATTATAATCCGTATTGAACCTCTTAAAATCATCAACGTCAATCATTATAATTGAGAAAGTTCTGTCACTAGTAATCTTGTTGTGTATGTATTCATGAAATGCTTTGTGATTTTTAAGTCCAGTCAATTCATCTGTAAAGTTATCGTTCCGTATAACATGATATTTTCTGTTGAACAGTAATGAAACGACAAATACAGTTAGCCCAATAATCCCAAGTCCTACTAACAAGATAGTATAAGTTGAAAGATTGACTTTCTTTGTTAGAAATTGTCCAAATGAGGTTGTGTCAGGAAATAATTTTGTGGCAGCAAATACTAGTATTGCAAGAAGTAACCATTTCAATAGGTCATAAAACACTTTTGACAAAGCGTCTTGTCGAAACTTATTTAATGATTTCCTTAAGTAACTCATAAATAGTTTGATGGTTCTAAAAGCATTGCATGCAACAGTTGTATTGCCGCTACCAATGTACGGCAATCCGCCCGTAGTCCGCAACACGCATAGCGGCAATCTGCCCATATTGGCCGTATTGCCGCTACTCATGTTGAGTAATCCCCGTTCGCCACACAAAAGTCTTCGTCGTTTGCCTTATCCCATTAGCAATATTCCTCTTACAAAATCGTCAATGCGCCTCCCAAAGCGCAGGCATACCCCTTACGATATCGTAAGGGGCATCCCCAAAGGGCAAACATATCCCTTACGACATCGTCAGTGCCGTTCCCACAGTGTGACTGTATCCCTTACGATATCGTAAGTGCCATACCCAACGTGCCGTCATACCTCTTACGATATCGTAAGAGCACCTTTCACAGTATAACCCTACCGCTTACGATATCGTCAGTGCCATCCCTACACTTTTGAATGCTTCCTTTTACTAAAATTTCCTATTTTGTTAGCGTGTTTGTACTTTAGTCTTCGTTTGTTCGCTTCTCAAGTCTTTCTTTTTTTATGCGCGACCTCAGAGTTTACTTCACCAATCCATTTAGCGTTCAGCATGGTCCCCTTTCCTGGGCCACCTTCCGCCGCCTCACCGAAGAGCACCTGGCGCGCATCTCTGCCCCCGGTACCCCTGCCCCCATCGCGGCCTTGGTAGCGCCCACCGCTAC
>JAEWBT010000067.1 GCA_023391015.1 Bacteroidota bacterium
AAAAGCGCTCGCTGGCGGAAATCCACCACGCCTTTGGCGGCAGTGGTACACCGGGGACGGCCTCCAGCGCCGACCTCTCCAAATACCTGCGCGAAAAAGGTTGCCTGGCTTGTCCCAATGCCACGAAGAAGATTTCTTTTTTCGCGAGCGACGGCGAAAATTCCGGAAATGGTTACTTTTTTCTGAATCTCAAAGCCGGCGAAGCCTTTATGCCGAACGCAGCTTTTCAGCAATTTTATGGCAGCGAGGCAGGCGAAGTGGTAGTAGATCAGTTTATCCGGAACAATAAGATAGAACAATACATGATTGCAGAGGGTAAAAAATACCGGCATGCAATGGCCATTGGAACCAATATGGCTGTCATTAAAGACGATGCAAGGAATGAAAAGCGATTTAAAACCGATTTTAAAAAAACCGGCAAAACGCGCAGGCATTTGAGTACGGCCCTTCAGGAAACAGAATATGTGGGCAAGGATGATGAAGGCAAGATCATTTACTTTTGGATCGTGCCTTCGCCGGATGTATGCCTGCTTCCCGGAAAATTTGACGCTTTCGGCTTTTACAACCTGGGCTATATGTCGGTGGATGGCATTACGTATCTGGTAACGGAGATTTCAGGCGCGGGTTTTGAAATGAAACTTACCGGTATCTCGGATGGTTCTTATCAGTTTAACCCGGCGGGTTATCAGACATATTAAGACGCAATAAAGCGGCTGTCCTTCCAACCGTAGGAAGGAATCTCTTGCACCTGAGCGGTTTTGAAAGGATTAAAGTTTGAAACTTTCAAACTCAAGCAGATTCCGCACTCCGCTTTGCGCCGTTCGGAATGAAAGCCTCATTGAGCTTTTATTGCTCTTCCCTACCGCACCAGCTCCACCCCATACGGAATCTTTTGCTCGTCTAAGAAATGAATCAGGGCGTCGCTGATCGCGATTTTCCGGTTCCCGGTTTTTAGTTTGAGATTTCGGGTTGGGTCGGGGTGCATCAGGTGGAGGACCAGTTCTGCATTTCCGGGATTTTGCTCACAGGATTCCATTAAGAAACGGGCCGTTTCCTCGGTCAATTTTGGCAGTTCAAAACCGATATTAAACGCCTTCACCGACGTGTCACGGGCGTTTTCCAGAAGCGAAATCCCCTGTATGGAAAGCTCAATTTCCTCTGCATTCCACGGCTTTTCGGCGTAGCAGGCGGTGATAACCACTTTCTGTCCGTTGTGAAGAAATTTGTTCCACTTCACATAGTTGTCGCTGAAAAGGGCAAACTCCAAGTGACCGCTAAAATCGTTCAGAATGGCCTTGCCGAATTGCGCACCTTTCCGGGTGTAGAGATGCGCCACATCGGAAAGGTAGCCCGCGACTTTGAACGTGGGTCCTTTCACCGGCTCCAGCACATCGGCAATCGGCGTGAAGCCCAGATTGTCCATTTCAAACTTAAACGGATCCAGCGGGTGCGCCGACAGGTAGATGCCCACCACTTCGCGCTCGGCTTCCAGCTCTTCGGCAATCGGCCATTTTTCGCACGGCGGAATGACCGGCGCTTTTACATCCGGCGTCAGCGACACCGCGCCAAAAAGCGAATTCGCGGCCTGCTCCTGTCCCGCTTTAAACTGCTGCCCAAAGGCAAAGAGCTTTTCCAACCCGGTCATTTTTTCGCCTTCCGGAACGGTAAGAAACTGCGCACGGTGCAGTTCCCCAAATGCGTCGAGCGCACCGGCTTTTACCAGCATTTCCAGCGTTTTCTTATTTACTTTCCGGTGGTCGATGCGGCAGAAAAAGTCGGTGAGGTTTTTAAACGGACCGTTTTCGTCGCGCTCGCGGATAATGTCTTCCACCGCCGACTCGCCCGCGCCTTTCACCGCCGACATCCCAAAGCGAATCGCGCCGTTCCGGTCCACCGAGAAGCCACCAATACTGTGGTTTACGTCCGGCCCCAGCACCGCTAATCCCATGCGCTGGCACTCGCCCATAAACATCTTGATGCGCTCAATATTGGCCTGGTGGTTCAGTACCGCGGCCATGTATTCTGCCGGGTAATGCGCTTTGAGGTACGCCGTTTGGTAGGCCACCAGCGCGTAGCACACCGAGTGACTTTTATTGAAAGCGTATTGGGCAAAGGCCTCCCAGTCGGTCCAGATTTTTTCCAGCTTTTTGGGGTCGTGGCCTTTGGCTTTCGCACCGTCCATAAACTGGCCTTTCATCTTGTCCAGCACCGCGCGCTGCTTTTTACCCATGGCTTTCCGGAGCACGTCGGCATCGCCTTTGGAGAAGCCAGCCAGCTTTTGGGAAAGCAACATGACCTGCTCTTGGTACACCGTTACCCCGTAGGTTTCTTCCAGGTATTCCTGCATTTCCGGCAGGTCGTACTCAATTTCTTCCAGCCCGTTTTTGCGGCGGATAAACTGTGGGATGTAGGCGATCGGACCGGGCCGGTACAGGGCGTTCATCGCCACGAGGTCTTCAAAAACGGTCGGTTTCAGTTCGCGCAGGTATTTCTGCATCCCGCTGGATTCAAACTGAAACGTGCCGTTGGTGTCGCCGCGCTGGTAGAGCTCGTAGGTTTTCACATCGTCCAGCGGCAGGTCGTCGAGCACGATTTCGCGGCCGTGGTTGCGCTTGATAAGGGCCAGGGCGTCGCGCAGAATGGTGAGGGTTTTCAGGCCCAGAAAGTCCATTTTGATAACCCCGGCGTTTTCAATCACGTTGCCGCCAAACTGGGTAACCAACAGGTCGGAATCCTTGGCCGTAGCCACCGGCAAGAGGTTGGTAATGTCCTCCGGGGCAATGATAATCCCGGCGGCGTGAACACCCGTTCCGCGCACCGTGCCTTGCAACTTCAACGCCTCGCGCAAGACGCGGGCCTGCATGGTATTTTCCTGGGCAAAAATCTGGCGCAACTGCTCGGCGCCGTTGATGTCGTCACCACCAAGCCCTTCTTTTTCTTCCAGACTGCCTTCGCCGCGCAACGGTGCATTCAAAAGGCGGTCGAGCTGCACGTTAATGCCCGGCTTATCACTCACCAGCTTCGCCAAAGCGTTACTTTCTGCAAGCGGCAAATCCATTACGCGGGCGACGTCTTTAATGCTGGACTTGGCCGCCATGGTACCGTAGGTCACAATCTGGGCCACCTGTTTTTTGCCGTATTTCCCGACCACATAATCAATCACCTTTTGCCGACCAATATCGTCAAAATCGGTGTCAATATCGGGCATGGATTTCCGGTCCGGGTTCAAAAACCGTTCAAACAGCAATTTGTATTTAATCGGATCGATATTGGTGATGCCAATGCAAAACGCGACCACCGAGCCGGCCGCCGAGCCGCGTCCCGGCCCTACAAACACACCGATTTCCTTGCCGTGGTTGATAAAATCCTGCACAATCAGAAAGTACCCGGCAAAACCCATGGTCTTAATGGTGAACAGCTCAAACTTGATGCGCTCCTCAATTTCCGGGGTCATCTCGTGGTAGCGTTTGTGCGCGCCTTCCCAGGTGAGGTGTTCCAGATAGCTGTCCATGTCGTAGCCGGCGGGCACCTCGTAGTGGGGCAACATAATGTCGCGCTCCAGTTTCAGGGGCTTGATCTTGTCCACAATCAGCCCCGTGTTATCAATCGCCTCCGGCAGGTCGCCAAATAGCTTCGTCATCTCCTCCGTGTTCTTAAAAAAGAACTGGTCGTTAAAGAACGCAAAGCGCCCGCCTTTTACGCGGTTCTCGTCGTCGTCCGGGCCATCCGCATATTTCGGCGTGGCCTGCTTTTCGCCGGTGTTGATGCAAAGGAGAATGTCGTGGGCGTTGTAGTCTTCCACGTCCACATAATGCGAGTCGTTGGACGCGATGACGGGCACATTGTACTTCCGCGCCAGCTTCAGGAGCACCTCGTTGACTTTGTTTTGCTCCGGAATGCCGTGGCGCTGCATTTCCACGTAATAATCTTCGCCAAACAGGTCCAGCCACCACTTAAAAACCTTTTCGCCTTCGGCCTCGCCACCGCGCAAAATGGCCTGCGGCACTTCCGCGCCGAGGCAGCAGGTCGTTGCAATCAGCCCTTTGTGGTGGTTGAGTAAAATCTCCTTGTCGATGCGGGGATATTTGCTGTACATCCCTTCCATAAAACCTACCGAGCACAGCTTCACAAGGTTGCGGTAGCCTTCTTCGTCTTTGGCCAGAAATAGCTGGTGGTAACGCTTGTCTTTCTCTCCCGAAGCCTTTTTAAATTCCTTTTTGTGGCGGTTCTCCACGAGGTAAAACTCGCAGCCTACCACCGGCTTCACAGCGGGTGCTTCAATAGGTTTGCCGTCTTCGGTGGTGCCAATCTGCTTTTTGTCTTTCCAAGCCGTGGCTACGAAGTCAAACACGCCAAACATATTGCCATGGTCGGTAATCGCGACGGCAGGCATGTTATCGGCCTTTGCTTTTTTGTAGAGATTGGCAATAGAAGAAGCGCCGTCGAGGAGCGAGTACTGGGTATGGTTGTGGAGGTGGGAAAACGTCATTTTCGGCAGGGCAGAATCGGCCTTTAAAGGTACGAAAAGCGGTTCGTTTGGAAGGGATGCTGGCCCGGTTTTAACCCCTTTTTCGGCGTATAAAAAAGGTTGCCATTTCCGGAAATTTGGGGAAAATCGCAGTTCATAAAATGTCTTTTAGAAAGCGGTTGAGTCTGTATGCAATGGCGGCACTGTACATTTTTGCAGGCATCAATCATTTCCTGAATCCGGAAATCTACCTTGGTATCATGCCGTCGGGGCTGCCTTACCCGGCTGCGCGGGTCGCGATTTCCGGAATTGCCGAAATCGGTTTGGGCGTTTTGTTAGTTCCCCAAAAAACACGGCGGATTGCGGCCTGGGGGATTATCCTTTTACTGATTGCCGTCTTTCCGGCCAACATCCAGATGGCACTGGATTGGCACCGCGAAGACCACGCGTATGAGTGGATTGCCTGGGCGCGACTGCCGTTGCAAGCGGTATTGGTGTGGTGGGCGTGGCGGTTTACGCGCAAAAAATCCAACTATCGTTAAGCTACCGCGCCGTCCTTCCGCCCCACCATATAC
>JAEWBT010000069.1 GCA_023391015.1 Bacteroidota bacterium
CGGCCCCGCTCCGAGGGAGAGGGGCGACGGTATGCTGAGGTGAATTTTTAGAATTTCAGTTCATTCGGGCATTGTAGAGACAAGGCATGCCTTGTCTCTACTGAAAAACAATCTTTTCCCCCAGATGCCCCGTTACGGCGAGGGCTTCAAGGGCGGCCTGTCGTTGGTTAACAAGCGTTTCAGTCTGGTTCTGCGCCACTTTCACAAAGTCGTTTTCGGCTTCCAGGCGCTGGCTTACCGAGATAAGCCCCTGCACGTATTGCTTTTCGGCAAGGGTAAGCGTGTTGCGGGCCACTACTTCCTGCTGACGGGCGAGGTCTATTTGCTTCCATTGCGTGTGATAAGATGCCTTTTTCTGTTGCAAAAGCAGGCCGAGCTTATCGCGACTGTCTTCGCGGCGGTTTTCCAGTTGCCGCAGGTTGAGGCGCGCTTGTTGCACCTTATGGCTGCGCTCTGTGCCACCAAAAATTTCCCATTTCAGCAGCACGCCCGCCATCCAGTTGGGCGCAAGCGTGAGTTCGTTAAGTTTCAGATGTGGCTGGGGTAGTGGTGCCGGCAGGTACGGAATATTGAAATCCGCCGAACCCTTGAAAATGCGGGTGTAAGAAAGTCCGCCAAAGGCAGCTGCCTGCGGCAGGTAGGTGCCGCGTTCGCGTTTCAGGGCGTAGCCGGCGGCCTTTTGATAGGCGTCGAGCGCGGCCAGTTCCTGCTTATCTTCCACGGTCAGGTCTTCGGGCAAAACGATGGGTTCCAGCTCATAGGAAATAGCTTCCAGTTCCGCGTGCGTCATGCCGGTGAGGTAGGAAAGCTTTTGAAATAGCAGCGCCTTATTTTCTTCCAGCTGCGTGCGTTTGGATTCCAGCTCTAGCCGCGCCAGCTTGATTTTATCACGGTCGAAGGGCACGGCCAGTCCGTTGGCAATGGCTTTGGCTACCCGTTCTTCTTCCTTTAGGAGCCGGCGCTCGCTCTCGGCCACCAACCTTTCTGAGGCTTTGATAAAATGAATTTTATCAAAGCTGCTGATCACGTCCACGGTCAGGTTATCGCGATCGGTTTCTATTAAAAGTGAATCCCCAATGGCTTTTTGCTCCAGTGCTTTTGCGCCATTGCCGATTTGCCCACCGCTAAAGAGAACGCTTTTGGCCATGAGTCCGGCATGAGCTACCTGCGCATCGGCATTAACCCGTGTTTTTCCGGAAAAAAGCTCATAACCGGTCAGCGGCAATGTCGTGCCCGGCACATCAATCGTTACCTGGTTGTTCAGATACGCGTAGCCCGCGGTGGCGTCCAATCGGGGAATGTATTTGGCCCGCACCGATTTTCGCTCCAGCGCGCTTTTTTCCAGCTCCAGCGCTTTGTTCTGGATTTCTTTGTTGCGCGAAAGCGCCTGTGCTAGCGGCGACTGTAAGGCTGCGGGCAGCTGCACGGTTTGCGCCGAGGTAACAGGCCCCGGCAAAAAGAGACCCAGGATAAAAACAATGCTTTTTTTCACGATTCCGGGTTTGAGGTCAGGTGTTGCATATTTTGATTAATGAGTTCAAAAACCGTTCGCAGCGTATCCAGCTGGCTGGCGCTGATGTTTTGGGTGATGGCCTCAACGGTTTGGGTGAGGGCGCCAACCACGGGTTTTTCAATTTCCCGCCCCTTAGGCGTCAGAAAGACGAGGTTGGTGCGACGGTCGGTTTCGTGGGGGCGGCGGACAACGAGACCTTCTTTTTCCAGATTGTCAAGCAGTCGGGTTGTGCCGGGGCGGTCGCGATAAGTAGCGTCGGTAAGTGCCTGCTGGGTAAGGCCGTCCTTTTCCCAAAGCACCGCCATAATGCTCCACTGCTCGCGGGTGAGTGCCACGCCGGCGACCTTCAGGTAGTGGCCTAGCAGGCGGTTGAGCGCCAGCGGCGTCCGACCGGTGAGCAGGTGAAGAATGTCCTCGTTTTTTATTATTGTTGCCAAGATAACTGTTGTTTAAACAACAAAATTATGGTAAGGATTTGAATTTCCAAAATTCAGCTGCCTAATCTTTCTCTAATGGCTGGTTAGTCATTCTCCCGCGCCGGCTTCTTTTTCCGGAAATTTTGTTTGGCATGTTTTTGATATTTCAATCTCTTTCTCTTTTCACCCAAAACCTCTTTTCAATCATGCTTCAGAAAATCTCTCAAAAACTTTCGCTTACCCTGCTGGCCGTGTGCATCAGCATCTTTTCTTTTGCCCAGGATGGCACCAAGAAACTGGACGTAGATATTGATGTCAACAAAGGCGGTGACTCGGGTGCCGGCTTTCTCAACAACCCGGTGGTTTGGGTGATCGGCGCGGCGGTGTTTATCCTGTTGCTCGTGGCGCTGATGCGGAGCAATAAACGCAGCGCGTAAAATTTCCGGAAATCTACCCTGTAGAGACGCCCAATTTGGGTGGCTCTGCAATCGAAAAAGCCCCGCAAATCCTGCGGGGCTTTCTCTTTTCCGGAAATTATCCGTTTAAATCACTTCCGGCTGCACCACAGCCGTGCCGTTGCCGGTTGTAGTCGTGGTGTATTCCACCGCCGGAATATCGCCTTTTTTCCGGCGCTTGCCGAAGCGGGCAAGGCCTTTGTCCACAATATAGTAGATGCAGGGCACCACCACCAGCGTCAGGATCAGCGAAGACGTCAGACCGCCAATAATCACCCATGCCATACCGTTTTTCACTTCCGCACCTGCACCTTTGGCCAAGGCAATGGGCAACATCCCCAAAATCATTGCAATGGTGGTCATCAGGATGGGGCGGAAACGCTCGCGACCGGCATCAATCAGGGCCTGCACCAGGGTTTCACCTTCGGCTTTCCGCTGATTGGTAAAGTCCACCAGCAAGATACCGTTTTTGGCTACCAGACCCATCAGCATGATGAGTCCAATCATGGCGAAGATGGTGAGGTCGTTCATCGTAAGCGCCAGGGCCAGGAACGCACCAATCAGGGCGAGGGGCAGGGCAAAAAGCACGACGAATGGATAAACGGCGTTTTCGTACAAGGCCACCATGATGAGGTAAATAAGCAGGATACCCAGGCCGAGTGCGCCCAGGAGGCTACCAAATGACTTACTTTGGTTTTCCAGGTTGCCGATAAATTGCCATGTAACACCGGCAGGCAGCTTCAGCGCATCAATTTTTGCCTGAATTTCCGCACCTACCGTACCCACCGGACGGCCAATAACCGAGGCATTCACCAGGATAGATGGCAGCCGGTCCATCCGCTCGAGGGCCGATTCGCCCAAAGCCTGCTGCACGTTGGCAAACTGAGACAGCTCTACCGGCAAGCCTTGATTGTTGATAAAACGCAGGGCCCGCAGGTCGGCTGCGCTGGTGCGGTCGCTGGTTTCCGACTGCACCATGATGTCATATTCGTTGCCGCCTTCGGTGAATTTGGCGAGGTCGTTGCCCCGGAAAGCGTTGGAAATCGCGCTGCCCACTTCGCTGGCATTCAATCCCAGAAGGGCCATTTTTTCGCGGTTGAGTTGCACCGTCAGTTGCGGCTTCGGATCCTGGGTGCTGTACTTCACATACTGAATACCCGGAATGCCTTCCACGATACTGCGGATTTGCTCCGCCGCCTTGCGCATGTCTTCGCGGTTTTGCGATTTAATGGCTACCTGCACGTCAGGCTGGTTATTTCCGGCAATGCCCACGGGCGATACCGTCACCTTCACCCCCGGATATTTACCAATGAGATTTTTCATGCGTACCCCAAAGTCGTCGGTAGAGATGCTGCGCTCTTCTTTGTCTTTAAGGATCACCGTCAGGTCGGCCACGTTGCCATTGTTGGCATTGGCGACGCCGTTGTTGGAAAAGCCTACGTTGGTAAATACATTCACTACTTCCGGCTGCTGAAAAAGGTCTTTTTCGATATTCTGCGTCAGCAGGTTGGTTTGATACACCGAGGTTTCGGGTGCCAGCTCTACGTGGATGTTCAGCTCGCCCCGGTCGGTCGCACTCATAAAGGCGGTGCCGATAAAGCCTTTGGCCACGAGCATAAACGAGCCGACGAACATCAGAATGACCGGAATAAATACCCAACGTTTGTGGCCCAGCGCCCATTTCAGGATGCTGATATAGCCTTCGCGCATATTGGTAATGCGGTCTTCAAACCAGATATTGATGCGGCCCCAAAGGGTTTTGGTAGAAAGATGCTGAAGCTTGCCGAATTTGGCCGAAAGCATCGGCGTGATGGTAAACGACACCAGCAAGGACATCAGCGTAGAACACACCACCACAAGGGCAAACTCGCGCAGGATATTTCCGATCAGGCCCCCGGCCAGCGAAAGCGGCACAAACACCACCACGTCCACCAGCGTAATGGCAATGGCGGTAAAACCAATCTCGGCCCGCCCTTCGATGGCTGCCGTTTTCCGGTCTTTGCCCATCTCCATATGGCGGATAATGTTCTCCAGAATTACAATCGAGTCATCCACCAGAATCCCGACCACCAGCGACAAGGCCATCAGCGTCATCAGGTTGAGCGACATGCCGAAGAGGTTCATAAAAATGAACGTCGGGATCATGGATGCCGGCAGGGCCACCAGTACGAACATCGCACTGCGCGCACTGTGGAGGAAAAACAGCATCACCATCGCCACAATGATTACGGCCAGAAACAGATCGTGCACCACCGCATCGGCGGAGGCCAGGGTAAACACCGACTGGTCGGCAGCGATGCTAAACTTCAGCCCAATGCTTTTATAGGTATTGGCTACTTCATCCAGCCGTTCGCGCACCAGCCGGCTTACTTCCACTGCGTTCGCGTCGCTTTGCTTCAGGATTTGGACCCCAATGGCCGGCACACCATTAAAGTGGTTGATAGCCGTTACGCGCTGCTGGGCATCCACCACCTCGGCCACGTCGCGGAGAAACACTTTTCCGCCGCCGGGCAGCGCGGCCACCACCAGATTGCGCAGCTGATCCAGATTGTTGAACTTGGCGTTGTACTCAATCGAATACGCGCTTTCCGAGGTTTCTACCTGGCCGGCCGGTGCAGAAATACTCGCCGCGTTCACCACGTTGGCCACCTGCGAAATATTGAGGTTGTAGGCCGCCAGCTTGCTTTTGCTCACGTTCACCTGAATCTGCCGCTCATTGCTACCTACCAGCGCTACCTGCCCCACGCCGGTCACGTTGGCAATCTGCGGCGAAATCTGTTTGTCCAGCAGGTCGTAGAGCTGCGCCGAGCCCACGTTGGCTGTTGCACTGAGGCGCAATACCGGAAAATCGTCGGTAGAAAACTTGTTGACCACCGGGTTGTCCACGTTCTGCGGCAACAGGGCCAGGATCTGGTTCACCTTCCGCTGGGCGTCGTTCTGCGCTTTGTTTACATCCGCGCCGTCTTTCAGGGTGATGGTTACAATGGAAGCGCCTTCCTGCGAGGTAGAAGTAATGCGGTCAATGCCTTCCAGCGAAGACACCGCGTCTTCAATCCGGCGGGTGACCACGCTTTCAATCTCATCGGCAGAAGCGCCCCGGTAGGAAGTAATGACCGTCACTACGTTGGCATCAAACTTCGGCAGCAGGTTGTAGTTGAGCGTCCGGTAACTGATAATCCCAAACAAGATCAGGGCACCAAAAAGCACCGTGATCAGCAAGGGCCGGTTAATGGCTATCTCGGCTAATTTTTTCATTTTCTATTTCGTGTCAATGCTCTTTTGAAGAGCGATTTCAGTTGCTTTTGAAAGCGTGATTTCCGGAAAAACTGCTTAGCGTAATGCTCTTTTAAACGCTTCCAATTCCGGAAATTTATCCAGCCTTCACCACTTTCACCTCCGTGCTGTCGCGCAGGTTCACCTGTCCGTTCACCACCACTTGCTCGCCTTCGGCCAGCCCGTTCACGACTTCAATATTGTTGCCAAAATCGCGGCCCGTAGTGATGTTGCGACGAATGGCGCGGTTGTTCTGAATCACATACACATACGGGGTTTCAATGCTTTCCACCACAGCGGTGCGCGGGATCTGCAAGCCCGGTTTCTGGCTGTTTTGAATGAAATCCACATTCACAAACGTGCCGGCTTTCAGCAGATTTCCGGAATTAGACAGCTTTACCTGCACCTGATAGTTGTGGGCCGCGTCGCCTTGCTGGGAAATAAAGACCACCGTTCCGTTGAACGTACGACCGGGGAAAACGTCAGTTGTTACCCGCACATTTTGACCGTTGCGCAGCTTGTAGGCATCGGCTTCGCCCACCAGCACGTCGGCTTTCAGGGTAGAAATATCCACGATTTTGCCCAGCGCCATTCCGGGATTTACATACACGCCCGGCTCCACGTTTTTATCCACCACCTGCCCGCTGATGGGTGCTTTAATGGCGTTGTCGGCCATTTGCTTGCGGATCTGGGCAATACGGTTTTGGGCGGTAGAAAGGTTGTAGCGAATGTCGGCCACGTTCACTTCCGTAGTGGCTTCACCAGCCAGCAATGCCTGATAGCGCTTCAGGTCGGAGCTCAGCTTGTTGGCTTGCAGTTGCGCCGCGTCCAGTTGCAGTTGCAGGCTGCGGTTGTCTACCTGGGCAATGGTCGCGCCCTGGCTTACAAAGCTGCCAAGGCTAAAATTCACCGAAGTGAGCGGACCGGCAGCGTTGGAAGTAATGCTGGCCTCGCGCCACGGCACGAGCGTACCGGTGCGAATCAGTTGATCGGTGCCGGAACCCACAATCACGGGCGCGATGTTCACCGGAATGGCCATATTCACCTGCGTGGGCACTTCCTTTTTTTCGTCCAGCTTGCGTTTGTTAGCCGCCAGCCGCCAGGCAATCAGCGCCACGAGCGCCACAACGCCCAGTATAATCCAGATTCTTTTTTTCATTTTACAAGGAGATGAGAACTTAAAGCGAGAGAAGAGAGAGAAAAGCGTTTTTACAGGGATTGATAATATTGCTCCAGTGTGCTGTTGGTACGTTCGATGTCGAGCTGCGAGAGATACAGGTCAATCAGCGATTGGATATAGTTGGCCTGCGCGTCGGAGAAAGAGGTTTCGGCGTTCAGCAAATCGCTCAAAGCGCCCACGCCCTGCCGGTATTGCAGCGCCACATTTTCATATACTTCTCCGGCCAGGTCGAGGTTGGCGCGGTTGGTTGCCAGCGTAGCCTGCGCGCGCTGCACGCGGGTGCCGGCATTCAGGAATTGCAGGTTCAGGTTGGCCTGCGAAAGCACTTGGTTGAGCCGGGCATTGTCGCGGTCCACCAAAGCCTGACGGTACTGCGCACTGCGCCGGAAACCATCAAAAAGCGAAAGACTAAAGCGCAATCCTACCGCCGAGAAGTCAAACTGGCGGTCGAAAACTTCGCTAAGTTTACTGCCAAAGCCATTAAAACCATATTGGGCAAAAGCAGAAAGTGTAGGGAGGCTACCCGCCCGGATCACCTTCGTTTGAAGGTCCAGCAGCTCAATTTGTTTGTCCTGAATCTGATAGTCCAGCGTTTGGCCATAGCGAAAGGCCACATTGGGCGTGGGTGTGGGAGCAGCGTGGAGCCAGCGGGCCGTATCGGTGAGCTGCACCGGCGGCGCGTCCGGCTCAAAAATGCCCATCGAATTGTTGAGCGCGTTTTGAGCTACGGCAATCGCGTTGGCCGCCACTGAGCGCTGCGCGTCAATGTTATTGAGCTGCACCTGCACTTGCTTGGCATCCACTTTTTTGGCTACACCGAGTTCGGCCTGGAGGTTCGAGACCTTCAACAGACGGGCAATCCGGGCGCGGTTGGTGTCCAGCAGGTTCAGTTGGCGCTGGTTGATGAGAATCTGAAAATACGCCTGCGCAACGTTGTAGATAATCGTTTGGCGGGTTTGCTCCAGATTCAATTGAGACAGTTCCGTATTCGGCTTGTTAGCCTTAATACCGAGCAGCAGCCCACGGTTGTAGATGGGCTGGTTCGCATCGGCAATGGCCTGGGTGGCATATTTGTTACCAAAAGCCACGCGTTGCTCCGGCGTGCCGGGGCCAAAAGTACCTGCCGGAATGATGTTGACCGGCAGCTTCACGTTGTTGGTGATGTTGGCGTTCAGATTTACCTGCGGCAGGTAGGAAGCAATGGCTTCGCGGGCCTGCTGGCGGGCGTTTTCCTGATTGTTGCGCGCCACGCTGATGGCCGGGTGGTTGGAAAGGCCATAATCAATGCATTGCTTGAGCGTGAGGGCCGGCTGGGCTTGTGCGGTTGCGCCGAAAAGAGCGCAGAGAAGCAGTAAAAAGCTTCTTTTTATAGGTGTCATATCAACTATTAGCAGTTCAGAGGAGGAGCGGGGGGTAATTGAGCGGCTGTTTTTTCCAGTTTTTCGGCAATGGCATGGATGGATTGCACCGCTTCGCCGCGTTCTTTTATGGTAAAATCGGCAAAGGCAGAATGGTCAATCTGTTGCAGAATCTGCCGGCTTTTAAGCGATTTTTCCAGTCCTTTCTCGGTTAGATTGACAATGTTTTTACGCTTGTCGTGCACGTCCTGGCTGATTTCTACCAAACCTTTGCGCTGCAACAGGGAAATGGTGCGCTGCACCGAAGACTTGTCGCGCATCAGGATATCGGCGATTTCCTGCTGCGACAGGTTTTTGACGGCGTCCAGCGTCATTAATACCGGAAAATGGTCCATTTGCAGGTCTTCGCCGCTGTTTTGCACCAGCACACTGGCATGGCGCATAAATGCTTTCATAATGCGATGCATCTGAAAAACAAAGGTATCCTGGAGCTCAAAGTAAAACTTTTCCAAAGCGTGCTCGCGTAGCTGTTCCGTATTCACGGCTGCAAAGATACTATTAGTTGATGTGTCAACTAAATTTTGGGGCGTTAAAAGGCTGTTATCCTTGGGGGGTCCGGAAAAATGTTTTCAATTTCCGGAAAAAGCACCACCCGTCAGGTTTCCCAAACCTGACGGGTGGTGCTTTATTGAGTGAGGGATAGACCCTTCGACAAGTTCAGGATGACAAAAGCCAAAAGCTCAACCCATAGCGATAGCGCTGTGTCCTGCCAACGGCGGGGAAGGGCGCGCCTCAATCATCCAGAGCAGAAAAAAAGAGATCTGCTCACAATGCCGCTTCTGCTGCCCGCATCGCCTGCTGCACGTGCCGGTCCACGTGATACACATAAAAGCGCAGCGTGTCGCCGAGGTTCAAACGCAGCAAAGGCGAGAGGCTCGTTTGGATGCGCGTGCGGTTCCAGGAAGCCCGGAGCGACTTTGAAAGCAGTGCTTCGGTGCGGATCAACCCGGCCTCAAAAACACCTAAAACCTGCTGGCCGTTGAGCGGCGCTCCCACCGGATTTTTGTCTTTGGGCGATTTCA
Organism: Bacteroidota bacterium; assembly: GCA_023391015.1. GTDB lineage: Bacteria > Bacteroidota > Bacteroidia > Chitinophagales > Chitinophagaceae > UBA1952. The sequence goes on from JAEWBT010000069.1 coordinate 9,278, forward strand.
TTTTTCCGGGCCGGGCGTTTTCAGCGCGCATGGTTTTGGCAAAATATTCGCCCAGCCAACCGGCTTTATATTCGGTTTCAGCCTTTCCCGCTGCGTGTGCCAGCGCTTTGTCCAAAACAGGCAGGTAGTGGGCAGCGTAGCGGTTGAGATGTTCCAGACATTCCAAGGCATTCCAGCCACCCCCGGATGGATGCGCCTGCAACGATTTTTGGGGAAATCCTTCCAGCTTTGTAAGGTTTTCGCGGGTGGTTTGTAGCAGGTTGGATAATTCGGCTACGACTGCCTGGGTATTGTGTTTCATAAACGCCGGAAATTTTATTTCGGGTGCAAAATTCCGGTACCCGGTTTCCGTCGTTCTTGATCCGCGTCAATAATTTGCGCGGATGCGGCTCAGGGTTTCCGGTGTCATGCGCAGGTAAGCAGCGATGTAGCGGAGGGGAACTTCCCGGAACAGCTGCGGACTACGGGCCAGCACCCGGCGATAGCGCTCGGCGGGGTCGGCGCACAAAAGGTCCAGCTCGCGCTCCTGCTGTTGCATCACGAGATTTTCCAGCAATTTCCGGTAGCCATCTGCGCCTTCCGGAGTAGAAAGAAAATCATTTTTCAGTGCTGGGGCTGGTACGGCGTGTAACACCGTTTTGCGAATCGTTTGAAGCGAAAAAGCCGACGGCTGTCCGGTCAGAAACGACGGCAGCGCGTTGACGATCGACCCGGAATAGGCCAGCCGGATGACGTGGGTATGGTCGCCGGATTCATAAACGACCTGCACCGCGCCTTCGCGAATGAAATACAGTTTTTTCTCCGTTTCGCCGGCGCGCAAGAGGAAGGTTTTTCCGGAAATCGTTTGTTCCGGGGCTTTCGTCTGAATCCAATCGCAGAGTTGCCGGTAGAAATCCATTTCTTATTTAATCAACAGCAGTTGAGCGTCTTCCACGCCGTCCAGATGATGCTTTACGTTGGGCGTGATGTGGTAATAATCGCCGCTGCGCAAAGACACTTTTTCGCCGTTTTCATCCACATACTGCACTGCCCCCGACACACAAACCAGCGTCGCCGGAATGGGCGTGGTGTGTTCTTTCAAATGTCCACCGGCGCGCAGCTGAATCGCCATTACGGTTCCCGCGCCGTCTTTGCGAAACGGAGCGGCAGAAACACTTTTGTCGGCGGTGTGCAGTTCAGAAAGGTTCATAGCGTGTGGTTTTTTGGATGAGGATCAAAGCTACGGCAGCGAGGTTTGGAAACTTTATGGAACGCGGATAACACAGGCTTCGTCAAGCTCAGCCTGACAAGCTATGGATACACACGGGTTTTTCTGTGAAAAACTGCGCGGATCTGTGCGCCAGAGGATCCGCCAATCACCTTTTTATAGGTTGATTTATACGCGTGCCTTAGCACTGCACAACCCAATAGCACTCCAACGGACGCCCGTTTTTAAACACGAAAATCAGCGTGGTGTAATCGTTCACGGGGAGGTGGTACTGGTGTGGATGCAGGCCGCTGCCCCACAAGAGCCGTCCATGGATGCGCACAAAATCCATTTCACTCGTGGTCGCATCCACTCTGGTATTGTTAATGACGAAGGCGTTTTTGGGATCCTGCAAACGCATCCGGATTACATCTGCCAGGTTTTGTTTCACATCCGCGGTAACCTCCGCCGAAGGATACAACAGCATCTGGTCACCGATATACACCCCACAGTCATCGTCGGTAATACGGTTCTGCTGCTGTGGTTTTCCCAGCCATTCCATGACTTGCGTGTAGCGCAAACCGCTGTCCGGCAGCCGGTGGCCTTGCAGGATGCCGTAGGTTTTGGAAGGCGCCATTAAAGGTGCTACTGCCTCGTAGGGCAGGCGGTTATCCTGGGTTTGAGCCAGCAGCAACGACAGTTCGGCGTTGGCAATCAGCGTTGGGTCTTTCAGGTCGCGGGCCACTTGGAGGAACCGTTTCATAGCCGGTGTCTTGGCCGTTGGGTCGCCGGAGTTCCAGGCCAGTTCCATAGCGCGCTCAGCCCACAAACGGCGGTTCTTCAGGTCGGTAACCGCCACCGCATCATAGCGGGCGAGATACTCCGAAAGCGCCGGGAGCGGCCCCAGATACTGACGTTGTACCAGCTCCGGGTTGCGATCCCAATCGGTATGGATGACCACATAATCATCGGCGCGGCGCGGTAGGTAGTTCACCGGTACCGCCTCGCCGGTTGTATAGATTTTCACCATCTTGGCAGTAGGCCCCACGCCGTCGCGCGACCGCAATCCGGCCACCAGCGAAAAAAGGTGCGGCGAGCCATAGTGGTTGTCCTGTTCAATCACCGGTGCGGGCGAGGGGCCGTAGGTGTCGGCAGCGTTGAGGGATTTCCGGAAACTGTTGGCCGCCACGTA
>JAEWBT010000109.1 GCA_023391015.1 Bacteroidota bacterium
CCGTAGGCGGGTACGGATAGGAAACAGAGAGACGTTTGATGCCCGTAGGCGGGTACGGATAAGAAACAGAGAGACGTTTGATGCCCGTAGGCGGGTATGGATAAGAAACAGAGTGACGTTTTGCATCCGTAGGCGGGTATGGGCCTTATCCCTAATTGCGGATTGCATCCGTACTCGCCTACGGACCTTATCCGCAGTTGCGTATTGCATCCGTACCCGCCTACGGACCTTATCCCTAATTGCGGATTGCATCCGTACCCGCCTACGGACCTTATCCGCAGTTGCGGATTGCGTCCGTAGGCTTTGGCGGGGTCAGGGGTTCCGGGAAGCTGCCCCCAAAATCCGGCTGCCGTTTCTTTGCACCAAATCCCCGCTCCCATGATCACTGCTGATGCCTTCCACGCCCTCACCCAAAGCCTCGCCCCATCCGGAACGCGCCTGGTAGCCGTTTCCAAATTCCAGCCGGTGGAGAAAATCCGCGCGCTCTACGACCTGGGGCAGCGCGACTTTGGCGAAAATTATGCGCAGGAATTGGCGGAGAAAGCCCCGCAACTGCCTTCCGATATTCGCTGGCATTTCATCGGGCATCTCCAGAAAAACAAAGTGAAATACATTGCGCCGTTCGTTCACCTCATCCACTCCGTGGATAGCTACGAGTTGCTGGCCGAAATCCAAAAGCGCGCTGCAAAGGAAGACCGCGTGATAGACGTATTGCTGGAGCTGAAAGTGGCCGAGGAAGACACCAAACACGGCCTGGGCGAAACCGAAATCATCCGCCTGCTGGATCAGTTAGACGCGCAGGCCGATGGTTTCGGGAATATCCGCGTGTGTGGATTGATGGCGATGGCCTCCTTTACCAGCGACGAGGCGCAGCTTAGCAAGGAATTTACCCGCGCCCAAACGGCTTTTAATCATTTCAAAAGCACGTATTTCTTCCTGAAGCCTTACTTCAACACCCTTTCTATGGGCATGAGCGGCGATTATAAACTGGCTATTGCCCACGGCAGCACACTGGTGCGCATCGGCACCATGCTGTTTGGGCGGCGCCCCGCGTCAGGAGACAGTCAGGGGTAGCTGCGTAGTGCAGAAAGGATATTCGCGCGGGTCGTTGCTGGCCACGAGGACCAATTTCTCCCCGCAATATTTCTCTACCCAGCCCAGATACTGGGCAATGCCTGCGTCGTCGAGGTTGGTGCAAGGCTCATCCAGCAGCACCAGCGGCGTGTCGGCAAACAGCGTGAGCGCCAGCTTTACCCGTTGCTTCATGCCAGAGGAGAAATCGGCCAGCGGCTTGTGGCGGGCCTTTTCCAGCCCCAGCATCTCGGGGATTTCCTTCAGATATAATCCCGCTTGCAGGGGTTTGAACTTGAAATGAAAGGCCAGCGTTTCGGCCAGCGTCAGTTCCTCCACCAGCTCAATGCCAGGCGCGCAAAACGAAAGATGCTTGTAGATGTTTTCTTTGGGGATGGGATTTCCGGAAATCTCCCATAAAACCCTTCCTTCCGAAGGCGTTTGGATGCCTGCAAGGGTGCGCAGCAGCGTGCTTTTTCCGGAACCGTTGTGGCCCAGCACCGCTACCTTTTGCGGGGCGCTCAAGTGGAGGGCTAATTTCCGGAAAACCCACTGCTTTTTATAGCGCTTGCCCAGGCCCTCAAGAGATATCTTCACTGATGCGACGCGTGTAGCCGCGCATAATGCCACGGCCAGTTTCCCGGATAAAAGAAATAATCTCGTCGCGCTCGTCGGACACGGGGATGTCGGCTTCAATCAACCCCAGCGCCTTGCTCACGTTGTAGCCGCGCACAAACAGAATCCGGTAAATGTTTTGGATTTGGTTGATGGTTTCGGTGCTGTAGCCCCGGCGTTTCAATCCCACGGAGTTCACCCCCACATACGACAACGGCTCGCGGGCCGCCTTCACGTAGGGCGGCACATCTTTGCGCACCAGCGAGCCGCCGGTTACGAAAGCATGCTTGCCGATGCGCACAAACTGCTGCACCGCCGTGAGGCCTGCCAGCACCACGTAGTCGCCCACGGTGATGTGGCCGGCAAGCGTGGTGTTGTTGGAGAAAATGCAGTGGTTGCCAATCACGCAGTCGTGGGCAATGTGGCTGTAGGCCATAATCAGGCAGTTGTCGCCTACCTTGGTAAAACCCCGGTCGGCGGTGCCGCGGTTGATGGTTACGCACTCGCGCAGCGTGGTGTTGTCGCCGATGTAGGTAAGGGTTTCTTCGCCTTTATATTTCAGGTCCTGTGGGATGGCCGAGACCACCGCGCCGGGGAAGATGCGCACGTTTTTGCCGATGCGCGCGCCTTCCATAATCGTTACGTTGCTGCCAATCCAGGAGCCTTCACCGATTTCTACGTTGTTGTGAATGGTAGCAAAGGGGTCCACGCGCACGCCAGCGTCAATCTTTGATTCGGGATGGATATAGGTAAGCGGATGAATCATAATTTGTAGCGGTAGTGGCGTTTTAAAGCGCTTAAAAGGCCGGTTTGAAGGTGCCGCACCTTAAAAACGCAGGGCACCGGTTTTCCCCCAAACATCTAAAATAGAAAATTACTTTTTGTCGCGCCGGACAATCTGCGCCACCAGGTCGGCTTCCGTTACAAGGCGGTTGCCCACATAAGCCGAGCCGTGCATCTCGCAGATGCCGCGACGAATGGGGTTGGTGAGTTCCAGTTTCAACAGCAAGGTATCGCCCGGCAACACTTTGTGTTTGAATTTGGCTTTATCGATCTTGATGAAATAGGTGTCGTAGTTCTCCGGGTCGGGGATGTTGTTGAGCGCCAGAATGCCGCCGGCCTGCGCCAGCGCTTCGATCTGCAACACGCCGGGCATCACCGGGTTTCCGGGAAAATGACCCTGAAAAAACTGCTCGTTGAAGGTTACGTTTTTGAGCCCGACCACGTGCGAATCCGACAGCTCAATGATTTTATCTACGAGCAGGAACGGATACTTGTGGGGCAACGACTTTTCAATGTGGTTGATGTCGTACACCGCCGGTTGGTTGGGGTCGTATTGCGGCACGTCGCCCTGCCCTTTGTTCTTTTTGATGAATGCTTTAATCTGCCGCGCAAACTCCACGTTGGCCGCGTGGCCGGGCCGCGAGGCAATGATATGGGCGTTGATGGGCACGCCGACGAGGGCCAGGTCGCCCACTACATCCAGCAGCTTGTGGCGGGCCGGCTCGTTGGGGAAATGCAGTTGCAGATTGTTCAGAATCCCTTCCGACTTCACTTCCATCGATGGCTTGCCGAAGACAGTTGCCAGCCGGTCCAGCTCATCCTGATTCACCGGGCGGTCCACCACCACGATGGCGTTACTGAGATCGCCGCCCTTAATGAGGTTGTTGGCGAGGAGATATTCCAACTCGTGCAGAAACGAAAACGTGCGGCATGGCGCAATTTCGCTTTCAAAATCGCTGAGGTGGCGCAGGGCGGCGTGCTGGGTGCCCAGCACCGGCGAGTTAAAATCAATGAGCGTGGTAACGGAGTAGTGGCTGGCCGGAACGGCAAGCATGTCCACGTTCTTTACCGGATCGTAGTAGTGGATGTGGGTATCCAGCGTGTACACCACGCGTTTAGCGTCCTGCTGCTGCCGTCCGGCTTCTTTCAACACTTTCACAAACGGCATCGCCGAGCCATCCATAATCGGGATTTCCGGACCGTCGATTTCAATCAACACGTTGTCAATCTCCAGGCTGTAGAGGGCCGCCAGCAGGTGCTCAATGGTGGAAACCCGCGCTTCGCCGTTCACCAGTGTGGTGCCGCGCGAGGTGTCGGTTACGTAGTCCACATCGGCCTTCACGGTGGGGCGGCCTTCCAGGTCCACGCGCTGAAAACGCACGCCGTGGCCGGGGTTGGCCGGCAGGATGTGGAGGGTAACCTGCGCGCCGGTGTGCAGTCCGGTTCCCGAGAGGGTTACGGCCTGGGCCAGCGTGTGTTGTTGTTGCGAAGGAGGATTGCAGTGTGTCTTGTTCAAACCAAAAAATCTTTTTAAGAGGGCTGTCGGAGCGGGCGTTTGGGGGGAAATTTCCGGAAATCAGGGGCTATTTTCCGGCTTCTTGTTGGGCCAGGGCCTGCATCAACTGGGTTACTTTTTGCTCCAGTGCGGTGATTTGCTGTTGTATTTGGGGCAAATTTCTGTAAATCGCGGCGCTTTTCATAGAGGCGCGGTATTCAAAGGCGGGCGTTCCGTTCAGGACCGTTCCGGTCGCTTCCACCGACTTAGCCACACCGCTTTGCGCGTTGATGCGGGTGCCGTCGGCGATGTGCAAATGTCCGGCAAGACCCACCTGACCGCCAAACATACACCCCTTACCGATTTTGGTACTTCCGGAAATACCGGTCTGCGCGGCAATCACCGTGGCCTGCCCCACTTCTACGTTGTGGGCAATCTGCACGAGGTTGTCCAGCTTCACACCGTCGTGGATGTGGGTGGCGCCCAGCGTGGCGCGGTCCAGCGTGGTATTGGCGCCGATTTCCACATCATTGCCGATGACCACGTTGCCGGTTTGCGGCACTTTTTTAAATGTTCCGTCGGGCTGCGGGGCAAAGCCAAACCCATCCGACCCTACCACAACACCAGCGTGCAACACGCAGCGCTCCCCGATTTCGCAACCGTGATAAACCCGGACGCCGGCATGAATGGTCGTGTCTTTTCCCACCTTCACGCCCGGCCCGATATAGCAACCGGGATAAACGCTCGCGCCTTCGGCAATCTCTACTCCTTCAGCGATGTAGCTAAACGCGCCCACATAGGCGGAGGAATGCACTTTCGCACTTTCAGCCACAAAGGAAGGCTGTTCAATACCAGTCTTTTTTCCGGAAAGTTGCATTTGCTGATACACTTCCAACAGCTTCGCGAAGGCGCTATAAGGGTCGGCAACGGCGATGAGGGTAGCGGTTTCCGGAGCTTCTTTTTCCAACAACGCATCCGACACAATCACCACCGAAGCGCCGGTGTCTTTAAGGAAATGTTCGTATTTGGGATTGGCGATAAACGACAAATCGCCGGCCACGGCCTCTTCAATCTTGCCAATTTTGGTAACGGTGGCTTCGGGCGAGCCCTGCACTTTTCCGCCGATCAGCGCGGCTATTTCGCGGGCAGTAAATTTCATGCTGCGTGTAACGTTTTTTTAGCGCCCGCCCTACAGCCGGACGTAGCAAATGTAATTTTTGACAATCGGCCCGGCAAACGCGGCGTTCACCAGGGAGTCGTCCAGCTCGCTCAGTTCTGCCGAATCGCCGTCTTTGAGCGCCACCCGGATGTGTTCTTTATGCAGATTATACATGCTGGAAGAAGTGGTGTCGGTAAATACAAAGTACGGTACTTCGGCGTCGGTCAGGTCATAGGCTTTCTGCACTTCGCGTGCTTTTTCCAACACAAAGTTTTCGTCAATCACATCTTTGGTGAGAATCACCTTGTAGAGACGGCGTTCTATCAGCATCCGGCAGAGGCGGCTGAGCACGCGGTCGTCGCAGCGCTGCCACACTTTTACGGAAGCCAGAATATCGCTGTCGTCGAGGCTGCAAAAGGTTTCCAGGTGCAGCGGGTCTTCCAGAAAATCGGCTTTGTTGATGGCGTTGTACAGAAAATGGCGCAGGGCAGGCGTAGCGAAAAGGTCTTTGCCGTCGCGGGCCAGTTCTTTAGCACGCCGCAGAATATTGATGAGCAATTGCTCCGCGCCCAGAACGGTTTTGTGGAGATAGACCTGCCAATACATCAGCCGGCGGGCAATGATAAATTTCTCTACCGACTGCACGCCTTTTTGCTCAACCAGCAACTCGCCGTCACGCACCGTCAGCATTTGCAGGATGCGGTCGTAGCCAATCACACCTTCACTCACGCCGGTAAAATAGCTGTCGCGGTTCAGGTAATCCATCCGGTCCACATCCAGCTGCGAGGAAACAAGCTGGTGGAGAAACGGCACCGGTGGGGCGGCAGAATACAAGGCAATCGCCCGGTCCAGCGCTCCACCCAGTTCCCCGTTCAGCCGTTGCATGATGAGCTGGGACAGCCATTCATGGTTCACGCCGTCGGCCAGCACATATTCCAGGGCGTGGGAAAAAGGGCCGTGGCCAATGTCGTGCATCAGGATAGCGAGGCGGGCAGCCGTGCAGTCTTCATCGGAAATCCGGATGCCTTTGGCGCGCAATTCTTCCATCGCTTTTCCCATCAGGTGGCAGGCACCGAGGGAATGCTGAAAACGGGAATGGACCGCGCCGGGATACACCTGATAGGCCATGCCCATTTGCCGGATGCCCCGCAGGCGCTGAAACCAGCGGTGGTCCAGGACGGTCAGTACTTCCGGCTCCGTAAAGCGGATAAACCCATAGACCGGGTCGTTGATAATTTTTCCTTTCACAAGCAGTGCTTATCAGATGCCGGGCACGCTGGGTTCCGACTGGGGCGTAGCGTCGTTGTTGACCTCTGTTTCTTCAATGTCTTTGGTATCAGATGCCGGTTCACTCTGACTCCAGTTTTCGCTTCCCGGAACAGGACCGTAATAGGTCGCATCCTTACCCCACATCACGCTGTTGGGGTCGGTTACGTTGCACTCGTCAAAATTTTCCGGCTCGGTGAAGGTCTTATTTTCATCCAGCCCCAGCGCCTTGTCGGCGTAGGCTTTTTTCATAAAAATAGACCAAATCGGCAAGGCTGCCGCGGCCCCTTGGCCCAGGGCTTCGGAGCGGAACGACAGAAAGCGGTCGTCGCAGCCCACCCACGCGCCGGCCAGCAGTTCCGGCGTGTAGCCGATAAACCAGGCATCGGCCTGACTGTTGGTGGTTCCGGTTTTGCCGCCGGCGGCCACTTTAAAATTGTAGCGGCGGCGCAGGCGCGCGCCCGTTCCGTTATCCACCACGCCCTGCATCATCTTCACCATCTTGTAGGCGGTGGAAGCGCTGATGATTTCTTTTTGCTCTGGCGTAAACGACTTCAACACGTTGCCGTTTTTGTCCTCAATCTTGGTGATAAAAATCGGCTGGCTTTGCATGCCCAGGGTCGGGAACATGGTGTAGGCTTTCAGCATTTCGTAAAGCGAAATGTCGGTCACACCCAGCGCCATCGAAGGCACCGCGTCAATTTTGGATGTGATGCCGCATTTGCGCAGAAAATCTACGAACCCTTCAATGCCCACCTGTTTTATCAGATACAGCGCCGCGTTGTTCACCGACAGCGCAAGGGCCCGTTTCATCGGCATAGAGCCATACTTAGCGCCGCCGGCGTTGTAAGCCCCCTTCATAAATCCCGGAAACGATTGCGGCGCGGTAGAGACATTGCCGCAGGGCGAAATGCCGTTGTCCACCGCGAGGCAATACAGAAGCGGCTTGATGGTAGAACCCACCTGCCGCGTAGCACGGGTATTCACGTGGTCGTACTGATAATAATTGTGGTCGATGCCACCCACCCAAGCTTTGACCTCGCCGGTTTCCGGTTGCATCACCATAAAGCCAGACTGTAAAAACATCCGGGTGTATTTAATGGAATCCAGCGGACTGAGCGTGGTATCTTTCTGATGACCAACGCCTTTCCAGGAAAACACGCGCATCTTCACCGGCTTTTTAAACTCGGCCAGAATTTGCGCTTCGGTCGCCCCGCTTTCTTTGAGATCGCGGTAGCGCTCCGACTCTTTCATAAAGCGGTCCAAGAGGGATTTTTGCTTGTTCCAAACAGCCAGGTTGCCATAGCCGGACTGCGAGAAAAAGAGCGGCTGAATAGCGGTAAGATGTTCTTCCACCGCTTCTTCGGCATAACGCTGCATGTCGGGGTCGATGGTCGTGTAGATCTTCAACCCGTCTTTATAGATGTCGTAGTTGTCGCCGTTGGGTTTGTAGAGGTCTTTGCACTGCTTGCGCACCTCGGTCTCCACGATTTTCCGGAAATACGGGGCCAGCCCTTCGTGGTAATCAATCTTGTGGTAGTTGAGGACAATGGGCTTTTCCTTTAGCTCGGCGGCTTCGGTAGCATCCAGCCGACCGGCTTTCACCATTTGGTCCAGCACGGTGTTGCGGCGGGCCAGCGAGCGCGTGGGGCGGGTACGGGGATTGTAAATGGTATTGCCCTTGAGCGTGCCGATGAGCACGGCGGCTTCTTCGGGTTTGAGCTTGTCGGGCGTTTTATTGAAAAACGTCAGCGAAGCGTTTTTGATGCCATACACATTGTCGGGAAACGGAACGGTGTTGAGGTAAAGCGTGATAATCTCGCGCTTGGTGAGGTTGCGCTCCAGTCGCACAGCCATCACCCACTCCCGGATTTTAATTAAAGGAATGGTATAAATGCTTTGCTTGGTACGGCCAAAAAGGTTTTTGGCCAGCTGCTGGGTGATGGTAGAGCCGCCGCCCGCCTTGCCAAGCGAGAAAACGGCCCGCAGGATGGCGCGGCCATCTACGCCGGAATGTTCTTCAAAACGCTCGTCTTCGGTGGCAATCAGCGCGTTGATGACGTTGGGCGAAATTTCATTGTAAGTGCTGTTGGAGCGGTCCTGCACATAGTAGCGGCCCAGGAGACTGCCATCGTCGGCGCGTACTTCGGAGGCCAGCGCGGCGCTTGGGTTTTCAAACTCGCTGATGGCCGGCATGTTTCCAAACACATTGTAGTAGAGGGAAACCACCAGAAATATAAAAAGAGCAAAGCCGAGAAAGAAGAGCCGCCACAAGATGCGGGCTGCGCGACCGGGCCGCCGGGTTGCTTTGGGTTGCATAGAAAAAGAACCGTCAAAGCTACGGGCTATTTGCGGTGGAAGGACCTTATAAATATTTAGCGATTGTGTAAAAATGCAAGAGCGTAATGCACTTTTCGGCTTTGATTTCCGGAAATAAAGCCCTGCTACTTAGCAGGCCCCTTGCGTAGAATTACGCAAAATGGGCGCAACACTTGCAAATGTGAAAGCACGCGAAATACTTTTAACCCGCTCCAATCTTTCTTTTATGAAACCACGCGCCCTCTACCCTGCCCTGCTGATCGCAGGCCTTTTCGCCTCCTGCAATTCCGGAAACCCAGCATCGGAAACAACTGCCGAAACAACCGTGCTTACCGACACGACGCTGGCGGCAGCCCCACCTGCGGATGATTGCAACGGCAAACCGCTTCCAGCTTCTTGTGAGAATTCCTGTGAAACCGACGCTTGCTATAAGCAGGTTTTAAAAGACCACGAGATTCCCGACCTCACGGGTTACGAAAAAGACGGTGCGCCTTTTATTTATAAAGACCCCACATTCGGCGGATTGCTGCAAAACGCTATCTGTACTTCCCGTTTCGTATTCAGCATTTTCCAAAAGCGGCCCGGTGGGCCCTGGTACTCCATCGTGTCGATGGATACAGCAAAACACCCGAACGCCCGCAGCTTTCCAGCCCCCCTTATAAAAGCTATTGAGCGCCAACATAAGGCAGATATGGCTTCTATGGATTTTTACTGGCTTAAGAAGTCCCCACAGTGTCCTGCAGGTAATGATGTACTTATTGATGTTGTGCTACGCGGTGGCAAACATGCCTACTACGATTTGAGCTTGCCCCCGGAAAAGATTACAGCCGCCGAAGCGGAAAAGCGTGGATTGCTCAATAAGGGCATTCCACAAGGAAATCCGGCTGCCGATAAATAGAAAACGCTTGCGCTGTTCATGAATTTGAGCCACTTTCTGTATATCCTGTCAGTAGCATCGCCTTTAGTGCCTATCCTGACGGGGATTCGGGTGCGTGGCCTGCTGTGGTATTATGTGTTGCTCTCCGGCCTATGCGACGGGCTTACAATTTTAAGGTTGTTTCCGGAAACTCCGCACTGGAACGGCAACATCTTCCTTGCGGCCCAGTTCGTTTTGGTAAATGCCTATTTTATTCAGGAACTCCTTCCTAAAGGCGAGCGGCGCACCCTTGCGTGGGTGCTGGTTGGATGCATCACCGCTGCCTTTCTTTTCTACACCATCCGGCAGGGCTTCTGGGATGTAAACTACCCGGCGGGCGCGGTGCTCATTGGTCTGCTCATCATTCCGGTTCTCGGTGGGTTTTATGACATCATGCGGCGGGAGCAGGTACTGCATTTGGAACGTTCGCCTTTTTTCATATTTTGTGCGGCCTTCCTGCTTTATGTCTCCGGCAGTTTTTTGATTATGGTGTATGCGCCGCGGTTCAAGACCGAAGACCACCGCGCTTTAATCCTGATGTGGGTTTCCATCCACAACTCGCTGAACATCCTTAAAAACGGAGCGATTGCACGGGCATTGTATCTCTACGCCCATCCCCGCCCCGCCCATGAACGCCCCTGAGCTTGTTGCCACCATCGTTGTGCTGCTGCTGCTGGCCATGGGGATTATTGTGTTTTTTGTCCTCTACCAGCGTCGCATCCTCCGCCACCGCGAACAACTGCGCCGCTTTGAAGACCAGAAAAAACTGGAACTCCTCCAAGCCTCCCTCGAAAGCCAGGAAGCCGTCCGCACCACCATCGCCACCGAGCTGCACGACGACGTAGGGGCCACCCTTTCTTCCATCCGCCTCTTCCTGACGCAGGCCGAAAAAACGCCCGCCGACCCGAAGCTCATCGCCTACTCCAAATCCCTGCTCGACGAAAGCATCCAGAAGGTGCGCAGCCTTTCCCACCAGCTTCAGCCGCGCGCCATCCACTACCTCGGACTGCTCAAATCCCTGCACTCGCTGGCCGATATGCTTTCGCAATCCGGAACCGTCCATGCCACCTATGCGCAGGAAGGCGCCGACTGGCCGGAGCCGGAACCCGATGTCTCGCTGGCTGTGTATCGCATCGTGCAGGAATGGGTGGCCAACATCATTAAGCACGCCGGGGCCACGCATATTGAGGTTCGCGCCCATTTTCACAACACAGCGCCCTGCGTGGGCATCTTCCACGACGGCGAAGGGTTTTCGGAGGCGCGCTATCAGGAAGAACTGTATAAGAAAGACGCTATCGGCCTCAAAAACATTGAAATGCGCATCAAAGCTGCCGGTCTGACGCTGCTTTTTCCGGAACCCGGCGAACCCACCCGCTTTCTGCGCATCTGCCTGCCGGCTCTTTCTTCCTAAAAAATTTTCTCTCTTTATGGAATCGCCCATCCGCTACATGATTGCCGACGATCACACGCTTTTTCGCGAAGGCCTGCGGCTGGTGTTGGGAAATTATCCCCACCTGCTGCTTACCGGCGAAGCGGCCAACGGGCAGGAACTCCTAAAACGAATGGGTTTTGCGCAGCCCGACGTGGTGTTGCTGGACCTGACGATGCCGGTAATGGACGGGCTGGAAACGACGCAAAAAATACGGGAGCAATTTCCGGCGGTGCGCATCCTCATCCTCACCATGAACGACGACCCCAACCTAATCATGCATCTTCTGGAGCTGGGAGCGAATGGATATTTATTAAAGAACGCCGATTCATCGGAGATTGCCCTGGCCCTGCGCGCCTGTGCCGAAAACGGCTATTATTTCAGCGACTACGTGAGCAGCCTGATGCTGAAATCGATGGTGCAGAAGACCACCGTGAAGCCGGTATTTGCCAAAGAAGCCGTTTTTAATGAGCGTGAAAAAGAAGTGTTGCGCCTCATCTGCGAAGGCCTGACGGCGGCGCAAATCGGTAAAACCATTTTCCTCAGTCCGCGCACGGTGGAAGGCATTCGCGCGGGATTGATGGAGAAAACCGGCACCCACAACGTGGCGGGGCTGGTGATGTATGCGGTGAAGAAAGGAATCGTGATGTAGATGGTGACACACGAGAGGTCATCATTCGCTGTTCATAAATTGGGTTTCAGGCTGAGCTTGTCGAAGCCCCGCATACGAAAAAGCCCTTTCCGGAAATTTGCGGAAAGGGCTTTCTGTTTTAGGGTTCTAAACAGGCTTATTCTTCCTCGTCGAAGGTTAGCACCTCGCGGTTGGAGAGCAGCAGGTCGAAGTCTTCTTTGGAACCAACAACAAGGTTGTCGAAGTCGCGGGAACCCGTACCAGCCGGAATAAGGTTTCCGGTGATTACGTTTTCCTTGAGACCTTGCAGGTAATCGGCCTTTCCGTTGATAGCAGCCTGCGAAAGCACCTTGGTGGTTTCCTGGAACGACGCAGCCGATACCCACGAACGGGTCGAGAGCGAGGCTTTGGTGATCCCCAACAAGAGCGGCTGCGAAGTGGCCGGATTGGCATCGCGGGCTTCTACCGGGCGCTTGTCGGCGCGCTTCAAGAGGGAGTTTTCTTCCCGGATTTCGCGCAGCGTCACGATCATACCCGGCTTGAACTTCTCCGAATCGCCCGCATCTTCCACAAATTTCTTGTCAAAGATGTAGTCGTTTTCTTCGGCAAAGTCAATCTTCTCTTCCACGTCGCCTTCCAGGAAGCGGGTGTCGCCCGGGTCCAGGATGGTTACTTTCCGCATCATCTGGCGCACGATCACCTCAATGTGCTTATCGTTGATTTTCACCCCTTGCAAACGGTATACTTCCTGAATTTCATTCACGAGGTATTCCTGCACGGCAAACGGCCCTTTAATAGCAAGGATATCGCTTGGTGTGGTAGCACCATCGGAAAGCGGGTTGCCGGCTTTCACGAAGTCGCCGTCCTGCACCATGATGTGGCGGGTGAGCGGCACGAGGTATTTCTTCAACAGACCTTCGCGGCTTTCTACGGAGATTTCGCGGTTACCGCGTTTTACGCCGCCGAATTTCACTACACCGTCGATCTCGGCCACAACAGCGGGGTTGCTTGGGTTCCGGGCTTCAAACAGCTCGGTAACGCGCGGCAGACCACCGGTGATATCCCGGCTCCGACCCAGTACGCGCGGGATTTTCACCAGCACCTGACCGTTGTGAACCTTCACGCCGTCTTCTACCACAATGTGGGAGCCGACCGGCAGGTTATAAGACTTGTCTTCGGTTCCGGAAATGGTGATGGCCGGAATCTTGGTTTTGTCTTTGGTTTCGATAACCACCTTCTCGCGGTGGCCGGTTTGTTCGTCGGCCTCTTCGCGGTAGGTTACCCCGTCGATCACGTTGTCAAAGCCAACCACACCATTTACCTCGGAGAGGATAACGGCGTTGAACGGATCCCACGTACAGATGATATCGCCTTTGGCAACCTGCTGGCCGTCCTGTACTTTCAGGATAGAGCCATACGGGATGTTGTTGGTGATGAGTAGGCGGTCAGCTTCGAGGTCCACAATCCGTACTTCACCCGTCCGGCCAATAACCGCTTCGGTTTTGTCGCCTTCGTCGTTGGTATAGACAGTTGTCCGCAGGCCGTCAAACTGAATGGTACCGTCGAAGCGGGCCACCAGCTGGCTTTCGATAGCCGAAGAACCGGCCACACCACCCACGTGGAAGGTCCGCAGGGTCAGCTGTGTACCCGGCTCGCCGATAGACTGAGCGGCGATGATGCCCACCGCGTCGCCTTTTTGCGCCATGTAGCCGGTTGCCAGGTTTTTACCATAGCACTTTGCACATACGCCGCGCTTGCTTTCGCAGGTCAGCACCGAGCGGATTTCCACAGTTTCCACCGCACTTTCTTCCACCCGGCGGGCTACGTCTTCGGTAATTTCCTCCCCGGCAGCAATGAGTTGCTCGTCGCTAATCGGGTCAAACACGTCGTGCAACGAGGTACGGCCGAGAATCCGGTCGTAGAGCGGCTCCACGATTTCTTCATCGTCTTTCAGCGCCGAGATGGCAATACCACGCAGCGTACCGCAGTCTTCCTCGTTGATAACCACGTCCTGGGCCACGTCTACCAGACGGCGGGTGAGGTAACCGGCATCGGCTGTTTTCAGGGCCGTATCCGCCAGACCTTTCCGGGCACCGTGAGTCGAGATAAAGTAATCCAGTACCGTCAGGCCGGTTTTAAAGTTGGAAAGAATCGGGTTTTCGATAATCTCCGAACCGGTAGAGCCGGAACGACGGGGCTTGGCCATCAGTCCGCGAAGACCCGCCAGCTGTTTTACCTGCTGCTTGGAACCCCGGGCACCGGAATCCAGCATCATGTACACCGAGTTGAAGCCTTGCTTGTCGGCGGCCATCTCGCGCATCAGGGTTTCGGTCACACGGGTATCCACACGGCTCCAAATGTCAATAATCTGGTTGTAGCGCTCGTTGTTGGTGATAAGACCCATGTTGTAGTTTTCCCACACCTCGTCTACCTCGCCCTGAGCGGCTTCCACCAGTTCGGCTTTCACGTCGGGGATGGTCAGATCGGAGATGTTGAACGACAAACCACCGCGGAAGGCCGTGCGGAAACCAAGGGTTTTGATATCGTCGAGGAACTGAACGGTCGTCGGGATGTTGGTGTTCTTCAGGATTTCACCAATGATTTCCCGAAGCGAGCGTTTGGTTAGAAGTGCGTTTACGAAACCGTTGTCTTTTGGCACGAACTGGTTAAACAGTACGCGGCCAACGGTGGTTTCGGTCAGTTTGGTTTCGATTTTGCCTTCGGCATTCCGGACACCTACGCGCACTTTAATCCAGGCATGCAGGTCCACGCGCTTTTCGTTGTGCGCGATAATCACTTCTTCCGGCGAATAGAAAGCCATGCCTTCGCCTTTCACCACCACATCACCCATGGTTTTCTTGCCTTTGGAGATGTAATACAATCCCAGAACCATGTCCTGAGAAGGCAGGGTAATCGGCGTACCGTTTTGCGGGTTCAGGATGTTGTGCGAGGCCAGCATCAAGAGCTGCGCTTCCAGCACGGCAGCGTTGGAAAGCGGCACGTGAACGGCCATCTGGTCGCCGTCAAAGTCGGCGTTAAAGGCCGAACACACGAGCGGGTGCAGCTGAATGGCTTTGCCTTCAATCAGTTTGGGCTGGAAGGCCTGAATGGAAAGGCGGTGCAGCGTTGGGGCGCGGTTGAGGAGAATCGGGTGCCCTTTCAGGACGTTTTCCAGAATGTCATACACCACCGCTTCTTTTTTCTCAACAAGCTTTTTGGCGCTTTTCACGGTTTTGGAAATGCCCCGCTCCATCAGTTTCCGGATGATAAACGGCTTGAACAGTTCCGCCGCCATGTCTTTCGGCAAACCGCACTCGTGGAGCTTCATTTCCGGACCTACCACGATAACGGAACGACCGGAGTAGTCCACCCGCTTACCGAGCAGGTTTTGACGGAAACGGCCTTGCTTGCCCTTCAGTACGTCGGAGAGCGACTTCAGCGCACGGCCTCCTTCTGCCTTCACGGCGTTGGATTTCCGGGAGTTGTCGAACAGGGAATCCACCGCTTCCTGCAACATCCGCTTTTCGTTCCGCAGGATCACTTCCGGCGCTTTGATTTCAATCAGACGCTTCAGACGGTTGTTCCGGATAATCACGCGACGGTAGAGGTCGTTGAGGTCAGACGACGCAAAACGGCCACCGTCGAGCGGCACGAGCGGGCGCAGTTCCGGTGGAATGACCGGAATGTACTGCATCACTGTCCACTCCATTTTGTTTTCTACGCGGGTGTTGGCGTCTTTAAACGCTTCTACCACACTCAGGCGCTTGAGGGCTTCCTGCTTGCGTTGCTGCGAGGTTTCGTTGGCCGCGGCGTAGCGCAGTTCGTGAGACAGGCTTTCCAAGTCCAGACGGCTCAGCAAGGTGTGCACCGCGTCGGCGCCCATCTTGGCCACGAATTTGTTTTCGTCTTCGTCGGGCAGGTACTGGTTTTCCTTTGGCAGCGCGTCCAGGATGTCCAGGTACTCGTCCTCAGAGAGGAGCTGCATGTAGGTTTTCTCGCTGTCTTTCAGATTCAGCTTTTGGCGAATCATCTCGTCGGCCGCACCACCGTTTACCACTACATAGCGCTCGTAGTAAACAATGCTTTCCAGCTTTTTAGAGGAAGAGCCCAGCAGGTAACCGATTTTGTTCGGCAGGGATTTGAAGTACCAGATGTGCACCACCGGAACCACGAGCTTGATGTGGCCCATGCGTTCGCGACGCACTTTCTTCTCGGTTACTTCCACACCGCAGCGGTCGCAGACGATGTTTTTGTAGCGAATGCGCTTGTACTTACCGCAATAGCATTCGTAGTCCTTTACCGGGCCAAAGATCTTTTCGCAGAAAAGACCGTCGCGTTCCGGCTTGTAGGTGCGGTAGTTGATGGTTTCCGGCTTCAGCACCTCGCCATAGGAGCGGTCGAGGATAGAATCCGGCGAGGCCAGCGAGATGGTAATCTTGCTAAAGCCTTGTTTGGGTTTGAGGTCTTTTTTATGGAGGGCCATAATGGGTATAAAGTAGAAGGTAGAAAGTAGAAAGAGAAGCTGAAAGAAGATTGCTAGCTTGGTTTGGCTGACAGGTTTCGCATCAGTCCTGCTATCATTTTCTGGATTTCTACTAAGTTGTTTTGAATTTTTTGAAAAGATTCTTCTGAAAGGTAACCAAGCCGCTTTGAAAGGATAAACTGGGTTTCCAGTTCATAAGCAGAGCCGAGAGCAATGGATAAAAAGTAGTGAAAAGAAGTATCCGTTTGGCGACCACATCCTTCCGCGATATTACTCGGGATGGATATGGCCGCACGGTTTATTTGAGAGATGAGATTGAATTTTTCTTTTTCCGGAAAATCAGGAGTGGTTTTATAAACAGCTTCGACCAGGTCAATGCTTTTACACCAAACATCCAGTTTCCGGAAATCATTCATCTCAAAAGCAAAGAACTTTTACTTACTTTCTACTTTTTACCTTCTACTTTCTACTTACTTAGTCAAAATTCAATTCCAATCCCAGTCCGCGCAGTTCGTTCACCAATACGTTGAACGACTCCGGCGTACCGGCTTTCGGAATGTTGTCGCCTTTCACAATCGCTTCGTAGGTCTTGGCACGGCCCACGATGTCGTCGGATTTCAACGTCAGCAGTTCCTGCAGGATGTTGGCAGCGCCATAAGCCTCCAGCGCCCACACTTCCATTTCCCCGAAACGCTGGCCACCAAACTGCGCCTTACCGCCCAACGGTTGCTGGGTGATGAGCGAGTACGGTCCGATGGAACGGGCGTGCATCTTGTCGTCTACCATGTGGTGCAGCTTAATCATGTAGATGATGCCCACCGTGGCTTTCTGGTCAAAACGCTCGCCGGTTTCGCCGTCGTAGAGGTAGGTGTGGCCAAAGGAAGGCAACCCGGCCTCTTCAATCAAACGAGCGACTTCATCCGGCTCGGCACCGTCAAAAATCGGGGTCGCGAACTTCACGCCCATTTTCTCACCGGCCCAGCCCAGGATGGTTTCGTAGATCTGACCGAGGTTCATCCGCGAAGGCACGCCCAGCGGGTTCAGCACGATGTCTACCGGTGTACCATCTTCGAGGAACGGCATGTCTTCTGCACGCACGATACGGGCTACAATGCCTTTGTTACCGTGGCGACCGGCCATCTTATCACCCACTTTCAGCT
>JAEWBT010000031.1 GCA_023391015.1 Bacteroidota bacterium
GAGCGCGTTCGTCAAAAACTAACCGCTGCCCTGGAGGCGATTGCCGGTGCCGCCGAAAAAATAGATGCCAACCGCCTGGAGCAGGAGTTGATTTACTACCTGGAAAAGCTGGATTTTACCGAAGAGAAAACCCGTCTGGCGCAGCACTGCCGTTATTTCCGGGAACTGCTGGCCGACGACAGCGAGAAATCCAAAGGCAAGAAGCTGGGCTTTGTGTTGCAGGAAGTGGGTCGCGAAATCAACACGATGGGATCCAAAGCGTCGGACGCAACGATTCAAAAAATTGTGGTGGGCATGAAAGACGAACTGGAAAAAGCGAAAGAACAGGTTTTGAATGTTTTATAAGATGAAAAATTTCCGGAAAACACCCGCTTTTTGGGCACTCGCAGCCCTGTGGCTGGCATCCTGCGAGCCCTCATCGGCGGTTTTTCAGCAGCAGGAGGCTATCCCGGGCACCCGCTGGCAGGCCAGTTACAAGCCGGTGTTCTACTTTGATATTACCGACTCGTTGGCGACTTACAATCTGTATTTTCTGATCCGCCACACGGAGGCCTATCCTTTTTCCAACGTCTGGCTACGCTTTTCCATTAAAGGACCGCAGGATTCGGTGGCCAAAACCCAGCAAATCGAAATTCCGCTGGCGCAGGACAATGGTAAATGGTATGGCCGTAACATGGGCGAAATCTGGGAGCAGCGTATGCCGATTGCGACCGAAAAAGGCCCTAATATCTTGTTTCCTAACGCTGGCCGTTACACCATTCAACTGGAACACCTGATGCGCACCGATCCACTGCCGGAGGTCATGAATATTGGCCTGCGGATTGAGAAACGGGGCAAAGCGAGGGAGTAAGGGTTTGGAGATTGAGACAAAAGACAAAAGACAAAAGAGAGATGCGTAGGGCGAATTGTATTTGCCCGAATACCTAAATCCGGAAACCAAAACACAAAATCCGGAAAGCCTTTCCGGAAATGCCATTCGTTTAAACAAACGCATTTCGAAACGCCGAAGGGCTCCAACGCATCGCTCCAACACGAAGTTCCAACGCACGAAGGGCTCCAACTTCTCCATGAAATCCAACCGCTTTCCCAAGATTCTGTATTGGCTGTTGCTGCTTTATGTAGTAGCCGCCTTGCTGTTCTGGGGATTCAGCCTGCAACGACAAAGCCGTATTATTTACGAAGCCGAGCGCCGTGCCCTGCCTTTGCAGCTCGACAGCAATCAGAGTCCGGAACTGTACCGGCAGCAGCTGGCCGGCATGGAGGAGCGACGTCTCACGCGCACCAAGCAGTACTATGGCGAAGGCAGTACATTTTTGCTCATCATCCTGATGGGCGCGGCAGTGGTATATTCTGCCATCCGGCGCAGCCTGCGGCTCTCGCGGCAGCAATCCAACTTTATGCTGGCCGTAACCCACGAGTTGAAATCGCCCATTGCGGCGGTGAAGCTAAACCTGCAAACCATCCAGAAACGACGGCTCACAGAGGCGCAACAAACCCTTTTGGTGGAGCGCTGCGTGGCTGAAACCAACCGGCTGAACGACCTTTGTAACAACCTGCTGCTGGCGTCGCGACTGGAAAGCGAGCAATACCAGCAAGCAAAGGAAGCATTTTCGTTTTCGCAACTGCTGGAAGAAACACTGGATAATTATAACAGCCGGTATCCGGGGCGTTTTATAGAGCAGATTTCCGGCGATTGCCGGGTGGTGGGCGATCAATTGATGTTGCAAATGGTGGTAACCAATTTGTTGGAAAATGCCATTAAATACAGTCCTGCCGACACGCCTATTCAGGTATCTCTGAGCTGCAGAAACGGACAGGCCCTGCTGGAAATTGCGGATGAAGGCATAGGTATCCCGGACGAAGAGAAAAGCCAGATTTTTGAGAAGTTCTACCGCGTGGGGTCCGAGAATACCCGGCGCACCAAAGGCACCGGTCTGGGTTTATACATCACCAAGCGCATTGTTTTGCAACACCGTGGGCAGGTTTCGGTCCGGAATAACAGTCCGCAGGGCAGCGTTTTTGAAATCCGGCTGCCGCTGGCTTAGACACACCGGAACGTTTTCCGGTGTTCGTCGCAAAAATCATAGATGGCAATGGCTTCGCGGTGCGCTTTGGTAGGATAGCCTTTGTGTCTTTCAAACCCGTATTGCGGGTACTCTCCAGCTAGCCGGAGCATGTATTCGTCGCGGTGGGTTTTGGCCAGCACACTGGCGGCAGCAATGGCGGCAAACCGGCTGTCGCCCTTTACAAAGCACTGGTGCGTAATGCCGAAGTAAGGCTTAAAACGATTGCCATCCACCAGCAGCAATTCCGGCTTAAGAGCAAGCGCATCCACGGCGCGGTGCATCGCCAAAAAAGTAGCCTGCAAAATATTCACTGCGTCAATTTCGGCAGCCGAAGCGGTGGCCACGGCCCAAGCCAGCGCTTCTTTTTCTATAATCGGGCGCAGCGCCGTGCGGTCTTTTTCAGAAAGCAGCTTGCTGTCGGTCAGTTTGGAATTCCGGAAATCGGGCGGCAAAATCACCGCAGCAGCAAAGACCGGCCCGGCCAGGCAGCCCCGACCGGCCTCGTCAATACCGGCTTCCGGAACGGCGGTTTGAAAAAAAAGCTGAGGCGACATTTCTTTAGACAAAACAGGCTGCAACCTGGCCATCCGGCAAAGGTCGCAGCCTATTTCATTTTTTGGAAAAAAGCTTTCTTTACAATCCCAGAAACCGTACGCCGATGGCAAAAGGATATTGCTCTACGCCCGACTTCTGAAGCGGTGTGAGTTGGTAGGTTCCATACAGCCGGATGATGTCATCCACACCCACTTCGGCATACACGCCGGCGTTGAAATTCCGGAAATCAAAGGCATCATGGTCTTTTTCCTTGCCATAGCGATCGGTTTTGAGCTTGGTCCAGGAGGCCAGGCGCAGTCCGCCCATCACGCCGCCGCCATACACCAGCCATTTGTCGCCGATACGGGTTTTGCCCAGCAGGCCCAGCGGAATGGAAGCGTAGGTAAAGCCCAGCTTGTTTTTCTGGAAGCTTTGCCGCGTGCTGTCGATGAGGGTGGGGTATTCCGGGCTGGCTTTGGTGTATTGATACGGATTTTCGAAACGGAAATTATACATCTGAAGGCCCAGTCCGCTGGTCATATACCATTTCTGCCGGCGGGTTTCGCTCAGGCGCAGGCGACCGTTCACGATCCACACATTGACGTTCACGCTTTTGCCTTCGCGGAGTTTAAACACGTCATTGTGATTCATGTTGGCCGGAATATTGGCCGCAGGTGTTTTGTCATCCAGGCGGTTAAAGCCCAGGTCCACCATTCCCCACTGGATTTTCAAACGCGGATCGGGCTTTTTCTGCACCGAGTCGGAGGTGATGGTAACGGTTTTTTTGCGCTTCACC
Organism: Bacteroidota bacterium; assembly: GCA_023391015.1. GTDB lineage: Bacteria > Bacteroidota > Bacteroidia > Chitinophagales > Chitinophagaceae > UBA1952. Next base: position 3,397 of record JAEWBT010000031.1, read on the forward strand.
TCGATGCCATTGGTGCCGATTGTTACCGCAACCTTGCGTTTTCGCCCGCCTTCCTGCACGGTATCCGTAATGATGGTGGTGGAAACGGTATCACCAGCTTCTTCTTTAACGATAACGGTGGTTTTTTTGATTTCCTGGCTGTGAGCGGCGGCAGCGCCAAGCAGCAAAAAGGAAAAAGCAAGCAAAGTCTTTTTCATGAGGTTGATTTTTTTGAGAGAAAGAAAAGAGGTTTTTAGAAACGAATGGTAAACAACTCGCGGTTGCCGATGCTGAGGGTCGCCTCGGTGTTTTTGAGATTCCGGTGTGCATCGCGCAGGGCAAGGGCGCGCTCCACAACCGATTCGCGCAGGCTGGAAAGCGCCGGGATGTTGATTTCAACGCCCGCTGGATCAGCCGCTGGAGTGGGGAGTGCTATCGCCAACACTGCAGGCGGAGCTGGTGAAGGCACATTTTCCGGAAAAGCAGTGTTATCGACAATTGGAAGGGTGGCAATACTTTCTTGCGGAAGGGCGCTGGGGATTGCCTCCTGAAGAGGCAGATTTGCAGCTGGTTTTTGGGGCAGCACCGCGGACTTTTTTTCCGGAAATTGCGGACTGGAAAGGGGCGTTTTGGGCGTGTTTTGGGTGGAAGCCACAGGCGCGCTTAAGCTTGGCCGGGGGGAAGCGATAACAGGACTTTTTGGAGTTGTGATAACTGCTGTTTGAGCCTCTTTTTCCCCAGGTTGCCGCGCGGTCTGAACCCCTATCCAGACCAGTAACAGGGCCGCTGCCGACCAAAGGAACGGTTGGAGTTTCCGGGATTTGGACAGCGTGATTTCGGGTTTTAACAGCGCTTCTTTGCCGTCAAAAACGGGCGTGTTTGGGGGCAGCGGAATTTTGGTTTCTTCATAACCTGCTACTTCAGCCGCCAGTTCGGGATGGGCATCCAGAAAGGCAAACAATGCCGTTTCGGTGGCCGCATCCAGCTCGCCGTCGAGGGAAAGCAGGAAATATTCTTCGTAGTTAGCCGGGGTGATGTCCGGGGTTTGATTCGTTTTCATGACAGCACATTTTCAACAGAGATGAGATAGGTTTTCAGGGTTTTGCGGGCGCGGTGGAGATACACTTTTACCTGGCTTTCGCCCAGCCCCGTGATGCGCCCGATTTCTTCGTAGGAATAGCCTTCCCAATCCTTGAGCAACACCAGGGCGCGCGATTGCTCATCCAGCCGGTCGAGGGCTTCATCCAGCGTGCGACGCAGATGAGACGAAGCCGGCGCAGCGCTTTGGGCTTCTAGCGCCTCGGTGCCGGTGTGGCGGGATTGATGCCGGTAAGCATCCACCGACTTGCGGTACGTGACCTGAAACAGCCAGGCTTTAGCTTTTTCGGCGGGCACCGACTGGCGGACTTCCCAAAGGGCGGTGAAGGCGGCCTGCACCGCATCGCGGGCGTCTTCCCGGTCGGGAAAGCAGCGCAGTGCAAAGCGATAAAGCGGGTCGCTCCACTGATGCACGCAGGTGTTATAAGCCGGGGTATCCATTGGGGTCTCTAAAGGGTATATCGGCAGGGAAAGGGAAAAGTTACAGGCGGATGGAAATATTTTTTAGAATTTCCGGAAAGATGCATTTTTCTACTCCGCCTCTTTTGTCTTTGGTATATCGTCTTTGGTCTCAGATTGCGTGAGGGATAGGGGTGGCACCCCTTCCACAAGCTCCCGGTCACACTAAGAGTCTATCCTAGAAATAAAAGATTGCTAATGCTCTGCTACCATTCGGACGAAATCTTTGTCATCCTTGAAAGGATCTCTTATGCTTTTCCGCTAACAGAAGGAAGGTCAAAGGGATTCTTTGCAGAATGACAAAGAAGATGTCCTATTTTCTGGATAGGCTCTTAACATGTTATCGTTTGCTGTTTAGAAATCGTGTGTCAGGCTGAGCTTGTCGAAGCCCCGCGCTACAAGTCCTTTGGAAAACAGCCACTGACACACCGGATGTTTCAAATGTTTTTAGGAAATCCTTTCCCATAGGTTTGAAGGAGATGCCAGGAAGGGATTTAGAGGGATGGGGAAAAGCCGTTTTTCCTAAACCCTTTTTTGCGTTGTATTTTCGCGCCGGTATAAATAAAACCTTAACAAAAGAAAACTGCTTATGGCCACCGTTGACCTCGTGATGCCCAAGATGGGCGAAAGTATCATGGAAGCAACCATTTTGAAATGGCACAAAAAGCCGGGAGATACGGTGAACATGGATGAAACGGTGCTGGAAATTGCCACCGACAAAGTGGACTCCGAAGTGCCTTCTACCGGCGCGGGCGTGATTACCGAAATTCTGTTCAACGAAAACGACGTGGTGCCGGTCGGAACGGTGATTGCCCGGATTTCTTCGGAAGCCGGCGCGACTGCTGCCCCTGCTCAACCCGCCGCTCCGGCCCCGGCCGCCGCGCCCCAACCCGTGTTTGAAGCCGCTGCTTCGGCTGCCACCACCGCGCCGGTAGCCGCGCCAACCGGCACGACTGGCGGCAACCGTTTCTACTCGCCGCTGGTGCTCAATATTGCTGCGAAAGAAGGCATTGGCATGGCCGAACTGGAAGGGATTCCGGGAACCGGCGCCGAAGGCCGCGTAAGCAAAAAAGACATCCTGGCTTACGTAGCCGGCGGACGGAAAATGCCATCCGGCAATGCCCAACCGGCCCAGCCGCTGCACGCGCCTACCAATGGCATCAGCGCCGCTGCTGCCGAGATGCCGCAGACACCGCCACCGCCCGCACCGGCGATGACCCAGCAACCCGCACCGCAACCGGCTCAACAGCCACAAGCTGCCGCGCCAAAGGCTGCACCGGCACCGATTTCCGGAAATGTGGAAGTGGTGGAGATGGACCGGATGCGCAAGCTGATTGCCGACCACATGGTGCGCTCCAAAGCCACCTCGCCGCACGTGACTTCGTTTACCGAGTGCGACGT
>JAEWBT010000087.1 GCA_023391015.1 Bacteroidota bacterium
ACCAGATTTTCGCCGCCGTGAATATTTTCCAGCGTTTTGGGCTCCAGTCCTTTCTGCTCAAACTTAAAATGAATCGTATACATATTTCGCGGGGGCTTTTTGAAAAGTGGGGCAAAGGTAGCAAGAAGGGCTATTGCGGTCGGTATTGGGCTGCAATGGATTCGCTTATAGCTTTATAGACCGCCTGCCATTCGGGGCGCGCCTGCAACAGTTCCAGGTGTTTTTCCTGTGTAGCAATGTCGCCGCGGCGGGCCGGACCGGTCTGCATTTCGCAGGGATTTCCGGAAAAAGCCCGTTCAAAGGTTTGTGTAAGCAGCGGGCGCAACACATCGGGCGGCAGGTGGGCTTCCGAACAGATCTTTTCGCAGAGGCACAACAGGTGATTAACGAAATTGTTGCCCACCACAGCGGCGAGGTGCAATTGGGCGCGGGCGGCTTGTGGCGCGAGCGTCAGGGAAAAAGAAAGTGCTTCGGCCAGTTCCGCCAAGGTTTCCCCGGCTTGGGTTGTAGTTCCTTCGCCCACTGCCGGGAGTACCTTTTCCGGAAAATCAACTCCAATAATAGAATACACCGGCCAGCACACAGCGCGGTTGGGGTGGGGTAGTAGGGCGTCTAAAGCAACGGTTCCACTAAAATGAATGACGGTTCCTTGCTGTATTGGTATTTCCTGCGCCAACGATTCTATCGCGCTATCCGAAACGGCCAGTAAAACCACGTCCGCCGGGTCCGTTATTTCATCCAAAGACGACACAATCGGCGAGCCTAATTGAGCTGCCAACTCTTCTGAAGCGTCTTTATTCCGGCCAAAAACGCCCAGACACCGGTGTCCTTTTCCGGAAAACCGGGAAGCGATAAAATGCGCTACCCGCCCGGTACCGATTAGATAAAACGTCATGTTGGGGCATTCTTTTAAAACAAACAAATAGAGAAATGCAGGTCATCGTAGAGACGTTGCATGCAACGTCTCTACCCCGTTCGTGGGCTTAATGCAGATTATGCCGAACGATATGCTCCAGCATTTGTGCATGAATTTTCGCGCTGAGTTCACTCGCGTTTTCCAGTGCAAAGCCGGTTGTTTCCGTCGGCGGCAAAAAGTGAAAATCAATCGGGCGGGGCCAGGCGTAGAAGGCGGGTTTGCCGGGCAGAATGCGTGCCGTGTTGCTCAACACTGCTGGCATAATGGGCTTTTGGGTGCGAATGGCTGTAATAAAAGCGCCTTTTTGGAACGCTTGCAGCGGCGTGCCGCCTTTGTTTCGCGTGCCTTCGGGGTAGAGGCAGAGGTGCAATCCCATTCTCAGCGCTGCTTCCATTTTAGAAAAACTTTCTTTCCGGCTTTGCTCGCTTTTCCGGTCCACCAGAATAGAGCCGGCGGTATAGATAATCCCGAAAATAGGCACCCGCGAAATCTCAATCTTGGCCAGTGTTTTATTGGCTCCCGGAATCCACGGCGAGGTTACCGGCACATCCAGAAAAGAGTTGTGGTTGCAGACGACGACGTAGTTTTCGCCTTTCCGGAAATGTTCTCTTCCGCGCCGCCGCACGGGGCAAAAAACAAGGGGCAGATATACGCCCATCCACACCCGGAAAATCCGGTGGAGCGCTACCGAACTACGCGGCTCCGGCAGCAGTTTGGTGAGCAATACCGGAATCACCACCAGCAGCATCGTGACGACGAACAAGAGCGCGGCATACACAAAGAAAATCCGGCCCAGCACGAGCCGGACCGGAGAAATTTTAGGCGAAGGGGTCATAGGCAACGCGCTAAGATACAAGGGCTTTGTTATCCCGGAATGCAGCGTTAAGCGCGCAGCTTTTCCAGCGCGGCTTCCAGTTGGGAAAACATTTGCGGCAGCGTTTCCAAATCGCAGGTGCCGACGCTGATGCGATACCACGGGTCGGTGCGGCTTGCGCCAAACGCATAGAACGGCGTGATGGCCAGCTTGGCTTCCTGCAACAGGTAAGCAGTAACGTCTTCCTGATTCTGTGGCCCGTGCGGTGATGTTCCGGCAAGGTCAAATTTTACAGTCAGATACAGACCGCCTTGCGGGTGAATGGCATCCACTGGATACCCTTTTGCCTTTAAAGCCTGAATCCCTTCGTAGATCCGTTGCAATCGCTCGTGCAGCGCGTCTTTAAATCCGGTTAGAAATGCAGCCACCGCTTCAGGCTGGCTTAGGTAACGCGCGGTGGCCACCTGCTCAGCCATCGGGGCCCATGCGCCGATGTGGGTCAGCAGGGCTTTCATTTTGGCAATCAGCGAAGCCGGTCCCATCGCCCAGCCCACACGTACGCCCGTGGCTGCAAGGCATTTGGAAATACCATCGATAAAGACGGTATATTCTTTCATTTCTGGCCGCAGCTCCACCGGATTATAGTGAACTGTGTCGCCGTAAGTCAAGACGCCGTACATCTGATCAAACATCACGTGCAGCTTACGCGCACCTTCCGGTCGGCGGGCATTTTCAGCCAGCACCAGGTCGCAGATTTCTTCCAGGTCTTGCCGGCTCAGCGTGGTGCCGGTGGGGTTTTGAGGGGTGCAAAGACACAGCAGAACCGCACCTTCCAGGTGCGGTGCAATCGCCGCAGCGGTAGGCATAAAAGCCGTGTCTGCCGTTACTTCTACAATTGCATGCTCCCCGCCGTTCATAAACGTGTAGTGGTTATTATTCCACGACGGCACGGCGTAAATCACCTTGTCGCCGGGATTCACTAAACAGCGGAAAAGCGAGTAGATAATGGGCCGCCCACCGGATGCAATCTGGATTTCAGCCGGACTATAATTTACGTGATAATGCTGCTTTGCAAACGCAGAAACCGCTTCGCGCAGGGGCAGAATGCCATCGGCAGCAGGGTAGTTGGTATAGCCTTCTTCGTAGGCTTCCTGAATGGCTTTTTTATACCCGTCCGGAATCGGGAAAATGCGGGGATTAAAATCGCCGATGGTGTAGTTGAAAATGTGTTCGCCCTGGCGGATGCGATCTGCAATGATATTGCCGAGGCGAACAATTTCGGAGCCGATCAGGGTTTCGGCAAGCTGGCTGTAGGGACCCATAAGAAAAGTGTGGTTTTCCGGAAACTTGGAAGGTACGGCAGCGAATGCAAGTATTAAAACAGGGCGCTTTTAAAACTTCTGGAACCTGCTGATTACATGCCAGAACCCATCTCTTCCAGCTTAAATGTCTTGCCGATGCGGATACCTTTGGGCGTTTCTTCCAATGTGGCGCACTCCACGGTCGGGTCGTGTTCAAAAAAGAGGGTCCAGTTGTTGGAAACGGCTTCGCGGAGGATGCGCTCTTTCTCGCCGAGGGTTTCCAGCGGACGCATATCATATGCCATGACCCAGGGCAGAGGCACGTGGTGCATCGACGGCAGCAGGTCGGCGCAGTACAGCAGGGTTTTGCCGTTGAGGTTCAGTTGCGGCAGCATCATGGCATCGGTGTGTCCATTCACGATGCGCACCCGGAAATCTTCCATCCACTCTTCGCCGTCTGCCTTGTCCACAAAGCGCAAGACGCCGTGCTCTTCCAGCGGCAGAATATTTTCCGGAAGAAAAGACGCTTTTTCGCGGGCGTTGGGGTGGGTAGCCGATTCCCAGTGCGTCCGGTCGGTCCAGTAGAGCGCGTTCGGAAACGCCGGTACCAGTTCGCCGGTTTCGGTGCGTTTCACCGCGCCGCCGCAGTGGTCAAAGTGCAGGTGGGTAAGAAATACATCGGTGATGTCTTCGGGCTTAAAGCCGTGGGCGGCGAGGCTTTTCTCCAGCGTGTCTTCACCGTGGATATAATAGTGGGAGAAAAACTTCTCGTCCTGCTTGTCGCCCATGCCGCAGTCGATGAGGATGCGGTGGTTGCCGTGCTCTACCAGCAGGCAGCGGAGCGCCCAGGAGCACATATTATTTTCGTCGGCGGGGTTAGCGCGGTTCCAGAGGCTTTTGGGCACCACGCCAAACATGGCACCGCCGTCGAGTTTGAAATGTCCGGCGTTGATGGGGTAGATTTTCATGGTTTTGGGATTGGACACCGCCTTTGGCGGCATTGGAGAATTGGACTGTCTGCGGCAATTGGACGCTGCTTCGCAGCATGGTGGAATAAGCGCTTTGCTACAGTTGAGCTAAGGTCGTTGGAATTTGGGTAACTAAAATGGGATGCCAAAGGAAGATTTGAGGAAGGATATTCTTTAATAGGGCCAACCTGGTATAACGTAGAGACAAGGCATGCCTTGTCTCTACAAATCACAAATCACGGTTTGTTTTCCGGAAATCATTTATGGAAAAAACCGGAATAGCATGTCCAATGCTCCAATTTCGCCGAAGGCGAAGTCCAATACCTGCGAAGCGGGTGTCCAATAGCTTTAGCCATCCAATTTGCGAAGCAAGTCCAATTTCGTCCCGCGCTTCGTCCACCACAACCCCGCCAATCCAATCACAAAAAACACCATCAAGGACAACACCGAGGCGCGCTGCGAACCGGAGATTTCCTGTATAAATCCAAAAGAGAACATGCCAATCACAATGGCGATCTTCTCGGTTACATCGTAAAACGAAAACCAGGATGTCGTGTCTTTGGTTTCGGGCATCAGCTTGCTGTAGGTGCTGCGACTGAGGCTTTGAATACCGCCCATCACAAACCCCACGGCGACCGCCAGGGCATAAAACGCGCCGGGGTTATGCGCCGGAATCAGGTAGGCGGCCACGCAAATGCAGATCCAGACTACAACGCAGAGCATCAGGGCATTGAGGTTGCCCCAGATTCCGGAAAGTTTGGCGATCATCCACGCGCCGGCCACCGCAATCAGCTGAATAATCAGAATGGCGACAATCAGGTTTTCGGTTGGGATGCCCAGTTCGCTTTTGCCGTAAAGGGTGGCCGCCAGCATCACCGTTTGCACGCCCATGTTGTAGAAAAAGAAGGCTCCCAGAAAGCGCTTGATGACGGTTTGGTGGGTCATCTGGGACCATACTTTCCGGAGTTCGGCATAGCCCTGCGTCCATTTTCCGGAAATTTCTCCCTTAGCACTGCCTCTTGGAAGTCCACGCAGGGCAAGGGTGGAAAAGCCCAGCCACCATACGCCCGTCAGCAGGAACGAAAGCTGCGACGCCCGGCCTACGGTAATGCCGAAAAGGTCATTTTTTAACACAAACACAAAGCAAATGAGTTGCAGCAGAATGCTACCCACATAGCCGTAGGCAAAGCCTTTGGCGCTGAGCTTGTCCTGCGCTTCGGGGCGGGCGATGTCGGGCAGATAGCTGTTGTAAAACACCAGACTGCTCCAGTAGCCGATGCAGGCCAGAATGGTGAGGCCGAGGCCGAGCGCGATGTTGGACGCGTCAAAGAAGAAAAGCCCTGCACACGACAAGCTGCCGAGGGTGGCAAAGGCGCGTAAAAACGTTTTTTTGTTGCCCCGCGTGTCGGCAATTCCGGAAAGCAGCGGCGAGAGAATGGCCACGATGCAAAACGCCACGGCCAGCGCGTAGTTGTAGAGAGCGGTGTTGATAAACCGGTGCCCGAAAAGCGTTACGTAGTCCAGCGTAGCGTCCTGCCCGTCGCCGGTAATGGTTTCGTAGTAAGCCGGAAAGATGGTGGACGTAATCACCAGGTTGTAGGCCGAGTTGGCCCAGTCATACATCGCCCACGACCGGTGTAGTTTCTTTTTGGAAATCACGGGCGGAAAGGTAAAAAGAAACTACCGGCAGGCTGGAAAATGCTTTTCCCTTTTAATCTTTTTTCAAAATCCTTTCCAGCACCGCTACCTCAATTCCCAGCTCTTTGATGCGGGCACGCAGAGCTTCTTTCTCCGGATCGGGGTTTGTTGCTTCAATAGCGGGATAGGGAAAAAGCACGGCCAGATCGGCAAAAAAGTTATGTTTCATTGCCAAGCCGGCTCCCCAAATGATATTGGAGCGAAGCCCGGCATGGCGAAGCTGCCGCGAAACAGTTACATCGGCCAACTGAAGGCTGCGGGCCAGATCGGCTATGGAGAAACGCACTTTCTTCATTTTTTGCAATATCAAATTGCCCGTGTGAGGCATGGAGGTATCTTGGGGGAGCAGTGTGTTTGGAGCTTGCATGAGGAGAAAGAAAGATAAAACGCACTAAACGTAAGCTTTTTAACCAATAAAGGTAGCTTTTTGCTGCATATAGGTAGCAAAAAGCTGCCTCTGTGCAGCAAAAAGCTATCTCAAGGCATCAAAAAGCCTGCTTGAGGAAGCAAAAAGCTTGGTCACCCAAGCAAATAGCTCCCTTGGGTTAGCAAAAAGCTTGGTCATCCAAGCAAAATGCTGCCTCAAGGAAGCAAAAAGCTAGGTTGATGCAGCAAAAAGCTAGGTTGATGCAGCAAAAAGCTTGGGATACCCTTCAAAAAGAGAGGTAACCCAAGCTTTTAATTGCTTAAAGAGAAAGATAAGATTCCGGAAATGGCAGGCTTCGACAAGATCATCGGGAGCCTGCCGAAGGACAGCCTAACAGGCATCCTTTCATCAGAAAATGGTTACAGCAACCGTGTTATAAGTACCGACGAGAAATTAGTTGGCAGTATAATCTTCCTACATTTTGCGGGTCATTGCGAGGAGGAACGACGAAGCAACCTGCACAAAATGCGTTGATAAAATGTGCAGGGTCCTTCGCTCCGCTCGCAATGACCCCAATTTATTACCCTCAACTAATTGTTTGGAAGCACTTAAGCCGTTCTATTCCCGCTCAATCCGCTCTTTGGGAAGCTTCAGGGCTTTTAAAAAACCTTCGGTGTCTTCGGGCGAAACCAAAATTTGCCGGTCGTCTTTGGTGCGCAATAAAATCAGTTTTTTCCGGTCGGTTGCAAAGACGGATACCTTGCCGACGTTGCGGTAGAAAAACGTTCCGAAATAGCCGGCCCAGCCGCCGGAGCCAAACAAGCGCAGGCCAAAGCCAAGCTCTTTGGTGGTGGCCGGTGTAGCACTTTTAAAGGTATTGATGGGAAAGGATTTGACCCCAACCTGCCGCACAATTTGAAACTCCGTGGGCGTCAGCACATAGCTTTTCACCCGGAAGAGCAGGGCCACCGCCAGAACGATGATAACCACTGCAAAAGGGATGAGTACTTCCGGATTGCCGCGTGCCGCAATTTGCGTGAGCATAATCAGCGGAATGACTAAAACGGCTGCGATGACGTAGGTAATAATCTTCGACAGGTCATCGAGCTTGGCACTAAAAGTTTTCATCAGGCTTTTTTCTTTTGTTGGGCGCGGCGCGAAAGCTCCTGACGGATCAGCGAAAGCTCGCGGCTGGTTTGGCCCGCCACAGAGGTGTTTTCCTGTGCGCGGCGCATCAGGTAGGGCATCACATCTTCCACCGGGCCGTAGGGCAGGTATTTCACTACATTGTAGCCAGCGGCGGCGAGGTTGAAAGTAATATTATCGCTCATGCCGTAGAGCTGCGAAAACCACAGGTTAGGGTGGTTGTGAGGAATACCTTTTTCTTCGGCCAGTTGTGCGCCCAGGAGCGAGCTTTTCTCATTGTGAGTACCAATAAAAACCGCCAGTTGGTCCAGGTGATCCATACAAAATCGAACGGCCTCGTCATAGTCGCGGTCGGTAGCTTCCTTGTGGGTCTGGATAGGCGAGAGGTACTCCTGCGCGTCGGCGCGGGTTCGTTCTTTTTCCATGTAGGCACCGCGCACCAGCTTGGCCCCCAGCAAAAAACCTTCCTTTTGAGCTTTTTCAAAAGAGCTTTTCAGGTAGCCAAGGCGGCTGTGGGCATAAAGCTGAAAGGTGTTATAGACAATGACGCGGTCTTTATTGTAGCGCGCCATGGCTTCGTTGGCCAGCTCATCCACCGGTCCCTGAATCCAGGTTTCTTCGGCATCAATCAGTACGCGGATACCGGCCCTGGCAGCGGCTTCGCAGATGGTGAGGATGCGTTCCCGGACCCGGCCCAGCTCGGCGGTTTCAGCAGCCGTGAGCGGCTCGGCGCAATGGGCTTTTTCCAACAAGGCAAATCTGGCAAAGCCGGTTACTTTCAGGGCAATAAAAGGCATGTTGGGCTGCGAGGCCGCAAACTGGATGGCGCGAACGAATTCCGGAACGGCGCGGTCGAAGGCTGCTTCGCCTTTGGCCCCTTCGACGCCGTAATCCAGTACCACGCCAACGCCGAATTTGGCCAGGGTTGCGGCGGTTTCCGCTGCTTCCTCCATGTTTTCGCCGCCCACGAATTGCCGGAAAAGTGTTCTTTTTATGAGTCCTTTTACCGGCAGCCTGGCTTTGAGAGCAAAATTGGTGAGGGCGATGCCCAGGCGGGTGAGGGTAGGGGAGCCGACGGCGCTGAAGAGCAGTGAAGCCTGCCGGAGTGCCGGCGTGGGCATGTGGCGGAAAGCAATTTCGGTGTTGTTGAACTGCGGAAGCGGCATTAGATGGCTTTGGGAAGAGCAAAGTTCTAATAAACGAATGGTTCCATCAAAAGCATTCTTAAAAAACGATTGTATGGCATGACCTTTTTAGGCTTAAGCGCTTCGGGCAAAATGGCTATCGGTTAAGAGTTGTTTAAAAACTTCAACCTTTGCGTTTCGCTTTGAAAAAAGCTTACTTTTACCACGATTTTTTCACCCTTTACCAAGTCATGAACAAATTCCTACTCTTGGGTGCCGCGGGCATCCTGTCGGTTAGTGTGAATGCACAAACCGTTCAAAAAAAAGCACCGGATCAGTTGAGCCGGGCTGCTGCCAAGTTTTCACCGGAGCGTGTTGCACCGGTTATCGGCGTTAATGGGACACCGATGGCTAAAAGCACGGCGACGCCTTTCTGGACAGAAAATTTTGGTTCGGGTACTTCTACCAGCCTGCCGACGGGCTGGACGGCTGTTGGCAACGGCAGCTTTGGCGGCACCTGGAAGTGGATTAAAAAAGCCTCTAGCGGCGACTACAACATTGGAACCATCCAATCTACCACTGCTTCCAATGGCTGGATGATTTACGACTCTGATTCTATCGGTAAGACAAATCCTACGGCTACTCCGCTTGAAGGCTGGCTGACATCGCCCTCTATTAACTGCACCGGGCACAATACAGTTATTCTAAACTTCCAGCAATACTTTGCACGGTTCCGGGATACCTGTTATGTAGAGGCGAGCAATGACAACTTTGCCACCTTTACCCGTTTTTCTGTAACCCCGAATAACCGGCTGTCTTCCAACGGCTCTACAGATAACCCTAGCCTCGCAACCGTCAACATCTCGAATGTTGCTGCCAATCAGGCCAATGTGAAGTTCCGCTTCTACTATGTTGGTGCTTATGCAGGCGGTTCCTACAACTGGCTGGTAGATGATGTGTCGCTTTCGGAAGGAAACCCAGTAGAAGTTTCTATTGACCACTCTTCTATTGTAATGCGTGGCTCCGGTCGTTACAACCTGTTCCGTAAGTTCCCGCTTTCTTTGGTGGATACTGCATTTGGTGTAACATTTGCTACTAACCTTGGTGCAAATACCGAAACGCCGGACTTTGATTACAGCGTTAGCCGCAGTGGCTCGCCGGTGTATAGCTATACGCGGCAGCTGGCTATCCCAACAACGGAGGCCGATTCTATTGTAGATTTCTCGGAGCCTTATCCGGGTTTCTACCCCAACGTTATCGGTGATTATACTGCGTTGTTTAACACAACGCTCGCCGGTAGCGCTAACCCTAATAACGGTCGTGATACGGCAAGCTTTACCATCACCGACACTGTTCTCAGCACGCATGGCGACGTAGAATACTACCGTTTCCTGAAGCGTCCGGCTGATCCTACCACTGGCCGTACAGAAGTGAGTTCTTTTGAAGGTATCCAGTTCTCGGTTCCTCCCGGAAAGTCTGATACGTTTACCAGCGCATCTGTTTCTTTCGGTAGCAACACGACAGCAGGTGCGGGTGAGGTTTCTGTTCAGATCTACAAAAGCCGGGCGGCCAGCGCTGGATATGATTACGTTGGTACCACCTTCGCTAAGCCAATCGTAGCTTCTATGGTGTCGCCTTCGCCTAGCAATCCCACTTTCACACTCTTCGAAGTAGATAACTCTACCGGCGTTGTTGTTTTGGACGAGGGCGAATACATTGCAGCTGTGCAAATCAACAACGTGCCGGCTGCCAACACGGTATCCCTGTTTGCAAGCACACCGCTGAACTCTTACCTGATTCCATTTACAGGTTATCCGGGTGCCAGTGACGAGTCTGACAATGATGGTGCTTTCAACTTCTCACCGTCCTCTCTCGCTGTTGGAACCAGCTATGTGCCGTTCATCGAACTGCATTTCAAAGGCTCTCCTACCGGTGTGAAAAACACCGCTACCAACTTTGAAATCGGTGCCGCACGTCCAAACCCGGCTCAGGCTGAGTTTGCTGTTCCGGTAACGCCGAAAGTAGCTTCTGAAGTTTCTGTTTTGCTCACCAACCCAATGGGTCAGGTAGTTGCCAACCAAAACCTCGGAAAAGTAGCTGCTGGTCAAACCGCAACGGCTGTGTTCAACACGGCTGCCCTTGCCAACGGCGTGTACTTCTACACGGTTCAGGCTGGTGCGGAGCGCGTAACCAACCGCATCGTGGTAGCTCACTAAAAATTTCCGGAAAAAGGACCTTCCGATTCCGCAAATCCAAAACCGTCCCGATACCCATCGGGGCGGTTTTTCTTTTCCGGAAATCACCCTATAAATCCCCCTCTATCAGAAATCCCTATTATTGCACCGCTTCCGGCATCTATTTGTCCGGAATTTTGTTATCTACTTCAGAGCAATCCAGATACTTAGAGCATGGCTAAAAATCTTTTGATCGTAGAGTCCCCGGCGAAAGCCAAAACCATCGAAAAAATCCTCGGCAGCGATTTCGTGGTAAAGTCCTGCTTTGGCCACATCCGCGACCTTGCCAAAGAAGGCATGGGCATTGATATTCAACACGGCTACGAACCCACCTACCTCGTGAGCGAAGACAAGCAGCGCGTGGTGGCCGAATTGCGCAGCTTAGCTAAAAAGTCGGATGAGGTATGGCTGGCAACGGATGAGGACCGCGAAGGCGAAGCCATTTCCTGGCACCTGTGTAAAGTGCTGGGGCTGGATCCTTATAACACCAAACGCATTGTTTTTCATGAAATCACCAAACCGGCCATCCGCAAGGCGGTAGAGCAGCCGCGTACGGTGAATATGGACCTGGTGAATGCTCAACAGGCCCGCCGCGTGCTTGACCGCCTCGTGGGGTTTGAAATGTCGCCGGTTTTGTGGCGGAAGATTCAGGGAAAATTATCGGCGGGCCGGGTGCAAAGTGTGGCGGTGCGCATCCTCGTAGAGCGCGAACGCGAAATCAATCAGTTTGAACCAACGTCTGCTTTTAAAATAGAAGGCTTTTTCGCCGCACCGGATCTTTCCGGAAAACCCGTTGTTTTTAAGGCCGAAGGACCGGAAAATTTCCGGGAACAAGCCGCTGCCGCCGCTTTCCTGGAGCGCTGCAAAGGTGCAGAGTACCGGGTAAGCGATGTGCAGGTAAAGCCCTCCAAGCGCTCACCGGCCGCACCGTTTACTACTTCTACGCTGCAACAGGAAGCCAGCCGTAAATTGGGCTATTCCGTTTCCCGCACCATGCGCGTGGCCCAGTCGCTCTACGAGCACGGCCATATCACCTACATGCGGACCGACTCGGTAAACCTTTCCGACACTGCAATCGAAGGCACTCGAAAAGCAGTTCTGGAGCAATACGGCGAGAAATACTACCAACAGCGTCGTTATAAAACCAAAAACGAGTCGGCGCAGGAAACCCACGAAGCCATCCGCCCCACCGATATGATGGCCCAGCGCATCCCCGATGCCGATGGGCAGCGCCTCTACGAGCTGATCTGGAAGCGCACCATGGCTTCCCAAATGGCCGATGCCCAATTGGAGCGCACGGTGGCAAAGATTGATATTTCTACCGTTCCGGACGCCACCCTCACCGCTACCGGCGAGGTGATTCGCTTCGACGGTTTTATCCGGGTGTATTCCGAAGGACGCGACGATGAAGACGGCGACGAGCAAAAAGAAGGCATGCTGCCGCCGCTGAAAGCCGGTCAGCCGCTCGATTTCCGGGAAATGCGGGCTACCCAGCGCTTTACCCGTCCGCAGCCGCGCTACACGGAAGCCTCGCTTGTGAAAAAGCTGGAAGACCTTGGCATTGGCCGCCCTTCTACCTACGCCGCAACAATCTCCACCATCCAGCAGCGCGGCTATGTAGAGCGCCGCGACAAAGAAGGCATCCAGCGCGAATACAGTCAGCTGGTGCTGCGAAACAATCAAATTTCTACTCAAAAACTCACCGAAAACACCGGCGCAGAGAAAGCAAAACTCTTTCCTACCGACCTCGGCATTGTGGTAACCGACTTCCTGGCGGCTCACTTCGAGCGGGTGATGGACTACAAATTCACGGCTAAAATCGAAGAAGAGTTTGACGACATCGCTCAGGGAAAGATCGAGTGGCAACAGATGATCGACGATTTCTACCAACCGTTCCACCACACGGTGGAGCAGGTGATGGAAACCGGCGGTCGGGCCGCCGGCGAGCGCGAACTGGGCAAAGACCCCGTTTCCGGAAGGCCGGTGATTGCGCGCCTGGGCCGCTTTGGTCCGATGGTGCAGATCGGCAGCAGCGAAGGCGATGAAAAGCCCCGCTATGCCCGCCTGCGGGAAGGCCAGCGCATCGAAACAATTACCTACGAAGAAGCGCTGGATCTCTTTAAACTGCCCCTCAGCCTCGGCGAATACGAAGGACAGGAAGTGGCAGTGAATGTGGGGCGCTTTGGGCCGTATGTGCGCTGGGGCGAAAAGTTTGTTTCTCTCCCCAAAGGCACCGATCCGATGGCCGTGGATTATGAAACCGCCATTGCCGTTATTGCCGAAAAAGAAAAAGCCGATGCGCCAGTAGCTACTTTCCGCGACAAGCCGGTTACAAAAGGTACGGGCCGTTTTGGGCCGTTCCTGAAATGGGAAGATCTGTACATCAACGTTCCCAAACAATACGATTTCAACAACCTTTCGGAAGGAGACATCCACACGCTGATTTCCCAGAAAGTAGAAAAAGAAGCCAGTCGCTACATCCGGTTGTGGGAAGCCGAAAAAATTGCGGTGGAAAACGGCCGGTGGGGGCCTTTCATTCGCTTTGGCAAGAAAATGCTGAACCTCGACCGCCGCGCCGACGGCACCCGCATGATTGCCGAAGAAGCTGCTGCCCTCACGCTGGAAGACGTAAAACGCATGATTGAAGCACAGGTGCCGGGCGCGTTTGAGAAAAAAGCAAAAGCCGCTGCCAAAGACGGCGATGCCAAAGCGCCCGCTAAAAAGCCCGCAGCGAAAAAAGCACCTGCAAAAAAGCCGGCTGCTAAAAAGGCAACGGCCCCGACGACGGCTGCAAAGAAGAAATAAAGAGCTGGATTTCCGGAAATTATCCGGGAAAAAAGTACCCAAAGCGGTCGTTCCTCCAGAGGAGCGACCGCTTTTTTTGATCTCCCTATCGAATTGTAAGGGTTCCCAAAAGCCTTTTACCCGAAATTTTCCGGAAAAAACCTTGGCAAGGGGTTTGCTGTTTATCTTCTCAGATGATTCCCGAAAAGCAACTCAAAGCCTTACTTCACCTGCTCGACGACCCCGACGAGGAAGTTTCGGGTGCGGTGATTTCCCGCATCCTGTCTTTCGGAAGTGAGGCCATTCCGCAACTCGAAAAAGCATGGGAGCGCAGCAAAGACGAAGCTTTTCAGGACCGGCTGGAAACCCTCATCCACCGCGCTCACTTTTCCGGCCTCTGCGATGATTTCCGGGAGTGGAACGACGACGAAGACCCGGGTCTCCTGCAGGGTGCCCTGCTGGTGAGCCGATATGCCTATCCCGGCCTGAACATAGATGCTACCCTTGCTCAGTTTGAGCGCATCCGCCTCAATGCCTGGCTGGAAACTAATACCTATCTATCGCCGATTGAACAGGTCAACGCACTGAATTCCATTCTCTACGGCTATTATCGCTTGCAGGGAACCGAGCTTTCCCGCCAACAGCCCACACCGTTTTTCCTCAATGCCTTGCTCGACAGCCGGCAGGGCAACACCTTTACGCTGGGCATTCTGTATCTGGCGCTTTGCGAACGGCTGGATATCCCGCTTTTTGCGGTTGGCATTCCCCAGCAGTTTCTGCTGGCCTATATGGATACCTATCAGCCTTCCTTTTCTAACGGAGAAGAAGATCTGGCCCGCCACATTCGCTTTTATGTAGATCCCCTGAATGGCAATGTGTATTCGCCCTTCGACGTGGCTGCCTACATGCATAAAACCGGCGCAACGCCCTCGATCCGGTATTATGTTCCGCTATCTGCCCGCAAAATCATCCGGCAACTGCTTCAGCACCTGGCCCGCGCCTACGAGCATCAAAAAAGATCGGAGAAAGCTGCTGAAATCCTTCTGCTCAGTCAACTCATCAGCGAAGAGCCGGAAGACGATTTTTAAACCCAAACTGCCTTTCCCGAAAGCCGGTCGGGGCGTTTCTTTCCCGGAAATCATGTGGTTTTTATCTTAAAAAAACACGGTTGCTGTTCCGCATCCGCGCGTCTGCCAGGGCGATCGCTGCGGCGGCTTCCACCACCACCGGCACCCGCAGGGCAATACACAGGTCGTGGCGGCCTTTCACCGTGAGCGGCACCACTTTCCCTTCTTTATGGCTGTAGCTTTCCTGCGGTGCGGGCGTGCTGGAAGTGGGTTTCACGGCCACGCGGAACACAATCTCGTTGCCGTTGGAAATCCCGCCGTTGATACCGCCTGCATGATTGGTATGGGTCGCGCCGTCGGCAGAAAGAATCGCATCGTTGTGAGCGCTGCCCGTCATGCGCGCGGCCTCGAAACCCGCGCCAAAGGCAATGCCCTTGATCGCCGGAATAGAAAACGCCAGGTGGGCAATGGTGGATTCCAGCGAATCGAAAAAGGGTTCGCCCAGACCGGGCGGAATTCCGGAAATCCGACATTCTACAATCCCGCCGATCGAGTCTTGCTGCGCCATTGCCCTCTCTAAAGCGTGTTCGATATCGGTATCGCCTCCGGCTTCAATCAGGGCAGCCTCAATCCTGATTTCCGGCAAACACTTCTTTGCCACCACGCCTGCCGCCACGAGGGCCACCGTCAGCCGTCCGGAGGAATGACCGCCCCCGCGTGGATCGTTATAGCCTCCCCATTTATGATGCAGCACAAAGTCGGCGTGGCCGGGCCGGGGCGTATCGCGCAGATGTTCATAATCCTGGCTGCGGGTGTTGGCGTTGGGGAAAAGAAGCGTAAGCGGTGCGCCCGTGGTCAGGTCCTTATAAATCCCGGAAAGAAGCTGTGGGATATCGGCTTCCACACGGGCCGTTGTGCCCTTGCCACCGGGGCGACGGCGCGCCAGATCCGGCTCGAAATCGGCGACATCCAACGGAATCCCCGCCGGAACGCCATCGATGGTGATGCCCACCGCCGGGCCGTGGCTTTCGCCGAAGATGTGGATGCGGAAGGATTGGCCGAAACTGTTCATAGGAAAGACAAAAGAGGATGCGTAGAGAGATTGATTATCATAAAGATCCTACCTTATGTGGGTCATTGGGAGGAGGAACGACGAAGCAACCTGCA
>JAEWBT010000150.1 GCA_023391015.1 Bacteroidota bacterium
TTCTAGAACCGCCGAACTGGACGAATCTTTCTTCGGCGCGCTGGTGCAATATCCCAACGACAAAGGCAGCATAGAAGATTACGCCGCTTTTGTAGAAAAAGTACATAGCGCGGGCGCGCTCGTCGCCTTCGCCACCGACCTGCTGGCCCTTACCCTGCTGAAAACGCCGGGCGAAATGGGTGCCGATGTGGCCCTGGGCAACTCGCAGCGCTTTGGCGTTCCACTGGGCTTTGGCGGTCCGCACGCCGCTTTCTTTGCGACCAAAGACGAATTCAAGCGCTCCATTCCGGGTCGTATTATCGGCGTTTCGGTGGACGCTTCCGGAAAGCGCGCCCTGCGCATGGCCCTGCAAACCCGCGAGCAGCACATCAAGCGCGAAAAAGCTACTTCTAACATCTGCACGGCGCAAGCCCTGCTGGCCAATATGGCCGCGATGTATGCCGTGTACCACGGTCCGGAAGGATTGAAAAATATTGCCCACCGCGTGTCGGTACTGGCCCATGCACTGGCTGAAGCCCTGCGCGAAGCGGGTGTAGAAGTACTGAATACATCTCACTTCGATACGCTGTGGGTGAAAGCCCAAAACGCCGATGTCATTCGGGAAAAAGCCGAAGAAGCCCGCATCAACCTGCGCTACTTCGAAGACGGCACCATCGGCATTTCCATTGATGAAACCACCACTTTGAGCGATGTTTCCGACCTGGTGGCGCTGTTTGGCGGCGACGAAACCCCGGCCGTGCTGAATACCCGCAACGAGCTCGACGGCATCCCAGAGGCACTGGCCCGCACCAGCGATTTCCTGCAACACGAAGTCTTTAACCGCTACCACTCCGAAACCCAGATGATGCGCTACCTGCGCCTGCTGGAAGGAAAGGATTTGAGCCTCAACTGGAGCATGATTCCGCTTGGCAGCTGCACCATGAAGCTCAACGCGGCCACCGAGATGATTCCGCTTTCCTGGAGCCACTGGAGCAAAATGCACCCGTACGCGCCGAAAGAACAAGTGGGCGGCTATATGCAGATCATGCGGGAACTGGAGCGCTACCTGAGCGTGATTACCGGTTTCGACGCCTGCTCGCTGCAACCCAACTCCGGCGCCAACGGCGAATACGCCGGTCTGCTCACCATCCGTGACTACCACGAAGCCAATGGGCAAGGCCACCGCGACGTGATGATTATCCCGATTTCGGCACACGGCACCAACCCGGCCTCGGAGGTGATGGCGGGCTATAAAGTTGTGGTGGTAAAAGCGCTGGAAAACGGCACCATCGACGTGGCCGACCTCCGTGCCAAAGCCGAACAATACGCTGACCGCCTTGCCGGTATTATGATTACCTACCCGAGCACTTACGGCGTGTATGAAGAAACGGTGAAGGAAATCAACGCCATTATCCACGAGCACGGCGGACAGGTCTATATGGACGGCGCAAACATGAACGCCCAAGTGGGTCTCACGGCTCCCGGCCTGATTGGCGCGGATGTGTGTCACCTGAACCTGCATAAAACATTCGCCATTCCGCACGGCGGCGGCGGTCCCGGCATGGGTCCCATTTGCTGCAAAGCGCATCTGGAGCCCTTCCTGCCCGCAAGTGCGCCCCAAGTAACGGAAGATGCAGCCCGCACCGGCGGTATGGTGAGCGCTGCGCCCTATGGCTCCGCTTCCATCCTTTTGATTTCCTACGCTTATATCCGTCTGCTGGGTGCGCGCGGCCTCCGCAAGGCAACCGAAATCGCCATCCTGAACGCCAACTATATGCGCGTACGGCTCGATGGCGCGTATGATATTCTCTACACCGGCGCAAACGGTACTTGTGCCCACGAGTTTATCGCCGACCTGCGGCCGTTTAAGAAAAGCGCCGGCATCGAGGCCGAAGACGTAGCCAAGCGCCTGATGGACTATGGCTTCCACGCCCCAACCCTTTCCTTCCCCGTTCCCGGTACCATTATGATTGAGCCGACTGAGAGCGAAGACAAAGGCGAGCTGGATCGTTTCTGCGAAGCGATGCTTTCCATCCGCGAAGAAATCCGCGCGATTGAAGAAGGCCGCGCCGACAAGCTGGACAACCCGCTGAAAAACGCGCCGCATACGCAATGGGAAGTGTGTGCCAACGACTGGAACCACCCTTACACCCGCGAAGAAGCTGCTTTCCCGCTGGCGTACGTCGCGGCCCACAAATTCTGGCCGAGCGTGAAGCGCGTGAACAACACCGCCGGCGACCGCAACCTGATTTGTACCTGCGAGCCGACCGAGGCGTATATGAACGCAGAAGTGTAAGCAGATTTCTGGAAATTTCCGGAAAAATGAAGCTTAGAAAGCCGTGGGTGAACGCCCGCGGCTTTTTGTTTATTATCGTTTTGCCTTAAAAAGTTTTGTGTCTTTCCGCTAGGTCATTTTCCTTTCAGCATTCGCGCCTTGTTTTTCTCGTATAGTTCCGCACAGCGCTCCATATAATCATAGACGATTTCATCGCCAAAGGATTCAAACTTCACCGTCGGGAACAACATTTTTACTTTGATTGACGGAATTTTCTTGAGTTCGCCTTCGCCGCCGTTCGCATTTGGGTCGTAATAGTTCCAGTTGCCGATGTAATTGTTGGTCAGCAGGTTGACGCTCGACTCGCCGCTGCCGTCGTTGGCGGCATTGCCAAACTCATAGCGGCTCATGCCAATCAGCTGCATTTGTTCCAGAAACGAGCTGTAGCGAAACTGCGCACCATAACCTGCCCGCATAAAATTGTTGCGAAACTCAAAACCATTCCGGGTGGGTTCCAGCCGGGCGTTCTCCGAAAAATAATCAACCGGATAGCTCTCAACTTTCCGGAAATTCTGGGTAGATAACTCGCATACGAGCACCGATCTGGCCGGGTCAAGATAGACCTTGTCATTGATACCGTCGCCGTCGAGGTCTTTGACGAGTGGCTCTTGGCCCTTGGTGGACAGGGAAAGCGTTAGTGGCAGCGAGAGCAGCGGAAGAACCCGGAAAAGTAATTTCATAGCATGCGCCCCAAGTAAAGGGTTTTAAAAAATGCCCTATTTCCGGAAATTTTCCTTTTTGAAGGAGATAAACACAGCGACTTTGTCATCCTGCAAAGAATCTGTATTGTATTTGCCTTTCAAAAGTTCAGGATGACAAATGGGGAGAGCCTGGAGATATTCACTTATCGCTACAGTACGCCGCGCAACCCGCTTTTTATAGAAGTACAAGTCCTGAGCAGTGGGCGGATAAAATCCCCGGCGGTGCAATCGCCAACTATTCTTCCGACTCTGATAAATGAAATTTCCGGAAAAAGAGCTTCTCAAGAAAGGCTTTAGGTTTTTAACGGCTACGAGCTGCACGAAAGCATCCCACAACCCGGCTTTGTGAGCGCCCACTGCGGCTGTTTGCGGTTCAATTCCGGAAAACGGACCTCGTAAGGCGTTTGCAGCGCGGTTCCCAGCTTCCGGAACAGCGAATCGTCGCCTTTTTCCAAAGCTTCAATGGCTTCGTGGAGCTGGTAGTTGCGCAGAATAAAGCGTGGGTTGGTTTTTTGCATCAGCGCCGCGCGTTCCGGTGTGAATTTTCCGGAAAATTGCGTTCGATAAACGGCTAAAAACTGCCGGAATTGGGTCGCGGTTTCTGGTAGTGGCGCGCCATAAAGCGCGGGTGAGAAGTAATCCAAATCCTCTTCTTGCTCTTCCGGTGAAAGGGTTTCTAAAAGCTGGAAAAACAAGGTGTAATCCGGTTGCAGCGCTTGCAGCAATTCGCCCAAACGTTCCACTATTAAAAGACTTTCCGGCGTTTGGGTGGAAATGCCCATTTTCGCCAGCATCATCTCGTCAAAAGCATTGGAGAAGTAAGCATCGTACTGGTCCAGCGCGGCGGCCAGCGCATCCACATCGCGGGCCAGCGGCGAAAGGCTTGTGCCCAGATTGGCCAGGTTCCATTTCGCAATCTGCGGCTGGTTGCCAAAGGCATACCGGCGACCGGGCAAATCGGTGGTGTTGGGGGTGAAAAAATCATCGTACGCATCCAGCATTCCATACGGCCCGTAGTCGATCGTGAGGCCGAGAATGCTCATGTTGTCGGTGTTCATC
>JAEWBT010000040.1 GCA_023391015.1 Bacteroidota bacterium
CCTCCAACGGCAACGCCTCCAACGGCAACGCCTCCAACGGCAACGCCTCCAACGGCAACGCCTCCAACGGCAACGCCTCCAACGGCATCGCCTCCAACGGCATCGCCTCCAACGGCATCGCCTCCAACGGCACATCCCTTACCTTTGCCCCACGTTCTTTATGAGAAATGTAAAAATTATAGAAGTCGCTTCCGAGATTGGGGCGGGTACGCGGGGTGCAAGCCTTGGGGTGGATGCCCTGAAGATTGCTGCGCTCGATTACATGAGTTCTTTTTTCGTGAACTTTCCCAGCGAGCCGGTCGAGACGCTGAACAACCTGCTTTATGAGCCGGTTTCCTCACCTTACGCCAAGCGGGCTTCCGGCGTGCTGGAAACCTGTACGCGCGTAGCAGAAGCGGTGCGGAATACGCTCAAAAGTGGCCTTTTCCCGGTCGTCCTGGCCGGCGACCACAGCTCCGCGCTGGGTACTATTGCAGGAATCAAGATGGCCCATCCCAAACGCCGTCTCGGCGTGATCTGGATTGACGCCCACGCCGATATGCACACGCCCTTTACGACGCCTTCCGGCAATATGCACGGGATGCCGCTGGGCGCTGCATTGGGATTGGATAATAAAGAAAGTGCGGTTCACCAGCCCGACAAGGCGACGGTAGAAATCTGGAACAAGCTCAAAAACCTGGGCGGCGACGGGCCAAATGTGTTGCCTTCGGACTTAGTATTTATTGCGCTGCGCGATTATGAAAAGCAGGAAGAAGAGCTGCTCAAAAAGCTGAATATCCGGGTTATTCCCGTGTCGGAAGTCCGGAAAAAAGGGGTGGAAAATGTGGTGCGGCAAGCCTTGTTGCATCTTTCCGTCTGCGATGATATTTATGTTTCCTTCGACGTGGACAGCCTCGACAGTGCTATTTCGCGTGGTACGGGCACGCCGGTGAGCAATGGTCTTAAAGAGCGCGAGGCAGAAGATATGATGGCTGCCTTGATGCAAAACCACAAGATCTGCTGCTTTGAGGTAACGGAAGTGAACCCCACGCTTGACAAAGAAAACCTGATGGCCGAAATCGCCTTTAATATTTTGCAGCGCAGCGTGAATGTGTTGCTGCTGAACTGAGGATTTTCTGGAAATTAAGTCTTGCAGAAAATCAATAAAGCCTTTGGATATTTTCCAAAGGCTTTGTTTTTTAAGCATTTTTCCGGAAAAGCTACCGCCATGCGTAGCCCCGCTGGTAATAGCGGACCATCCACGGCGCATAATACCTGGCCCCGTGGTAGTACAAACCACACTCCTCATCCCGCTCTTTTCCGGAAAATCGGTACCGCTTCGCTACCGCGTTAATAGCAGCATTCATTGCCTGGTAAGCCGTAGTGCCATACGGATGATATTCCTAGTAGCTAATCACCTGCCCGCTGTCGTCCAACTCCAAAGTAGCGCTATGCAAATGATTGCTGTAAATATAGCGCGTTAGCACCGCCGGGCTTGGGTCAGTGCCCACTGTTCGGTTTTCCAGCGTTGCTATTCTTCCGGTGTCGTCGCTTACATGAACGGTAGTGCGCTCTAAAGTGAGATTTCCGGAAATGTCGTACTTCCGGTACACCTCGTAGCTGCCCAGGTAAATGCGCTCTTCCCTTATGCTTCCCTTGTCGGTGTACTTGCGAACCCGCTCCCCACCGCTATCGTACTGGTAGCAGGTCTTTACGCCGCCTACCAAAGCATCGGTCATTTGGTTTTGTAGCCCCCAACCGGCGTCTAAGTGCGGCATCTGCGTCATATTGCCCCGCGTGTCGTGGCCGTAAGTGTAGACCGTGCCGCCTACCTCGGTGGTTACCAGCCGGTTGTTGCTCGTCCCGTAGCCGTAAGTGCGCGTGCAAGCACCCACACCGGCACTGTGCTTTAGCTCTAAGATATTGCCCGCCGCGTCGTACTTATTCCATAACCCAAAGCGCATATTTGTTAGCACTTTAAACAATTAAACATCATGCAACAAATCCTTCAACATCTGGGTTATCAATTTCGGGCTCTATTTTCTCAAGAATTCGTTCTATTCTACTGCAATAAAAGTCTCTAGCTTCAATATTTAAACCCTCCTCGTTGAAAAATGCATACTTCATGAGTTTTAATTCACGAATTATATCAGGTAAATTACTAAAATTTATATAGTAACCCACTTGCATATCAATAATAAAATCAAGGGAGTTTTTGTGGGCAATTTTTAGCCAATATTCAGTGAAAGCTTCCTCATTTGCGATACCGACTTCTACTTCTTCACCACTTTTCGTTTTTTCAAGAAATAACATAACAGACATGGAAAATCTAAATTTTTTGAGGTTAAAAACTACTTTCCAAAAAAAGCTCTGAAGGTCCAACCCGGATACATCCGCGATAGAATTGCTAGCTGCGTATTAACTGCTTGTATTACCCCGCTTGGCGTAGCGTCGTTGTTTGTGGTTCGGCGAAGGCTCCCGCCTTCGTCGCTTGTTTTGATCGTTTTTTCCGGAAATTGTCATCCATATCTTAACACCTTATCTTTCGTGTCGTTTGCACCATCTATGAGCACCGGCTATCAAATCTACGACCAGAAAGGCTGCTATTATCTCACTTTCCAGATCGTCGGTTGGGTGGACGTGTTTACCCGCCAGTGTTACCGCGATATTTTGATAGATGCGCTGCGCTTCTCCATTGGAAACAAAGGCCTTAAAGTGCACGCCTACGTGGTGATGAGCAACCACGCCCATCTGATTGTTTCTGCCCGCGACGGCAACTTGTCGGACCTGGTTGGTGGCGTTAAATCGTGGGTGGCGCGGGAGTTGTGGAACCGGATAGGAACCGGGCCGGAAAGTCGGCGGGAATGGATGCAGGCTGTTTTCCGGCAGGCGGCAGCGGCCCACAGCCGCAACAGTCAATACCAAATCTGGAAGCACGAAAACCACGCAATAGAACTGCACAGTGAAGCTTTTATCCGGCAGAAGCTGGTCTACATTCACAACAACCCGGTGCGGGCCGGGTGGGTGCACGAGCCGGCGCATTACCGTTACAGCAGTGCGGCCGACTACCTGGCGGGCAAGCAGGTGGGTGCGCTGCCAGTGGTGTTTTTGCTGTGAAAACAGAGGGAATATTGGCGACGAAGGCGGGAGCCTTCGCCGAACGATGGAATGAGCGCTACGCCGAGCTGGGGCTCCCCCGTTACCGATAAGCTTTCGCGCTCTCTTCCCATGGCTTTAACCAAGCGGTAGAGGGAGTCATAGGTAAAATCCTGCAACGGCTCTACCATCGTATTTCCGGAAAAGAAGGTTTGTCCGGCCTCATCTTGGATACACATTGTTTCATCCTACCAATGCCATCTTTTATAATCTTCATCAACAGAGGCTGGCATGTTGTTTCCATATTTAGTCTTCAACCACTCATAATAGTCGCCGTATTTTTTCATTAGTTCTGGAGAATTTTGAAACACAACATTAGCTGCCACATAAAAAGGGTGGTCATGATTCAAAAGTATATCTAATACAGAAGTTATATCATCATATTCGTAAAACTTACTATTTTTTTGAAAAAAGTAGTTTATCATTTTTACAGATGTATTTACATCTGTATTGTTATACTTAACCATAAAAGGTATTACTAAGTGCTCCACGTTAAGTAAAGTATCCTCGTCAATTGGGAAATCAAAGTTCATGATTACTTTTGGATTGAACGGTTAAAGAAATTTGCCGCACGTTGTGAGTGGATGCTTATTTGATAGCGTATACGTCCCCCCGTTCGGCGTAGCGGCGTCGTTTGTGGTTCGGCGAAGGCCCCGGTTTGGCTGTTGCCTTGGTACTCCCGGTACAACTCATAAGAGCCAAAATACAGTCTTTCTTCTACAATGCCGCCCGGCTTGTGTACCACCTTGCGCGTTCTTTGGCCGCTTCCATCGTACTGATAATAACTCTCCATGTTCCCTCCTACAACGCACCAAAATATATTAATTAGTATTTTCTATTCTTGCAATAAAATCAATTATATCTTTCCTATTATGAAGGTATACACTTGGCTCGTCTTGAAGATCTATCCCTTCAATAAATAAAATGGCTTCCCACAATATAGCCTCACTTTCTTTTGGGTGATACACTATATTTTTGTTATCTGCCTCTTGCCTTAAATTATATGCCCACAAGGATGCGTCTTCTCTGGACATTTTTTCGTCCAATAAGTTTCTCAATACCTGTTTGATGTGTTCAATTCTTAGTTCCATGCACTTGGTTTTAATTTACCATTTTTCTACAAACTTACCAGAATTATCAAACCTAAAATGCACTTTTACTGCTCCTGTTTCAGGTCTAACTATCCTCACATTTCCAGCGCTATTAAGACTTTCCATCCAAGTTCGACTTCTACCGGTAGCAGGATTCCATTCTCTTACAACCCCGCTCGGCGTAGCTGCGTCGTTTGTGGCTCGGCGAAGGCTCCCGCCTTCGTCGCCTGGTTTATTCGCTTAAAGCCTTCAATACCGACTTATATTTCCAGAAAATCTTAGCCTTAATAGCCGTTCATTCTACGGTCCCGTACTTCCAAACCAGAAGGACCCGCTGTCAAATCTACAACCAAAATGGAATGCATACTGGCGAGGGATAGCAGGAATAGATTGGGAGGCTTTATTTTCCGGAATTTCCTTTCCCACCAAGCGTAGTTCTCCATTCTCTCACAACGCCTTTTGCGAAACAACACCACTAAAAAGCCTTGGTTTTCACCAAGGCTTACAGAGGGCATTTTAAAGGCCGATTTCCGGAAATCATCAAGAGTTTGGAAAAGACTTACCGCCACGCATAATCCCGTGGATAAAAGCGGGCCACCCGCTGCTCCAGCCGCAACAATTCGCGGTCCAGAATCGCCCGCTCCCGCGCTCCCAGCCGCCCGTTGTATGCATAACGTGCCTCCATCTGCCGGATACGGAACAATTCTTTTTCCACCCGGCGGCCTTCCTGAATGGGAAGACGCGCAGCCAAGATCCGGCGATAGATGGGATGGCGTTTTACATAGCTGGCCTTGCGATAGCCATGCCGATGTTTATCTTGATGGCGCTGCTCATATCCATAACGCTGATCCCGGTATTTCATTTTATGCCGGTCATCATCGTCGTCGTCATCCCGATCGTCATATACATCATCACTCTGCCAGGTATAGTATTGCGTGGTGGGATTTTGAGCAATGGTGCGGGCTTGTGCAAAAGCCTTGTTGCCGCTCAGCACCAGAAAGGCAGCTGCAGCAGTCAGGAAAATCCGTTTCATTTCAGGAATTGTTTTTTGTGAATGATAGCGGATAGACCCCAGTTTGCCCTGCTTGTTTAACGGGCATTAAAAAGGCCCTTTACCGAGGTTTGTAAAGGGCCTTATAAACAGGTAGGAACGGTAGAATTTCCGGAAATTCCCCTTACCGCTTAATCAAAAACCGCTGCGGTTTACCGTTCCCGATTTTCCCGCCGGTGCTTTCCAGCCGGATGCCGGAAATGTAAGCCGTATCACGTGCTTTCACCCGTTCCGGCAACAAATTTTTGATGCCTTGAGAAATGGTATCGCCGGGGCAGTATTCTTTTAGATATTCAGTTACAAACAAGGGATTGCCGGCAGAATCTTCATACACGCGGTTTTCCAGGTAAATAAAATCGAAACCTTTTACCTGCCAGCCATTGTCTGCTGCCACTACCCGGCTTCCTAATAATTTCCGGAAATCCTGCACGCTCACCGACTTAGAGGCAGTTGTGTCTCCCTCCCCCCAGCGAACGGCGATTTCCGGAACAGCGACCTTCTTAGGCGTTTTGTCCTTCGTACCGTTCTGGGCAAAAAGCGTAAAGGCAAGGACTGAGAGCGCCAGTAAAAAAGCAGGTTTTTTCATCTTAATTTCCGGAAATAAAAGGGTTTAAACAAGAATCACATCCCTTTATGAAACATGAAACATAACACATGAAACATAGCCTACAGCGCTGCCAGACTTTCTTCCAGCGCGCCAATCTTGGCCAGCGCGTCGGATTTTTTCTTTTGTTCAGCGGCTACCACCTGCGGCTGTGCGTTCTGCATAAACTTCTCGTTGCCCAGCTTTTTCTCCACCGACTGTAAAAAGCCGCGCAAATGCTGAAGCTCTTTTTCCATTGCTTCGCGTCCACCAGCACTTTCAGCCCCGCCTTTCAGATACAGTTTGTCGGTTCCAACCACAAGCGTCTGGTAACCGGCGGGCGGCGTATCGGTGAAATCTAAGGTTTCCAAACCGGCACTGCGCATCAGGGTATCGGTGTGGCGGGTATAGAAATTTGGATTGGACGTAGCCACAGAGACGGCTACTTTCTCTTTGGGTTTAACACCTGCCTTCGCCCGGCTGTCGCGCAGCGCAGTGATAACAGATTGGAGCTGCGTTCCTTCTGCCAGCAACGCTTCGTCGGCGTTATTTTCCGGAAATTCAGCCTTCGCAAACAGCAAATCGCCCTTTTCGCGAAGCCGCAGTGTTTGGTAGATTTCTTCCGTCACAAACGGCATAAACGGATGCAACAGTTGCAGCAAGGCATCCAAGCAATCGGCGGCAGCGGTCCATACTTTTCCGGAAAATGAGGCTTCCGGAGCGGGCTTGATCCACTCCAAAAACCACGAGCAGTAGTCGTTCCAGATCAGCGAATAGATTGTTTTCAGGGCTTCGCTGAGGCGGAAATCTCCCATCAACGCATCTACCTCGGCGGCCACCTTGGCAATCCGCGCCTGCATCCAAGCAACCGCGAAGATTTCCGGCGCGGTGGGCGCAACGTTGTCTGAAACGCGCGCCTTCCAGGAATGCACCAGCTTCATCGCGTTCCACATCTTGTTGATAAACGCACGGCCCTGCTCAATCTGCGCTTCGTCGTACAGCAAATCGTTTCCGGCAGGCGACGAGATAATCACGCTAAACCGAATGGCATCGGCCCCGTTATCGGCAATCAGTTGCAGCAGGTCGGGCGAGTTGCCGAGGCTTTTGCTCATCTTCCGGCCCTGCTTGTCGCGCACGATGCCGGTATAATACACTTTTTGGAACGGAATTTTTCCGGTGTATTCCATGCCCGCCATAATCATCCGCGCTACCCAGAAAAAGATAATTTCCGGGGCGGTAACGAGCGTAGCGGTTGGATAGTAATAAGAAAGATCGGTGTTGTTGGGGTCTTTGTTCCAGCCAAAAACCTCCAGCGGCCACAGCCAGCTCGAAAACCAGGTATCCAGCACATCTTCATCCTGCCGCACGATGCGCCCGTCCGGGTTTTGGGCTTTGCACTGCGCAATTGCTTCTGCTTCGGTTTCGGCTACGTAAATAGTACCCTTTTCGTCATACCACGCCGGAATGCGCTGTCCCCACCACAGTTGGCGGCTGATGCACCAGTCCTTGATGTTTTCCATCCAGTGGCGATACAGATTCCGGAATTTTGGTGGGAAAAAGCTGATTTCTCCGTCCATCACCACGTCGAGCGCAGGTTTGGCCATCTCGTCCATTTTGCACCACCACTGCATGCTCAGTCGCGGCTCAATCACGGCCTGCGTCCGCTCGCTGTAGCCCACCGGACTGCTGTAAGCTTCTTCTTTTTCTACCAGGCCTTCTTCCTTTAGCAAGGCAATAATTTTCTTCCGCGCTACAAACCGGTCTTCGCCCACAAACACGCCTGCGGCTTCGCTCATGGTGCCGTCGGCGTTCAGCGTGTCAATCACCTCCAGATTGTGTTTTTGGCCGAGATTGTAGTCATTAATATCGTGGGCAGGCGTCACTTTCAACGCACCCGTTCCAAACTCGCGGTCGATGTAATCATCAAAAATAATCGGCACTTTCCGGCCCGAAACCGGCACGATGCAATGCAATCCTTTCAGGTGGGCATAGCGCTCGTCTTCGGGGTGAACACAAACGGCCGTATCGCCCGGAATCGTTTCGGCACGCACAGTTGCAATGGTGATGAATTCGCCTTCGCGCTCGGCGATCGGATACTTTACGTACACCAGTTTCGACGGCGTTGGCTTGTGGATTACTTCTTCGTCGGAAAGAGCGGTCTGGGCTTTTGGGTCCCAGTTAATCATCTTTACGCCGCGGTAAATCCGGCCTTTCTGGTATTGATCCACAAATACGCGAATGACCGCCGCGTAGTAGTCGGCGTCCATCGTGAAATGGGTGCGTTCCCAGTCCAGCGCGCAGCCCAGTTTCCGGAGTTGTTGCAGGATAATGCCGCCATATTGTTCTTTCCAGCTCCAGGCGTGGCCCAGAAAATCTTCGCGGCTCAGCGTGCTTTTGTCAATGCCTTCGTCTTTCAAGCGAGCCACTACTTTGGCTTCGGTAGCAATAGAAGCGTGGTCGGTTCCGGGCACCCAGCAGGTATTAAAACCTTTGGCTTTGGCGCGACGGATAAGCGCATCCTGCACGGTGTTGTTCAGCGCGTGGCCCATGTGCAGCACACCGGTAACGTTGGGCGGCGGCATCACAATCGTGTAGGCCGGGCGGTCGTCGGGTTCGGAATGAAAAAGGCCGGCAGCTTCCCAGGCAGCGTACCATTTCTGCTCCGCCGACTGGTGATTAAAAGATTTTGAAATTTCCATGCGATAAAAAGCGGCCAAAGATAGCTTAGGCGGCGCGTAGGAGACCGCCAAAGGCGGAGTTGGACGCTAAAGCTGTTGGACAGTGTTTCGCACGGTGGACGCTGCGTTGTTGGAGGCTTCGCCGCTGGAAAAGTTGGAACTGCGTGTTGATACTTTCGACAATACGCAACTTGGAACCCCAACAATATTTAACGCCGGAACGGCTCCAACGTGGAACGCCAACGCCCGAAGGGCTGTCCAACTGCACGAAGTGCGTCCAAAGGACCTCTACCGCACGTAATACTCGTCGAGCGAAAGGGTGAAATTGGCGTTGCGGTTGATATCCTTCATGGTGATGTAGGATTTCAATTCGCCGTTTTCGTAGAAATTCCCTTCTACCAGAACGCCACCGGTTTTTTGGGCTGCGCGCAACTGCGGCGCAAAGGGCGAGCGCAGGCCTGCCGGAGCCATATTGGTGTTCAACTCAAACGTAACCCACATGGTGCTGGAAACCTTCCGGGGCGCATCCACGCAAATACATTCTTCGCAGCGCAGCGTCAGGATGATTTTCTTTTTGCCGGTTTTGTGGCATTTCCAGTTTTCCTCTGCAAACTTCGGCGTGGCGGCCAATGGGTTTTGAATGCAAGAGGCCCCGTTCAGCTCCATTGCCAGCGCCGATTTCCGGGATGGCGCAATCAGCAGCACGGTGTTATTGTCAAAGTCATACACCGCCATCGCGTCGGCCCGGGCGGTACCGGCAGCAGGGTCATTTTCGCCTGCGCAGGTAGCCATCCAGGAACGCGTGGGGTTGATGTAATACCGCATTTCGTTGGATTGCTTAAACCCATTGCGATAATACTGCACCCCCGAAAGCGTTACCGAAAGGGGAAAACGGTATTCCGGCTCATACTCAACAGCCAGCGGCGCACTGGCCGGACGCATCAGTCCTGCCATAGAGATGTCTCTATGAAGACCCGCCTGACGGCCTAAAGTACCCTGCGCCCAAAGACACGAAGCAGGAAGTACACAAAAAACACCAACAATCCAGAATTTCACGGCTCAGAAAGTAATCGTCGTTTCGATAGAGGAGGATTTACCCTTCAAAAGTAGCCCAATTTGCAACCCATTTCCACCGCCTCCTGCACACTGGCATTGTATTTAACAACAATTTGGAGCAGACTCGTAAGAGCTGTTAAACATGTTTTCCGGGGAGATTTTAAGGCCTTTCCGGACCTTTGAACGTCATGCGTTTTTCCTTTTTTTTCCGGAATTTTCCGGTTCGCGCCGGCTTCTGGTTGCTGTGTCTGCTGCTGCTGGCGCTCTACCTTTTTTTAGGTGAACCGGCAAGCCCTCCCCAGGCCGAAGAAGCCGCTGTCAACGGACTTTTGCCGCTTGTCCGCACTTTGTTGCAAATGGGCTTTTTCCTGCTGGCTGCGGCACTGCTGCTGGCCCTGCTTTCCACCGCAATTGCCTGGCTGTATTTCCGGAAAACGGCTGTCCGCAAAGCGCAAAAAATAGCGCTTTCGCTGGCTGCACAAGCCAATGACTTCCATTCTTATCAGCTGCTGAGAACGGGTTCTTTGGCGCCCTTCTGGGGCAATGTACAAACCGTGCTTTCTTTCAGCGACAATGAGCATACGGTCCCCGTCGCCCTCCAACCAAAGGGCTTTTGGGGATGGAAAAAAGAAAGTCTGCAAACGGCAACGGGTGCCCTGCACCTGCGTCACACCAAGGAGTACCGGCTGGAAGCCGTCCGGTTTTGGTTTCGGGATGCTTTCGGACTTTTTGCCTTGCCGGTAACGGTTGATGCAAAAGATATTTTCCTGCGCACGCCCGATGCGTTGGATGGAAGCCATCTGACCGTGAAGCCCCGCCGCGCCACCGAGCTCACCGAACGCGTGGACACGATGCAGCGCGTGGAAGGCGACCTGTACAACTCCCGCGTTTTTGCCACCGGCGACGACATGCGGCGCATCCTCTGGAGCGTGTATGCCCGCAACCGCGAATTGATGGTCCGGATTCCGGAAATTTTTGAGCCGTATGCCTCGGTGCTGACAGTTTTTGCGGCTTTTAAAGCAACACTACCCACTACCTTCTCCCCAACCGAAGAGGCTGTCCAAACCGCACTGGACTTTTACAAAAGCGCCGTCTGGACCGTTTATCAGGATCTTTCCAAAAACGGGAAAGAGCTGTCTTTTCTGCTGACAGGTGTAACCAACAGCCGTTCTAAACCAGAAACCGTCCGCCAGGCCATCGCCGCAGCACATTGGGACGCAGCCGAGGCCCTACCCGATTCCAAGACGCAGGTGATTGTCTTTTCCTCACTGGCCACGCCGGAGGATTTGGTAGCGCTGTTGGATGCTTTTTCCGGAAAACGAAGTGTGGTGTTGGTGCGGCTCTCCGAGGCATTCAACACTAAAAGCAAGAGTAGCTTTCTTTCCCGGATTCTCTTCCGCAGCAGTCGGGAAGGCAAAGAAGCCCGGTTGCAACAACTGCGAAGCCGGATGCTCGCCGCCCAGCTCCGGCAACGGGAAGAAAAGCTGCTTTCCATCCTGCACGAATACGACAGCCTCGCTGCCCAGTTGCCCGAAAAAGTAGCCTAAGCTCTTACAGCGGAACGATATTTTTCAGGGGTTCAGCAACCGTTTGTAAAACCATCTCTTTTCTCCCAAAAAACACAACAACCATGGGACTCTTTTCTTTTATCCGCGAAGCCGGCAAGAAAATCTTTAAATCGGGCGACGAAGTGCGCCAGGCCGACCCGGCTGCCAGCGCCGAGGCCATTCACCAGCAACAACTGGCGGCCCTGCGCGCCCACGTGCAAGGCATGGGGCTGAACATCAAAAACCTCGACGTGCGCTTCGACGCTGCTGATGGCGAGGTAGTGCTCACCGGCGAAGCCGCTTCCCGCGCCGATTACGAAAAGGCAGCCCTGATGGCCGGCAATGTTTCCGGAATTTACAAGGTGGACAACCAGATGACCATCGCCCCGGCAGCACAGGCTCAGCCGCAGGAAGCCGAAAGCGATACCTACGAAGTAAAAAAAGGCGATACGCTTTGGGCCATTGCAGAACACTATTACGGCAGCGGCGCGAAATACAAGCAAATCGTGGAAGCCAACCAGCCGATGATTAAAAACGAAAACGAAATTTATCCCGGTCAGGTATTGCGCATCCCCAAACAACACGCTTAGCGGTGCCTCTTGGTTCCTAGCCGGCACATGCTATACCGTTCCGTAGCGACAAGGCATGCCTTGTCGCTACCTAATCCCTAAAACCTAATCCCTCTTTTTTTCATGTTAGAACAGTTTCAAAGCCTTGCCGGCGAGGTGGTTCCGCAGGCCCTGCCGCCGCAAGCCCAGCAGGAAGGCATTTCACAGGCCGCCGTTTCACAAGTAGCCTCCCAAAGTCTTTTTTCAGGCATGCAGGAAATGCTTCAAAAGGGCGGGCCGGGAGCCCTGAAAAATCTTTTTCAGGGCGTGGCGCAGGGTGATACCTCCAACCCGCAAATGCAGCAAATGACGTCTCATTTTTCCGGAAATCTCACCAACCAACTGGGCATTAGCTCCGGCATGGCCAAGACCATTGCGATGGCGGTCATCCCTATGCTGATCTCCCATTTCTTCAACCGCACCAAAGACCCAAACAACCGGTCTTTCGACATCACCAGCATCCTCGGCTCCCTTATGGGCGGCGGACTGGGCGGGATGTTGGGCGGCGGCAACAGCGGCGGCGGTGGGTTGGGCAGTGTGCTCGGTGGGATGCTGGGGGGTGGCGCACCGGCAGCGCGCACCCAGCAATCGGGTCTTGGCGGCATGCTGGACCGCGATGGCGACGGCGATACAGATTTAGCCGATTTGATGGCAATGTTCCGCTAAAGGTTGCGACGCTGCGATTGCAATAACCTTTCCTTAAATGACTTGAAAAGCCCGTGAGGTTATAGAAACCTCACGGGCTTTTTCCGGAAATAACTGGTTCTTTTAAAACAAGGAAATCTGCGCAACGGCTTCGGCTTTTTCCGCTGTTATGGGTGCTGATGCGGCTCCCTCTGGTGCCGTAATCCGAAAGACCGGGCTGCACTGGTAGCGCGAGGCCACGATGATTTCGGTGTGTTCGCGGTGGGGCAAAAAGGCTTGCAGGGCGCGGTCGGGGCTGTTGTTGTTTCCGGAAAGATGCGACAACAGTACGTGCGAGAGATAAGGCGAGCGGTGGTCGCGGAAAAGCGCCAACGCTTCGGTGTTGGAAATATGACCATAACCGCCGGAAATCCGGTGCTTCAGGTGGTAGGGATACGAGCCATTGGCCAGCATCTCTTCGCAGTAGTTGGATTCCAGAAAAACGGCGTGACAGGTTTTGAAATGCTGTATCAGCGCCTCGCAGCAGCGGCCAATATCGGTGAACACGCCGATGCGCACCCCACCATGTTCTACCACAAACGATACCGGGTCCACCGCGTCGTGCTTTTTGCGGAACGGCAGGATGTTGAGTTCCCCAACGGCAATCCAGCTATCGGCCTCAATGGCAACGCCGCGATGCACTGAGCGCCCCAGACGGCAGCGAAGCAAGGTTTTTTTGGTGCCCCAGATGGGCAGGTTCCAGCGGTGGGCCACCAGTTCCAGTCCGCGAACGTGATCGGTATGCTCGTGGGAAACAAAAATGCCGCGCACTTTAGACGGACACAGTCCCAGCGAATCCATCCGGCGGGCAATCTCCGAAAAAGAAGCACCGGCATCAATCAGCACGGCGTCGTTTGGGGTGCCTACATAGTAACAATTTCCGTTGGAGCCGGAACAAATAGAAGCAATCAGCACTTCGGGCGTCGTATTCTCCTTCACCCCTCAAAAGTACGACAAGGCCCGGCAGATTTCGCTGCTCCGCTGCACTGCGGTCGGGATGACAACGCTTTTTTTGCTTCCCTAAGGCGCTGGCAACGAAATCAGTGTTCCGATTTGCGCCCCTAAGGAGCAGGGAACAAAATCAGGTTTTCAGGAAAACCCAAGCGAATCCAATCGTATCCCGGCAGATTCCTCCACTCCGCTGCGCTGCGGTCGGAATGACAAACCATGATAGGGCCAACATCCTCCTGCTCAAGTTAGCTGTCATCCCGACGCAGGAGGGATCTG
This sequence comes from Bacteroidota bacterium, assembly GCA_023391015.1. GTDB lineage: Bacteria > Bacteroidota > Bacteroidia > Chitinophagales > Chitinophagaceae > UBA1952. The sequence continues at coordinate 13,661 of JAEWBT010000040.1, forward strand.
CCGAATAGCAAAGCTGTTTTGAGTTTAAAACCACCCACTTATACAGATTTCTCCACTTTGCTTCGCTTTGGTCGGAACGACAGAATAAGCGCAGATTTGCGAAACATCACGCTGCCCTTAAGCCTTCCCCAGCACCCGCACCACTTCGCCCAGCAAACGCTCTTTATTCACCGGAACCACGCCTACTTCCTCGCACACCAAGCCGCCGGCCAGGTTGCTGATGGCCGCCATCAGGGAAACATCGCTCGTAGCGGCATACACGAGCGCAGCAGTAGCAATCACCGTATCGCCCGCGCCGGAAACGTCGGCAATGTTGCGCAGGTGGGATGGAATCTGAACCACATCGCTTTCCTTTTGGGCAAAAACGCCTTTCTCGGAAAGCGTCAGAAACGTGATTTCGTGGCCGAGTGCTTCGCGAAGCTTTTGGTGAACAGTGCGCAAGGCCGCTTCATCCACTTTTTCAACCGGCAAGCCGAGGCCTTCGCGCACTTCCTTGAGGTTGGGTTTGAAAATCGTAACGTCTTTGTAGGAAAGAAAGTTTTTCTTTTTCGGGTCCACCGCCGTTGGGATGTCCAGCACCTTGCAGTGGCCAATCATCCGGTGGATCACGTTTTCCTTAAGCACCCCTTTGTTGTAATCCTCAAAAATGACCATGTGGGGTTTTTCGCGTTGCAGGTAGCGCAGCACGGCATCGATAAAGGGATGCTCTTCGGCGGTGGTAAGGTCTTCGGTAGTTTCTTCATCAATGCGCAGCATTTGCTGGGTATGGCCCATCACGCGCGCCTTGGTGGTGGTGGGCCGGTGGGCGCTGAATTGTACCAAACTGGTATCCACGCCCGCATCCGAAAGCAGCTTTTGAAGCAAAAGCCCGTCGGCGTCTTCGCCCACCACGGTGGCCATATGCACGGCAGCGCCCAGGGCTTTGAGATTGAGCGCTACGTTGGCCGCGCCGCCCAACCGGCTTTCGCGCCGCCGCAGCCGCACCACCGGCACGGGTGCTTCGGGAGAAATCCGCTCTACCTCGCCCCACCAGTAATTATCCAGCATCACATCGCCTACTACCAAAACGCGCAAATCGCTGAAAGAAGAAAACAGGTCGGTAAAGAAAGCAGACGTCATAAGGGGTTAGAGATGGGTTAGAAAACGGCTGATGTTCCCCAAATTTCCGGAAATTTTTAGCCCCGCAATTCGCGCCGACGCAGCCACATAAAGATGGGGAATCCCAGGGCCACAATAACCAGGCCGGGCAAGGTGGTGTCGGTTTTAAAGCGCAAAAGCACGAGGCAGATAAAAGCCGCCAGCAGGATATAGAGCGCTGGAATGACCGGGTAACCAAACGCTTTGTAGGGCCGCGGTGCCTCGGGCACCGTGGCGCGCAGTCGGAAAATGCCGGCAATGGTGAGGATGTAGAACAGGAGCGCCACAATCACGATATAATCCAGCAACGCGCCATAGCTGCCGCTGAGGCACAACACAATGGCCCATGCGGCCTGCATCCAAAGGGCGATTTCCGGAACGCCGCGCTTGTTGAGTTTCTTAGCCGCCGGAATAAATACGCCGTCGTCGGCCATCGTTTTATACACCCGCGCGCCGGAAAGAATCAGTCCGTTGTCGCAGCCAAACGTGGAAATCATCACCAGCACGGCAATCAGCGTTGTTCCCACCGGACCAAACAGTTTGAGCGCAGCAGCAATTGCTACGCGGTCCTGCGGTGCCTGCGCGATTTCGTTGATGGAAAGCACGTTTAGGTACATCAGGTTCATGGTGACGTACAGCGCCGTTACCACCAGCGTGCCGATAAACAGCGACCGGCCAATGTTGCGCTCTGGCTGTTTCATTTCTCCGGCAATAAACGTTACCGAGTTCCAGGCATCCGAAGAAAAGATAGCCCCCACCGCTGCGATACAAAGCGCTACGACAAGGCCGTTGCCGAAAAGCAGTTCGCGGTGAATGCCGCCTTCCGGGTCAAAAGAAAGTTTTACGCCCTGCCACGCCGTTTGGAAATTGAAATCCCAGGCCGCGTTTTTCACGAGCAAAAAACCCGCAATAATGAGGGCAGCCATGGCAGCTACCTTGGAAAAGGTAAATATAAACCCCACGCGTTTTCCGCTTTCCACCCCGCGCGTGTTGATGTAGGTCAGGAGTATAATCACCCCGATGGCCACCAACTGCGCCGCATGGATTTTGAAGTCGCCCGACTGCAACAAGACATTGCCTTCACCCAGCGCCGGAACGAGATAGCCCAGAAATTTGCCAAAAGCCACCGCCACGGCGGCAATGGTTCCGGTCTGGATGACCGCAAAAAACGACCAGCCATAGAGAAAGCTCGTCATACGCCCCCATGCCTCGCGCAGATACACGTATTGGCCGCCTGCTTTGGGATACATCCCCGCCAGTTCGCCGTAGGAAAGCGCCGCTGCCAGGGTGAGAAAGCCCGTCAAAACCCAAACGGCTATTAGCCAGCCGGCGGACCCTACCTGCCGCGAAATGTCGGCGGAAACGATAAAAATTCCGGAACCAATCATGGAGCCGATGACCAGCAACGTGCCGTCGAGACCGCTGAGGGCGCGGTGGGGCTTGGTTTCTGTTGTCGTAACAGGCTCTTGGGTTTGCATAAACGCAAAAAGACAAAACGGTTTTCCTAGCGCTTCGCGGCGGTGTCTTTGAGGCGGGTATTCATTCCTTCAATAACATCCTGCGTTACGTCCAGCGATTTGTCGGCATACAAGATACTGCCACTTTTGGAATAGGAAAGCACGTAGTCAAAGGGTTTATCCTGAACGTACTCCGTCAGGAAATCGTCTAAGCGCTTTTGCAGTTCTTTGTTGAAGGCATCCTGATCTTTGAGCAACGTAGCCGCCAGCGCTTCGCGGCGGGTGGTCAGGCTTTGTTCCATTTGCTGGAGGCGACGACCGGCAGCTTCTACTTCGGCTTGGGAAGCAAAACCACCGTTCTGGCCTTTTTTCTGATAAGCAGCCACTTCATTTTGCAACTGGGCTGCCGAGCGCTGCAGCTCCGATTCCATGCCTTCCTGGCGGCGGGTAAACTCTGCTTTTTTGTTTTTAAAATAGTCGTAATGGGCTTCCAGCGAGTCGATATCCACGTAGGCAATCCGGCTGATTGCAGCATTACTTCCCGGAACCGTGGTGGTACTCGTGGTCTTTGAGGTGCCGTTTTTGGAGGGCATCGCTTTGGGGCGGGTCGCCAGAACGATGATCACACCCAAAATAGCCAGCGATGATAAAACAATGGAGACCCGGCTGAGCGTTGCAGAATTCACGAACAATAATTTTTTTGTTTTAAAAAGACAGACGGCGCAAAATAACGCCGACTTTCGGGCATTTAGCGGTCCTTAACAAAAAAGCGCTGTAGAAACTTACAGCGCTTTTCGGTTTTGAACCGGAAATTTCCGGAAATAGATGGCTTAATCCAGGGCAAACTTCACCGGCACGCGGTAATATACCTTCACGGCCTTCCCGTTTTGCTTACCGGGCTTCCACTTCGGCATTTTCTTTACTGCACGAAGCGCTTCGGCGTCCAGGGCGCTGTTCACGCCCCGCTCTACCTGCGCCTCGGTTACGCTGCCGTCTTCGCTCACTACGAACTTGATAACAACGCGGCCTTCAATACCCGCTTCGCGGGCCTGGTCGGGATAATTTACGTTGTCGGCCAGCCAGCGCTGCACGTCCACCGTAGGCTCTGGCATTTGCTCTACCGAGGTAAAGACGGCGGGCGGTGGCGGCGGGGCTTCTACCACAGCCGTTCCGGTTCCGGTGCCTGGCTTGTCGATAATGCCCGGGTCGATGCCGGTAATATCCCCTTCTACGGTTTTCACACCGGCAGAAGCGTCCTTCAACTCTTTCATTTCGGGTGGCTTCTCCGTTTCTTTCACCTCTTCATCCTTCTTGATAACAGGCGGGGTGAATTTCACCGTTGGCTTCACCGGTGGTGGCGGTTCGGCGGGTGG
>JAEWBT010000079.1 GCA_023391015.1 Bacteroidota bacterium
GTTTTCCGGGAAGATGGCAATACGAAGGAAGAAGAAAAAATGATTCGCGAAACGGCCAAGATTCTGGGCGATGCTACGGTGAAAGTGGCGGCCACCTGCGTGCGCGTGCCGGTGATTGGCAGCCACAGCGAAAGCGTAAACATTGAGTTTGAAAAGCCTTTTGAATTAGAAGAAGTCCGGCAGATTCTGGCCCAATTTCCGGGAATTTCCGTGCAGGATAATCCTGCGCAAAAAGAATATCCCATGCCGCTTTTTGCCGCTGGCGACGACCGCGTGTTTGTGGGCCGCCTGCGCCGCGATGCTACGGTGGAAAACGGCCTGCAAGCGTGGATTGTAGCAGATAATCTTCGCAAAGGCGCGGCCACCAACGCCGTGCAGATTGCCGAGTTGCTGTTGCAGAAAGGCCTTTTGGGATAAGGGCGACTCGTGGCATACACGGGCTCCACAAGTCCAGGCGGCTTCGTCATCTTTCTGTCAAGTCTTCTGACAAAGACCTTTTCCCCTGTAAGGCACGGGTACCTTTGCACCGCATTCCAAAAAACTCTCTTTTTTATGCGGTCTATTTTGACTTCTTTAGTACTGGTAGCGGCTTGTGGCGCGGCTTCGGCGCAAACGATTGGCCCCTGGAAAACCGACTCGGCAACGATGGGTCAGGGCTACGCCAAAGACGTATATCGCAAGCTGGCTAACAACTATTCGGACACGGCTACCGGCAACAACTGGACGCTGGCGTTCCAGATGATTCCGCAAGGCGGGCCTTCTTCCAACGTAGCCGTTTTTGCCAATCACGTGCGGCAGAATGTAGGCGTCTATTCGCTGCATTATCAGGCATCGGCCAAATTTGCTACGCTGACGGCTGCCGACACGGTGGGCCGTACCTCCCAACCGCTCTACAACAGCGTGGAAAGCTGGGCAACTGGTGCGCTGAACCAAATGGCAAGCCCAAGCAACCTCTTTGACTATGGCTGGGGCGCTTATAATATGACGTCCCACAATGTAGTGGGCGACTCGCTGTACCTGCTGAAGACCGCGAGCGGCGATTACAAACTGTGGGTACAGAAATATGTTTCTAACCCGATTGACTCGATCCGCTACGAGTTCCGCATTGCCAAATTTGACGGCAGCGGCGACCAGACGGTGAAAATCTACCGCAAAGATGGCTTTACCAATTCGCTGTTTGGCTATTACAATGCTACCGATAACAGCATCCTGAACCGTGAGCCGGGTCGCGACAACTGGGAACTGGCTTTTACCCGGTACGTGGAAGAGGTAACCATGGTTGGCATTACTATGATGTCTCCTGTTATGGGCGTGTTGACCAACGTAGGCGTGACGGTTGCAGAAGTGACGAATCCGGATGCAGATGCGGCTGCTGCCGGCTATGCTTCCCAAAGCTACTCCGATAATATCAACACCATTGGCTACGATTGGAAGCAACAACCAACGGATTCCAGCGGTCGTCCTACAGGACCTTTTATGACCGATACGGCTAAGACCTACCTTATCAAGTCCGGCATTTCCGGAAAATATTACCAGTTGGTGTTCACAGGCTTCACAGGCACCAGCGCAGGTAAAACCGTTTATAAATACCGCGAACTGGGCAATATCCCACAAGCCGTTTCTAATGTGGAAGAAGCCGTTACTGCCTTTATGCTCGTGCCCAACCCCACTGCCGGCGAAACTCAGGTGATGCTTGACGTGAAGCAAGGCGGAACCGCCCGCCTGCTGGTAACCGATGCCATGGGCCGCACGGTGAAAAACAGCACCCTTCAGCTGAATACCGGTCTCAATGGCTATAACGTATCGCTGGGCCATGCTGCTGCCGGAACCTACTTTGTAACCGTAACCAACGGTAGCTGGAGCAAAACCGCGCAGCTTTTGATTCAAAAATAAAAAACACTTTCCGGTGAGATGATGTTGTTGCGCACACCGTTTTTGATTTCCGCTTTTTCACTGGCTGCTGTGTCTTCATGGGCACAGCAGCCCTTTTCTGTTTCTACCGACACCCTTGCCGTCCCGAATCAGGAAATTGGTGAAGTGGTGGTAACGGGCGTATCGGCTCCGGTGAAGTTGCAAAATGCCCTGAGCCTGTACCGCGTCATCGACGAAAAGCAGTTTAAAGCGCAAGGCGCCGTGACCCTCGCCGACGCGCTTACTACGCAGCTGGGCCTGCAACTGGCTACCGACCCGATGCTGGGCACTTCAGTTCAATCGCAGGGCCTGCGCGCCGACAAAGTGAAAATCCTGATCGATGGATTGCCGGTCAATGGCCGCGAAAACGGCGCGGTGGACCTCGGCCAGCTGAACCTTGCCCGAATTGCGCGGGTAGAAGTAGTACAAGGCCCGATGAGCGTGATGTATGGCTCCGATGCGCTGGGCGGCGTGATCAACCTGATTACCAAAAAGACCAAAAAACGGCAGCTAACGGCCCGCGCTTTTACCGAGTCGATTGGCCGCTACAATGCCGATCTGAGCGCCGGCTGGCAGTTTGGCGAACGTCACACCGCCGATGTAAATGTAGGTCGCAATTTCTTCGAAGGCTGGGGTGATATGGATACCGTAGCACCGTTCCGCCGCCTGCTCTACAAGCCCAAAACCCAGTATTTCGCTACCGGCGCTTATACCTACACGGCGGCTTCCGGCTTTCGGGCGTCGGCTACAAGCGATTATTTCCGGGAAAAAGTGACCAATCGCGGCACGGCTTATATCGATCCTTACAACGCCTACGGCCTGGACCAGCGTTTTCTTGTAACGCGTTCCATGAATCGCCTGCAACTGGAAGGCAAGGCCGGTGAAAAAGGGCGTTGGAGCCTGGCCAACAGCTATAGTTATTATCACCGCGTGCGCGAATCGGTGGAGAAAAATCTGGAGTCCCTCACCGAAACCCCTACCCGCGGCACCGGCGATCAGGATACCAGCCGCTTCGACGACGTGACCCTGCGCAGCAATTACAGCCGTCCGGTAGGCGATTTCAAGCTGGACGGCGGTTACGACATTACCCTGCAACGCGGCAGCAGCTCCAAGCTCGATCCGGCAGCCGCCGCCAACGCCTATCATCAGGAAGATTATGCGCTGTATGCCAACGTGGCGTATAGTTTCTGGGAAGAAAAAGCCACCCTGCAAGGCGGACTGCGGGCGTCTCACAACTCCTTGTATGCCGCGCCGCTCGTGCCGGCGCTGAACCTCCTGTTCCAGCCCACCGATAATATTCAGGTACGGGCTTCCTATGCTGAAGGCTTCCGCGCGCCCACGCTGAAGGAGTTGCACCTGCGCTTTGTGGATCAAAACCACGAGATTATCGGCAACCCGGCGCTGCGGGCTGAGCGCAGCAAGAATTATCAGCTGTCGCTTTCCTCGCAATACACCATTGCCAATGAAGTGCGGATGAACACCGTGCTGAGCGGCTACTACAATGATGTGCGCGACGGCATTACGCTGGTGAACCCTACGGCTGATTCCGGCAGCCTGCGCCGGATCTACAGCAATATGGCGGTGCAGAAAAGCGCTACTTTAAACATCCAGGCGGAGGCTTCCTGGCGCAAACTGCGCCTTTCCGGCGGCTACGGATTGATTCATATTCCGGCTTTGGACGGGGCTTACAGCGGCTTCACCGTTCCGGAAATTACCGGAAATTTCTTCTGGTTTATCAAGCCGGCGAAGGTGAGTTTCAATGCTTTTTATAAATACACCGGCGAAAGCCGGATGCTTTCTGCCGATGCCGAAGGCAATG
>JAEWBT010000127.1 GCA_023391015.1 Bacteroidota bacterium
GGTGAGGGTATTCCAGGAAGGTTTTTGGGGAACGCCTTGATCGTCGGCAAGGCTGCCGCCGTCAAAGCTATACCGGGCAGCCAGCGGTTTTCCGGAAATCAGGGTATCGGAGCGGCTGAGGATGCCCTGAATCTCGCTCCCTGTCAAGGCCGCTGCCCAGATGCGCACATTGTCCATCTGCCCTTTAAACGGACCGTAGCCGCCAGCGCCGCTGCTGCCGATGCCTGGGTACACGCTGGCGCGGGGACTGGTAAGTCCGCTGGCAACCAGCGCGCCGTTGATGTATAAGGAAGGTGTCTTTGAATTATAAACAACCGCTACGTGGGTGAAAGTTGTGTCCGGAATAGGGCCTTTGAAGGAAAGCACCACCGGCAGGTAAGAGTTGCCGTGTTCACAGACCTGAACGCCGTTTTTTCCTACCGAAACACCCGCTCCGGCATTATTTCCTCCCTGTTCCGGAAATACCGCAAAACGCTGGCCGGAAGTGCCGACTGTGGTATTGGCCGTTGGCGTTACCAGAGCGATAGAATCCGTTGGTTTAACCCAGAAATCCAGCGTAAAATCATTGGTTACGGAAGGAATGCCGCTGGTTCCTGCCTGCGGCTGGCTGCCCGAAAAAGCGCCTACTTCTTTAGAGGGCGCAAAGCCCGAAACCGAAAGCGTGAGTGGACTGCCGGCGCAAGGCACAGCCGCCGAAGCGAGGCCCGCAGGTTTGAAAAAAGACGGCACCGTAACCACCACAGGCATCCGGGTAGTGGTTACGCCAGCGCAGGTAACGCCGTAGGTAATGGTGATTTTCCCTTCTCCGTTGTTGGCACCTTGGGTATGCACTATGTTCTGACAAAGCTGTGGATTGGCGTAATTACTGCCGCCGCCACCGCCATAGCGTATCGCTTCCCCCGAAGCGCCGCCGCCATACCATCCCCCTCCTCCGCATCCTACAATAAAAGTCGCAGTGCCCGGGGATCCCCCGCCATAGCCAAACCCACCGTGGCCATTCCAAGGTTGGCCCCAGACGGTGTAACCCCTGCCGCCATAAGCCTGCGTACCGCCCCAGCCGACTGCCTGGTTATAATTGCTTCCCCCAAAATTTGTAGAACTAATGTAGTAGGGCCCATCCTGCCCTGCCAGCCCGCCACCATCTCCACGTCCGCCACTCCAGGACATTATAGGATAGTTGTAGTAAGCGCAGCCGCCGCCACCGCCTGCGACCACGACTCTGTTAACCAAATCCTGCCCATTGATACGGATATCAGTGGCACCGGCACCGTTCGATCCCGACCCAAGATTGACCGGAATGCCGGTTCCCCCGCCGTTCCAGCCAGATGACGTTCCTACGTAGAGATACAATACCTGCCCGGGGGTTACGTTCAACGTCGTTTGCACACCGCCGCCCCAACCAAAGGATTTGGCCCCGTAGGCTGTAACGTTGATGCTGGTAACATTCGCCGGAACCGTCCAGGTCTGCACCGCGCCGGTGGCATTGAATGTTATGGATGATTGCTGGGGTGTCGCTTCCGCGTAATAGGTGGTCGTTACCGAAGGCGTTACCGCAAGCGGCGTGGTAGCCGTGCTGGTTCCGATAGACGTGCCGCCTGTGGGCGTGGTGTACCAGGTAAGCACGCCAGGGTAGCCGCTGCCGCCCAACCGGCTGGTATCACCGGCACAGATTACGGCAGGTTTGGCCGTTATTTCCGGAAGATTTGCTGCCGTCGGCACAAAGACTTTTACTTCTTTTCGCGGGCCGCCATTGTCGGCTACCCAATACGAAGTGCTTTTTTGGAGCACAGGCGTGGTGTAAGTAGCGCCGGTGAATAACGTCGTTCCGCCGATCGCTGCGTCGTACCAGACGAAAGGCCCCGTTCCGGCAGCCGTGAGTGTGGTGGAAGTATTCGGACAAACCTGCAAAGTGCCGCTCACCGTGGGCAGCCTGCTGACGGTGATAGCCGTTGCGGCGCTTGCAGTGCAACCATTGTCGGAGGCGAATGCCGTGTAGGTGGTGGTGTTTTCGGTGGGCACCACAAAAGCGGAGGTTCCCGTGAGCGGCCCATAATTGCCCTGGCTCGTTATCCAGTTAGGCGTGTTTCCTGCATTGGTGGTTGCGGTGAGATTCACGATACTTCCCTCCGGAACGGTTGCTGCTGCGCCCACTGTTAGTTGCGGCATCGCGTTCACCGTCAGAACCACATCCGCGCGGGCGCTTGCTTGTCCACCCACGATTTGCTCTACATAGTAATGATACGTGCCGGCGGTCGCCTGCGTTGGTACGACGTAATCCGGCGTCATAGTCAGAGAAGTGCCGCCCACAGCAGCCGTCCACCATTGAAAGGCAGCGCCTGTCTGTCCGCTGGCGGTGAGGGTGGTGCTACTGCCGGTGCAAATAGTGGTATTTCCGGAAACGGTGGGCGCAGCGGGCGGAACTTGCCCTAAACTCCACAGCGCACAGCACAAACAACACAGCAGGAGGAAACCTTTTTTCATAAGCATCAATCATTTCCGGAAATCCGCCACCGGGCCGGATTACAAAGGTCATCTGGTGCTTTTCCCCTGCATATAGGGGCTACCCCCTAATTATTTTACTGCTTTCTTTAAATGAAAAAGCGCAGAATACTTTTGTAGGATTCCGCTTATGCCACGCGCTTTATATCGCTTCGTTTTTTACGCCTTTTGCCTGCTGGCAACCGGCTGGAGCGCGTGTGATATTTCCGGAAATAAACGTCCAGATAAAGAGATTAGGGCTTTTCAAACCCGGCTGGATTCCCTTAAAGCAGCTACGCCCGACTCGGTCTTGTCCACAGCCCTGCAACGTTTTTACAGCCAAACGCCTGCCGGCTTAAAGCCTTTTGTCCTCGCGCCTTTTCTGAAAGAAACAGCCCGGCTGCTTTTTTACCAGCTTCACGCCGATACCATTCTGATTCCTTTTTACCGGGGGCTTATAAACGACCCGCAGCTTCCGGATACGGCCCGCGCCAATGCAGCCCTGCAAATGGCGGCCTATTATGCGTATGTGTCCGTAGATCCCGACAGCGCGGCCTATTACGGTGAAATTTTCCGGAAAAATGCAGATTCAACCAACGATGTAGCGATTGCGAAAGGCCATGCAATAACCGCTCAAATGGCACAGCTCCGGGGCGACCTGCCACAAGCGACCGCCTCTCTTTATAAAGCAATTCAACATTCTGAAAAAGCACGCGACACGCCGCAACTGGCCCGCAACTACGGCAACCGCGCCATTATTTACCGCCAACTGGAAGACTACGACCGGGCCATTGCCGATCAGCTCCGGGCCAGAAATTATTTTAAAAGCGTTCGGGACAGCGCCTCCTGGCTGACTGCCGCCGGTGGGTTGGCAGCCAGCTATAACGATGTTCGTCAGGCCGATTCTGCCCGGTATTATTTTGGGGAAGCGGAAAAGCTTTTAACTGCCGGCGTCAAGCAACCGGTTGCTGAATATTATCTCTACCTCACCCAGGGCGGCTTCCATATCAACCGCAAGCAATATGATTCGGCTGTTTTTTATTTTCAAAAAGCAGCCCCTTTTGCGGAAGCCTTTGGCGACGAAAACACCGAAATGATGTTTCTGAACGCAGCTACAAGGGCTTACGCGCAGCGCCGCAAAGTGCTAGTAGAGGCGCAACGCATTGCAGATTACATCCCTGTCTGGCTGGCCGACAGCGACCTCGCCAATGCCCGCGATGCTTACTATACGCTTTACATGGTGGCGCTGACCGAAAAAAATGCAGATGCCGCTTTAAATTATTACCAGCTCTATGATTCCGTTCGCACCGAACTTTCTAACGATCACAACCGCGCTCACATCGCTAACCTGGAAGCGCAATACGAGGGCGAGAAAAAGGCACTGACTATTCAGCTTCAGGAAAAGCAATTGCGGCAGCGGCGCACCCTCAACATCATTTTTGGGCTCTCAGTACTGGCATTCGTTCTGGCTTTTGCTATTATTGTTAACCGCAGCCGTCTGAGTCGCAGCCGCCGGGAAGCGGTGCTTCAAAAACATTTCACCACCGAAATGCTCAAACACACCGAAGCCGAGCGCGGACGCATTGCCATTGACCTGCACGACGGCATCAGTCACGAACTTTTAAACCTGAAAAACAACCTGACCCGCACCACTGCCGAGAGCGAAGCCCGCATTGACACCATCCTCAACGATATCCGGATGCTGAGCCGGAACCTGCACCCGGTGATGCTGGACAAAATCGGGCTGGAACACAGCGTGCAACACCTGTGTGAGCAAATCATGGAAGGCGGACGGTTGTTTGTTTCTGCCGATATTGACTATCAAAACCAGCTTTCTCCCGAAGGCGAATTGCAACTCTACCGTATTATTCAGGAGTCGCTGAGCAACGTGGTAAAATACGCCGACGCGGTAGCTGCCAAAGTGCGTATCTACCCCGAAGGCCAATGCCTGATGGTGTCTGTAATAGACAATGGGAAAGGCTTTGACGTTTCCGGAAAATTAACCTCCAAAAGCGCCTTTGGATTGCACAGCATCCTGGCCCGCAGCGAGGCGCTGGGCGGAAAAGCAACCTTTATTTCCGGGGCTGAAGGCACTACCATAACCGTTGAAATTCCGCTTGCCTGATGCCCACCATCCTGCTCGCCGACGACCACCCAATTACCGTTATGGGCACGAAAGCCTTTGTGGAAAGCCTGGGCTACACCGTTGTGGACACTTGCTCCAACGGCATTGCGGCCTACAACAGCATCGTGGCCCGCTGCCCCGACCTGGCCCTGGTGGATATGAATATGCCCGGCCTGAACGGCATTGAATTGCTTCAAAAGCTGGGACGGCAAAAATGCGCGACCCGCGTGGTGCTCCTGACGATGCACAACGAAGCTGCTATCTTCAACCGCGCCAAAGCGCTTGGGGCCTGGGGTTATGTGCTGAAGGAATTTGCGCTTTCCGAGTTGGCTGATTGCCTCGCCGCCGTTCGGCGCGGAAATGTCTGGAACAGCCCGCGGCTTTCGGCTTTGCCGCTGAGTAGCGGGGAAAGTGAAAACGGCCTTTCTGCGCTTACGTTCAGCGAGAAAAAGATTGTAGAATTGATCGCCGACGGTCACAGCAGCCGGGCCATTGCACAACTGCTTTTTATCAGCGAAAAGACGGTGGAAAACCACCGGAGCAGCATTATCAAAAAGCTGGCCTTGCCCGCCGAGAAAAACGCCTTGCTCTTGTGGGCGATGCAGCAGAAATCAGGCGGCGGATTCCGGCAATAGCAAAAAGAAGCTTTCAAAGCATTTCCGAACTGGCTTTGTCCACAGGTTTAGGCACAGGTTTTAATCTACCTTGCGCACCCCTGTTTTCCCTGAAGTTTATGAAGCCCGTTCCTGAAAGTGCTGCCGTGCCCCGTCTATCGCCGTTTCTGACTTATTTCATGGCTACCGCCTGCGCCATTGTGGTAGCCAATCTCTACTACTGCCAGCCTTTGCTGGGGCGGTTTTCTACTTATTTTAGGGTCAGCGAGTCGGCGGCTTCCTGGGTCAATATCTGCTCGCAGCTGGGCTATGGCCTCGGTTTATTTTTTGCCGTGCCGCTTGGCGACCGTGTGGTTCGCCGCAACCTGCTCTTCTGGATGATTTTGATCGCTGCCGGCACCTTGGCTGGTGCAGCACTCGCGCCCAATATCTACGTCTTGTATTTTTTCAGTCTGTGCATTGGCGCAGCATCCACGGCGTGTCAGGTGTTTGTGCCGCTGGCAGCCCATCTGGCCACCGAGCAGGACCGCGGCCGGGTGATTGGCACCGTGATGGGCGGGTTGCTTTCCGGAATTTTATTGTCGCGAACGCTCAGCGGTTTTGTAGCCGACCACCTGGGCTGGCGCAGCATGTATTGGATTGGCGCTGCCCTGATGGTGGTGATGAGCGCGCTGGTGTATCGTTTTATCCCCACTGAAAAACCGGCTTTTAAAGGCACGTATCGCGAGTTGATTGGGTCTTTGTTTCACCTGTTGCGAAGTGAAAAACTGGCTCGTCAAAGCAGCTGGATTGGCGCGTGTTTGTTTGGCGGGATTTCGGTTTTCTGGAGCACGCTGGCGTTTTTTCTGGAAAAACCGCCGTTTTCGTACTCCCTTTCCACCATCGGGCTTTTTGGCATTGTGGGGATGGCCGGAGCGATCGTTTCGCCGCAGGCAGGCCGCATGGTGGACCAAAAAGGATATAGTTTTCCAATGCGATGGGGCCTTTTGGGAATGTTTGCAGGATACCTGATTTTATTTCCCAGTCAGCATTCCATCTTGTTTTTGATTGCCGGGATTGTATTGATTGATATGGGGTTGCAACTGGCCCACATCCCCAACCTGAGCCGGATGTCGTCGCTGGCCGCCGAGGCACGCACGCGCTTCAACACCATCTATATGACCAGCTTTTTTATTGGCGGCACAGTGGGCTCGCTGGTGGGCAGCTTTGCCTGGAACGGCTGGGGCTGGATGGGGGTTTGCACCGCCGGACTGCTGTTTGTGATCCTGGGCGCATTGCCTACGGTGATTCGGGCGCGGCGGTAAAGGTTTTTTGGGAGAGATGATTTTCCGGAAATTTCTCCGGTAGAGCCGTTGCATGCAACGTCTCTGCAATACAAAAGACGCGATAAATCGCGTCTCTACGGGGCTGTCCCCATTGCTTCCGCCTTCAATTGTTTCGTCAAATCCTTTCCAAAATATTTTTCAATCCGCGCTTCGGCCAGATAAATCAACGGCGTCAGCACCACGGCCATGGTGAGTTTGTAGGAATAATTCACCAATCCAACTGCCAGGACCCGCTGCCAGCCCCAGATAGGCCCAAAGGCAATTGCCAGCACCACAAAGCTGTCGAGGAGTTGGGAGATAGCTGTGGAACCGGTAGCGCGCAGCCACACCTTTTTCTCGCCCGTAACCCGCTTGATGCGGTGGAAAATCCAGACATCCAGCACCTGACTCACCAAAAACGCCACCAGGCTGCCGATGATAATGCGCATGCTTTGGCCGAAAATGCCGTTGAAAGCGGCCTGCATATCCGGAATGCCTTCTTCGCGCTGGCTGCCCACCCAATAGTTTTGATCCGGCGGCATTTGGATAGCCGCAAAAAACGCGATAAAAGCATAGCCAATCAAAGCCACGGCAATGTAGGAAATGCGCCGCACAGCGCGCGGCCCATAATATTCATTGATGATATCGGTGAGGATAAACTCCAGCGGCCACAGTAGCACGCCGCATGTCAGCGTGTAGGTCAATCCCTCCTGCCCCAGAAATGTAAAAGGCCTTACCGGAAGCCCCAGCAGCGTTTCCAGCGAAAACAATTTATTGCCGATACACTCCGCAATTAGGGCGTTGGCTACAAAAAAAGCCGTCAGGGCCAGAAACAGCTTTGCCGGTTTGTCGGAGAGGTAGTGCTGGAACATCGTTCCGTAAAAGTACCTGAAAAGCGGAATGCCACACCTTAAACCCGGTGTGGCATTCTTTGCATCACTTTTTGGAGTGGTTCTTTTTCCTTTCAGTAAAACCGCTTTTTCCGGAAATTGGCTCTCTGGAATCAGGTTTTTTTAATCGCTTTCACCCTTTCGGTTCACGAGGCTGGTAAGCGGGTTGCGCAGGTTTTCAAAGCCCATTAAATCCACCTTTACCGAGCCAATCACCACCGGCGAATTGATGCGCAGAGGCAGGCGGTTGGCGTCGTCGCTGATCCAAAGGGTCATTTTTTCGCCGCCTTCTTTAAAAACATTTCCTTCGATCAGGAGCGGAGCCAGTTTCAGGGCGTTGAAGGTGCCGTAGCGTGTTTTGATGCGCTCTTTGCCCAGGTATTTCACGTAGAAATCGTAAATTTTATCTTCCAGATACATTTTGATGGGAATCCGGGTACCGGGAGCATATCGCGTAAAATCAATATTCCGCGCATAATACAGGGTAGAAATCACATCCTGAAAGCATTGCGGCAGCAGCAGCACTTTTTTGGGAGAAGTGGCGCGGCTGTTGGCCACGTCAAAGGTTACGGCTTCAGTGAAATGAATGCTGCCTTCGTTGACCTGCCGCACAAAGCGCTGGGGCCGGAGTGTCTCGGCATCCACAAACGACTCGTAGCGGTCGCGAACTTTAAAAAACCACTCATAGCTGCGCAGGGTGCGGCCTTCGCCCACGAAATGATACGCCGGACGGCCCCCCACCGTGGCATTGCTCACCGTGAAAGTGGCTTCGCCGGCGCCTACCCAAATGGCGCTCATGTTGTACCACGCCTTGAAGCGCAGCTTTTCGCCCGGCTGCCAGGCGGTATTGGGCAGGTAGCAGTTGTCTTGTCCATAAACGCCCCGGCTGCACAGCAAAAATGCCAGCAAAAGTCCTGTTTTCCACTGAAGTAAAAAGCGCATAAGCAAGATTACAGGTTATTTTCTCATAAATAATTCTTTGGACGGTTCCTTTTCCGGAAAGTTTTACCACGCCGAAACCAAAGAGCCGACCCAGCCAGCGATGGCAGGGCCAGATTGGTCATCCAAAGCAGCAGGGAAGCCATGAAGACCGCCGCGCTGCTTTGGCCCGTAGGGTCAAACAGAAATAGTGCCACAGCGCCCCGGATGCCGATTTCGGCCAGCGCGAAGTTGGGAATCACGGCCAGCAAGGAAAAGAAAAAGGCGCAGCGCATCCACCCTTGCACCGGCGTCGTCATTGGCACTTGTAACCAGTGCAGCAGCAGCCAAAACTGGGTGGTATAAACCGCAAAACGCAGCAGCGACCAAAAGAGGGCCGTCCATAACACCCGCCGTGGCACCACTACAGCAGGCTTTTGCGTATTGGAAAGGAATCGGCGCAAGAAAGGAACGCGCAGCACAAAGGCCACCCAGCGATCGGTATAAAAATAAATAAGCAGCGCCAGCCCTGCCCCGCCTGCCGTGAGCGCCGCCAGGAGGCTTTGCGGCAGGTAATTTCCGGAAATCGGGATGCGGAAAGCTGCCGGAAGCGCCCACAGAAAAAGCGTGGCAAACTGCGAACCCGCTCCCAAAACCCCGGCGACGGTGCCGCTTTCCAGGGAAATATTCCGCAGCGCCAGCACCCTTCCGGGGTAATCGCCCACGCGGTTGGGCGTTACTGCCGAGGCTGCCGTTCCGCACAACACCGATATAAAAGCTTTTTTAAAGCCCACTTTTCCGGAACCGGAAGCTTCTAATAATTGTCGCCATTTGTACGCTTCCACGCCAAAGCCCACCGGCAGCAAGAGCAGCGAAGCGATTAAGAAAAGGGGATTTCCGGGCGAAACGGCCCTCCACCCGCCAGCGCTTTCGGAGATGCGCAGGTGAATTTGGCGGAGCAGTAAAAAAAGCAAAACCACACTGGCCAAAAGCCCGATTCGCCGAAAAACTTTCTTTCGGGTAGCTTTGTCGTAAAACAAAGGGATCATGAAACCGGAGGAAAGCTGTGTGATTTTGGGAATTGACCCCGGAACGGTGGTCCTGGGTTATGGATTGATGCGGGCGTCCAAAGGTAATCTCACTTTGCTGGAAATGGGTGTTTTGCGCCTTGGCAGCTATGAAGATCACCCGCAGCGGTTGCAGAAAATATTTTCTTTGGTAGAAGATCTGATCCGGAAATTCCAGCCCAATTGCATGGCTTTGGAAGCGCCTTTCTTTGGCAAGAATGTGCAAAGTATGTTGAAGCTGGGCCGCGCGCAGGGCGTGGCGATGGCCGCCGGAATGCTCCACAACCTGGAAGTAGCCGAGTATTCGCCGCGCACCGTAAAACAAAAAACCACCGGAAAAGGCAGCGCATCTAAGGAAGCCGTACGCGCCATGCTGGAAATGACGCTTCAGTTTCAAGGGGATGCGAAAACACCTTTGGATGCCACCGATGCGTTGGCGGTAGCTCTATGTCATTATTATTCCTGCCTGGCCCCGTCCGTGCACATTTTCGGACAAAATCCCGGAAATCCATCTTCAAATAAAATAGCTACGGCTGGTGCAAGTCTTCATAAAAAAGGCAGCCGCAAAAAGAACGCTTCTGCGTGGGAAAGCTTTTTGGCGCAAAATCCGGACCGGCTGGCGTAGGATTCACAGATAAAATTTCCGGAAATTTCCGGAAAATGTGGCCTTTCCAACAAAAAACCCAAGCCTGCTGAGGTCTTGGGTTTTGTTTTTTGAGCCGTTTGGAACCTTAGTAATAATTCCGCTCATACACTTCGTAGGGCGAGCCGCTGCCGACTTCAAAGCGCGGACACATGATCTGATCGGTGGCGCGGTCTGCACGGGGGAAGAATCCGCGCATAAAAATAGAAAACTCCATTGTGTTTCCTAACCCCTGATGTGCGGAGTTGGTGCTGATTTCATAGCTGGCCGTCAGGGCGATATCCCGGAAATCAATCTTCACCGTTGGGATAATGGCATCGTCCAAGCGGTAAAATGCACCCGCAGAAAGAGCAACATTGCGTTTTTCGTTGAACCGGTCGCGGGAATAATAAGACAACAATCCGCCGCCAATCCACTCCTGATACGGGTGTTGGTTGGTATAGTTAAAGTGAGTGGTGAGCCCAAAGTTCTGCGTCATCAACACCGAGAGGCCAGCCTGTGCAGAGTATTTGCCGGTGAGGCGGCTAAAGGTGCGGTCTTCCTGCATAAAGCTTTCCTTGGGCCGCGTTACGTGGTAGGCCGAAACGCCTACATAATAGTTGGCGCGGCGTGCCTTGCCAATAGACGAGTTAAAGGAAATGCCGGCGCTGAGGTCAAACTGGTTGAGCTTGACGTTGCTGAAATTTTCGCCGCTGCTCAGTCCGGGGTCATAGCCGTTGCCGCCATACTGGCTGTTGGTCGTAACGTCGGAAAGGTTGAAAGACCGCTGGATGTAGCCCCCGCCAAAGCCTACGCTGATGTAGGAATTGCGGTCGTCGCGCAGGTTTTTGTTGTAGTTGATAGTCGGCATGATTTGCAGGGTGTTGAGCGAGATGCTTCCTGCTTTATCATACGTTACCGACAAGCCGTAGGAAAAGTAATCGTTGGTGGCCGCGCTGAGGCGCGTGCGCGCCTCAGCAGATGCCATCAGGGTTTGGTAAGGATTGGGCAGGGCCGACCACTGGCTGCGGTAGTTGGCGCCTACTTTATAATCACCACTGAAGATACCGGTGAGAGCCGGGTTGCGCAGGGCGGCATTTTCATAAAACTGAGCGAAGTGAACATCCTGCGCCTGTGCCCCGGTGGCGAGCAATCCCAGCAGGCAGGACGCTTTCAACGCGCGCTTAAAAAGACTCATAATCGGGTGTGGGTTTGGGCGGTTGAAATAAGTATTAACGGATAATGCTGACATCGCCTTTCATAGAGATGGGGTCGCCGGTTTCGCATAAGCCTTCCAGCATCCAGACGTAGGTGTCGGGCTTGAGTGGCGTGCTCTTAAAGGTTCCATCCCAGCCGGCATATTCGTCGTTGAGGTTGATGTTCTGCGCTTCATACACCATTTCTCCCCAGCGGCTGAAGATGCGCAGCGAAGTGATGGTTTTCAGCCCGGTTCCGCGCGGATAGAAGCGGTCGTTTACGCCATCACCGTTGGGTGTAAATGTGTTGGGCATAAACACCTGGCTGCTGCTGCACTTGGTAAATAGTGTAACCTCGTCGGTTCCTTCGCAACCATAGTTGGAGATGCCATGCAGTGTGTAGGTTATGGTATTGCGTGGCGTAGCTACCGGGTTCAGACAATCGTTGCAGCTGAGGAAATCCACAGGCGTCCAGTAGTATTTCGTTACGTCTGATGGAACAGTTCCACTCAAAGTAACGCTGGAGCCGGTTGCCACATTTACATCTCCTCCTGCATTCACCACTGGCAACGGAACAACGGTAATGGTTACCGAAAGCGTATCCACATAGCAGACGGCATTGGCAACTGCAACGCGATACGTAGTCGTCTGACTTGGGCTGGCCAGCGGGTTCGCCACACGTGGGTTCGACAAGCCGGTAGCAGGTGTCCACAGATAGGAAGTACCACCGGTAACCTGGAGGCGGATGGCACTACCGATACAAAGGGTTGTATCGCGGGTGATGGTTGTAGAATCATGCGGCACAACGGTCAGGTTCAGCGTGTCGCTGTTGACGCAGCCATAGATGTCGGTTCCGGTAACGACGTAGGACGCTGAGTCATAGATCGTTACATAAGGCTCTTTACAAGCGGTGCAGGAAAGGCCATTCGCAGGCGACCATACATAGGTATTGGCACCGGAAGCAGAGAGCTGGGTTGGAACACCGGCGCAGATCGCGGTATCCGGACCGGCAGAAACTTTCGGCAGGGCTTTTACGGTAATCGGTACTTGCTTTTCAACCGTGCAACCTGTCCCGGCGGTCAACTTCACAGTATAAGTGGTGCTGGTTGTCGGGCGTGCAACCGGATCCATACAGCTCGTGCAGCTCAATCCTGCGGCAGGCGACCAGCTAAAGATGCCGGCTTCTGAACTGGTAGCGCTCAGGGCTACGCTATCGCCGGCACAAATGGTGGCGAAAGCCGGAGTTACCGTTAGATCTGGTTTAGGCGTTACGGTAATCTTGATGTAAGCGGTGTCGTCGCACAAGGAAACGCCGGAACCAATAACACGATAGGTAGTCGAGATAACCGGGTTGGCAACCGGGTTGGCGCAGTTGGTACAGCTCAGGCCGGCGGCCGGGTACCAGCTATAATTCAGGGCACCTGCTGCGTGCAGAATGGTGCTGCTGCCTTCGCAAATGGTGGTGTCGTCAGCCGTAGCGGTTACGTTAGCCACTGGATTCACAATAATCACGCTGCGGGCCGTAGCCGTACAGCCGTCTGCGGTCCGGCCGGTTACCTGATAAATGGTATTTACCATGGGTGTGGCAACCGTCGTATCGCGGCTGGTGGTGCTGAGGCCTGTGGCAGGCGACCAACTGTAAGACGCTGCGCCACTGGCAACCAGTGTGATGCTTTGACCGGCGCAGATGGTAGCGGTGTCGGGCTGCACGGTAACAACCGGTAACGGATTGACGGTAACAGGAATATCCACTGTATCAGTACAACCATTCGTTGCACCTACCACGCGGTACGTACGGGTCGCGTTCACCAGAGCAGCTGTCGTTGGACACGTCGCGCAGGTAAGACCAATGGCCGGATCCCAGCTATAGAAATCTGCTCCACTGGCAGTTAAGGTAATGGTTTGCCCGGCGCAAACATTGTTTTGCGAAGCCGATGCGGTAACCGTTGGCGTTGGCAGAATATAAATCGCTATGGTAGCAGTGTCGGTACAACCGTTGGGCGCCGTCCCAACTACTTTATAATCTGTTTGGGTGGTTGGGCTGGCAACAGGATTTGGAATATTTGGATTGCTTAAACCGAAAGTGGGCGTCCAGGCGAAGGTTACTCCTGGAGTGCTACTGGTAGCGCTCAGTTGTGTACTGCTGCCCAGACATAGGTTTAAGTTATTGCTAACTATTACCTCCGGTGAAGGCAACACGTTCACAACTACAGAATCGGTATCACTACAACCATCTGCACTAATACCCACTACATAGAAAGTGGTTGTGTCAGTCAGATTTGCTGTGGGGGTCGCCGTGTTCGG
Source organism: Bacteroidota bacterium (assembly GCA_023391015.1). Lineage (GTDB taxonomy): Bacteria > Bacteroidota > Bacteroidia > Chitinophagales > Chitinophagaceae > UBA1952. The sequence continues at coordinate 13,519 of JAEWBT010000127.1, forward strand.
ATTGGTTAGTCCGGTAGTTGGCGTCCATTGATAGGTAGCTACGTTCGTGCCTGTGGCCGAAAGGGTAAAGGAAGCACCGGAACAAACCGTGGTATCGTTGCTTGCAACCACGGTAACCGGCGCAAAGCTGGTGATATCCACAGAATCTGTGCTCGAGCAGCCGTTCAGATTGGTTCCGGTTACAAAGTAGCGTTGCGTACCGGGCGTGGTGGAAGCCGTAACGGTTGGGCTGGCGCAATTGGCACAGCTCAGGTCCGTTGCAGGTGTCCAGTTATAAGAATCTGCTGTTCCAACATTGGGGATGGTATAGGTTTCTCCCTGGCAAAGGCCTTTGTTCAGACCGGCATCAATAACCGGCGAAGGGAGAACGGTAATCACTACGGTTTCTGTGTCCGTACATCCACCCGGATTGTTGGTTCCGGTAACGATATAGGTGGTTGTTACCAACGGCGTTGCAATCGGGTTGGCAATATTTGGGTTGCTCAGGCCGGTTGTGGGTGTCCAGCTAAAGGTAGATGCACCGGAAGCTACCAATTGAACGCTCTTTCCGGAACAGATCGTAGTGTCGTTGTTGGCCGTTACAGCCGGAGATGGATTCACGGTAACGGTTACAGTAGCCGTATCCGCACAACTTCCGGAACCATAAGAACCTATAACCTGATAAGTTGTCGTGGCAGTTGGCGAAGCGACTGGATTTGCAATGTTTGGATTGCTTAATCCGGTTGCGGGACTCCACACATAAGCGGTAGCACCGGAAGCGGTAAGTTGGGTGGATTTTCCGGAACAGATCGCCACGTTCGGGCTTACTACTACGGTTGGTTTCGGTTGCACATCCACCTGCACCTGAACGGAATCTTTACAACCTACCGTGTTGGTTCCAACAACGATATAGTTGGTGAGGGTTGTTGGAGAGGCAGTGGGATTATTGCAGGTCGTGCAGCTCAGGCCAGTTGTTGGTGTCCACACATATGTATTTGCGCCGGAGGCAACCAATTGAGTGGACGTACCGGTACAGATCGTACCACCTCCGGTTACGGTAACCGTTGGACTGGGCCGGACGGTAAATACGCGGCTAACGGTGTCTGTACAGTTGCCTGCCGTTACGGTTAGAAGTACCCGATAGGTGCCCGCTGTGGTAAAAGCTTTTACCGGATTGGCCACATTGTCCGTAGTGCCATCGCCAAAGTTCCAGGACCAGGTGGTTACCGGTCCTGCAGTGCTGATTGAAGTATCCGTAAATTGAATTGGCTGACGGGCGCAAACGTTGGTGGAATTTGGCGACTGGGTAAATCCGGCTTTCAAACTGCCCACCCGTATGGTATCGGGACCGATCACTGCCACACGGCAACCGGTCAGGCTACCCAGTACCAGCTTTGGCACGTAAATACCAGCGCTTGTATAGGTATGAACCCGGGTAGAATTTGCAGCAGTGGTAGAATCGTTGGCACCATCACCAAAGTCATAGTAAACGCTGGTAGCGTCCTGCGCGCTCACCGCAAAATTCACGGTAAGCGGAATACATCCGCCAGTTGGGGTATAAGTAAGGTTAGCAGTCGGGCCATAGACACGCACCGTCCGTGTAAAGCTATCTACACATCCGGTGGGGGTGGTAGCTACCAATTTTACAGTATAAACACCCGGATAGGTATAAACAACGGTTGGATTGCGAACTGTTGAGGTGGCCCCGTTACCAAAGCTCCAGTTGAAAATCGTACCTGAAGGTGTGCTGGGGCTTGCTGTCAGCTGCACAGCCAGCGGCGGACAGGACGCAACCGAATCGCTCATCGTAAACTGGGCTGCATTCGGGAGGATGGTAATATTAACAGCAGTGATATTCGAATCTTTACAGCCACCAGCTGCTTTGGCAACCAGCTGTACCGTATAGGTGCCCGGTGCGCTATAGGCCTTGCTTGGGTTCGTTGCCGTATCCGTCGTACCGTCGCCGAATTTCCACAGATAAGAAACGGAATTCGTAGAAGTATTAGTGAATTGAATAAATTCGCCAACACAACGCGTGCGATTCGGCACCGTAAAGGTAGCTACCGGGTTGGCCGGCTGGATGTAGCTTGGCTTGGTAATGCTATCGCGGCAGCCAAAGCCATCCGTTACAACGAGCTTTACAGAATAATTGCCGAGTGCGCTGTAAGTATGAGCAGTCGTAGAAGTGGTCGTAGTTACCGGAGCGCTTCCATCACCAAAATACCAGGTGCGGGAGGCGATTGCACTACCGGGGGAGGAACTCAAGTCGGTAAAAGTGGTGCTACCCGGCGCGCAGGGCGGCAGGGGGCTTGCAGAGAAATCGGCGGTAACCCCCCGAACCGTAACCGGGCGGGTAAAAGTCTTGGTACAGCCAAAGCTATCGGTGATAATGGCTGTTACCGTATAGCTACCGGTAGCCGGGTAAGGATAACGAATCACACCTGGCGCTACCGACCCACTGGAATCTCCATTTCCGTATAACCAACGAACGGATTGAATACCGGCTGCATTTGTCAGCGTGAAAGTCACCGAATCGTTTCGGCAAGCTGTTGTTGGGGATACTGTAAATGCAGGGTCTGTATTGATCAGATAAATCACCTTGCTGATAGTCGACGTACAACCACTGCTAATGGCTCTTAATTGAACCGTATAGGTTCCGTAAGCAGCATAGGTATGGCTTGGGTCTTGCAATGTAGAAGTACCACCATCCCCGAAGCTCCATAAATAAGATGTTGCCCTTAGCGAACTATTGGTAAAGTTTTGAACCCGGATGTTAGCACAGCTTTGAGGGGCATTGTTGAACTGTGCCTTGGGTCCGGAAACCGACACATAATTGCTTTTTGAAGTTGTATCGAGACAACCGTTGTTATTTACAACCAGTCGTACGGTGTAATTTCCGGGGGATGTGTAAGTATTGGTTGTATCTTTCTGCGTAGCGGTTGCACTGCCATTACCAAAATTCCAGTTATAGGAAGTTGCCCCCGCATTAGCAGCCGAGAAGGTAACCGGATTGTCCACACAGGCAGGCAGCGGCGTCGCCGTAAAATCAGACCCAATCCGCGGGCTTACGACAACCGTCCGGCTAAAAGTAGCAGTACAACCACTCGGCAGCGTTGCTGTTGCCTGAAAATTAAACGTCCCCGCAGTTAGATACGTATGATTTATAACATTAGAGGCCTGGTTATTGAGAATGGTTCCGTCGCCAAAGTCCCAGTTATAAGTTGTGCCCGTCTGGTTAGGATTCACAGAAGCGGAAAATCGCACCGATTCATTTACACACGTACTGTTACTTACATTCACCGTGATTATTGCTGACCCCACCCGAATGGCTGTAGGCGCAGAAGTAACTGCGCAACCGGCGGCGTTGGAAACCGTCAGCGTAACCGGGAATGTGCCATTATTGACGTAACTATGGCTTGTAGTAGCGCCGCTGCCGGGAGCCGTTCCATCTCCAAAATCCCAACTGTAAGTCGTACCACCGGTGGAAGTACTGGTAAAGTTCACCGCCAGGGGGCGGGTACAACTCGCCGTTTGGCTGGCCGTAAAACTAGCCGTTGGGAAAGCCGATACTTGAACAACACGTGTAGTCGTAGTCGTACAAGCGCCCCGAACAGTGGTAAGTGTTACGGTATAGCTACCCGCTGTGGAATACATCTTGGTCGGATTCGCTTGTGTAGAGCTTGTGTTATCTCCGAAATCCCAGTTCACAGACGTTGGCGCAGGCGTAGAAGTGTTAGTGAATGTAATTGGCGTGTTTACACAAGCCGGGTTTGGAGATGCCGTAAAACCAGGCGTGGTTCCATTGGTATTCACCACCACAGCACGCGTAAACGTATCCACACAGGTACCATTATTTACAATCAGCCGAACATTATACGTCCCGGTAGCAGTGTAAGCGTGGCTGGCAGGCGCTCCTGTGCCGGTTGTTCCGTCGCCAAAATCCCAGGAATAAGTAAGCGTTCCGCTTGGCGTGGTGCTGGTGCTGGTGAAGTTAACGGTAACAGGCGGCGTACAGCCGGCAACCAGATTGTAATTAAACCCAGCTGTTGGCTTTTGTTGTAACTTAATATAGGCACTCCGCGTAGCAGAATTCTCGCAACCTGCCGCATTCCGCACCAAAACGGAAACCGTATAATTTCCGGGTGTGGTATAAGTATAATTCGGATTGGCTACCGTACTGGTTCCGCCATTGCCAAAGTCCCATACATAGGTATAGGTTCCGGGCGGCGTTACGCTCGAAGTAAAAGCAACCGTCTTAGGCGCACAACCCGCAGTATCAGAAGCCGTAAACGTAATATTCGGCTTTGACGATACTGTGATGTAGTTGGTTTTAGTAATCGAATCGCTTCCGGTGCTGTTCGAGACTTTCAGCTTCACGGTATACGTTCCGGCTGTCAGATACAGCGCAGACGCGTTCTGATTCGTTGAAGTAGCGCCGTTCCCAAAATCCCATTTCCAACTCGTGGCCCCACCCGTGGAGGCATCCGTAAAATTCACTACAAGCGGCTCACAACCGGTGGTTATGTTAGCCGTAAAATTGGCCGTCAACTGTGCCTGGGCGCTGAAAGCGCCCAACAGCACCACTGCCAAAGTCAAAGCCCAGTTAGAAAACAGTCTGCGTGAGTTTGTAAAGTTCTCAGCCATACTCATCAAGAGGTTCACGAAAAAAGTGACTTAAAAAATTGCTTACAAAGTAACCACTTTAACTTAACATTCCATTGATGACAACAAATTAATTATTCGTTAATCAGAATTTCCTTAGCTGGAATGCCACTTCACTGCCCCTACCGCAGCCGCGCTTTGTACATCCGGACGGTATTCTCCAACCCATAGTACAAGGCATCGCTCATCAGCGCATGACCGATCGAAACCTCTAGTAATTGAGGAATTTTCCGGAAAAAATAACCCAGATTCTCCAGGTCCAGGTCATGGCCGGCATTCAGGCCCAACCCCACTTCTGCCGCCCGCGCTGCCGCCGCCACATACGGCGCAATCGCTTTTTCCGGGTTTTGCAGATACCCCTTCGCATACGCCTCCGTATAAAGCTCTACCCGATCCGCCCCCACTTCCGCCGCACCGGAAACCATGTCCACATCCGGATCCACAAATACCGAAACCCGGATGCCTTTTTTCCGGAAAACGGGAATGATTTCCTTTAAAAAACCAGCCTCGCCAATCGTATCCCAGCCATGATTGGAAGTCAATTGCCCCGTCGCATCGGGCACCAGCGTTACCTGCGCCGGGCGCGTTTCCAACACCAGCTCCACAAATTTTGCCTCCTTCGGGTTGCCTTCAATGTTAAACTCGGTTTGCAGCACGGGCGCCAGCGCCCGCACATCGGCATAGCGGATGTGGCGCTCGTCGGGGCGGGGATGCACCGTAATGCCGTCAGCACCAAAGGTTTCAATATTGCGGGCCGCCCCGATCAAATCCGGGTTGTTGCCGCCCCGGCTGTTGCGCAGGGTAGCAATCTTGTTGATATTTACAGAAAGACGCGTCATTTCTAAAAAAGCTTTTTTAAAAAGGCCACCGCAAAATTGCCTTTAATTCTGCCGCAACCGGCATTCTTTTTCTACCTTCCCCAACTCCATCCTTTTTCCCTCCAATACCCTATGATTTCCATTGCCCTCCACGGCGGTGCCGGCACCATCCCCCAAGGCTCGCTTTCGCCCGATCAGGAAGCCCAATACCGCGCTGCCCTCCGCCAGGCCCGCGATGCCGGTTATGCCATTCTCCAAAGCGGCGGCCCGGCCCTCGACGCCGTTATCGCCGCCGTTACGGTGCTGGAAGACTGCCCCCTCTTCAACGCCGGGCGCGGCGCGGTCTTCAACCACGAAGGCACCCACGAAATGGACGCTTCGGTGATGAGCGGCAAAGCGCGGGAAACAGGCGCGGTGTGCGGCGTTTCGGGCGTAAAAAATCCCGTACAGCTCGCCCGTCTGGTGATGGAAAAATCCGAACACGTGCTGCTTTCCGGAAAAGGTGCCGAAGCCTTTGGCCGGTTCCAACGCGTGGCCTTCGAACCGGAAAGTTATTTCTACAATGCCCTGCGCTACCAGCAATGGCAGGAAGCCGTGGCCGCCGACCGCGTGCAGCTCGATCATACCGCTGCCGGCGGCAAAAAAATGGGCACTGTGGGCTGCGTGGCGCTGGATAGTTCCGGAAATCTGGCCGCTGCCACCTCCACCGGCGGACTCACCAACAAGCGCTGGGGCCGCATCGGCGACACGCCCATCATCGGGGCCGGCACCTGGGCCGACAATGCTACCTGCGCCGTTTCCTGCACCGGCACGGGCGAGTATTTTATCCGCGCCGTGGTGGGCCACGAGGTTCATGCGCTGATGGCCTATAAAAGCCTATCGCTTCAGGAAGCCTGCGAGGAAGTAGTGAACGGACAGCTCGTGAAATCCGGTGGCGAAGGCGGCCTGGTGGCGGTGGATAAGGATGGAAATATCTCGCTTTCGTTCAACTCCGAAGGCATGTACCGCGCCTGGAAAAACGAGGCGGGCGAGGGCGTGAAGATTTACCGGGATTAAAAACGGCAGGCGCTGCATCTACACCATCCCCTCTTCCTGAAACAAGCGGTTAAGACCGGTCCTTTCCAGAGAGTAAAAGTCTTTTTTTAAGAGTAAAAGTCTTTTTTAGAAACAGAAAGCACACCAAAAGAACCGGCTCCTTTTCGTTTTTCCCCTTTTACCTCTTTCATCGCCCCGGCTTAGATGCTTTTCGAGAGGTGAACCTCTGGAAAAGCGAGGTCTTAACCTAAAAACAAGAGGTCCACCTCTCTTTTGGAGAGGTGGACCCTTCGAAAAGAGAGGTCGCAGGGGTACGCAGACAGGGCATTCTTTCTAAAAAACAGGCTGTCGGCAGCTTCTACAGGGTTGACCGTACAAAATGCTCAAAAGTGAAGGCCTGCAAAGCAAAACGGAAAGAGAAACCGGCCCGGCTCCGGCTGTTTTGAGTTTTAGCCCGTTCAAAAAGGCAGCCCGCAGTCGGACGATTTCTCCCGGCTGGAAGGAAAAAAGAAAAAGTCCCGCCTTCACGGGACTTTTTCGTTGCTTTTGAGCGTGTTTCCCACGCCTATACGCTGCCCATCACTGGCGGCATCCGCGGGCTTTCGCTGCGCATGGGCATAAATTCCCGCAGTTCCAGGTCATAGCCGTTGCCGGATTCGAGGATGTGCACTTTAATATTTTCCACCGAAATCGGCGATCCAAATTCAATATCGGCAATGTTGTTGTGGCCAATGGCCCGGCCATCGAGAATAATGACCGCACCGGAACCCACACACTCCAGTTGGGTGCCTTCCCGCACAATCACCGCCGTGTCTTCTCCCAGGCCAATACCAATCGCGCCGGGGTTAGCCGAAACGGCCTGCGCCAGGCGCAGAAAGCGGCCCCGCTTGTCGAAATGAGAGTCAATGATAACGCCCTGCATCAGGCCAAGGCCGGTGGTGATTTTGACTTCGCCTTTCAGGTGGGCATCGGCGGCATTGCCCTCATAAATCATGGTGTTGCTCATCGCCATCGCACCCGCCGAGGTGCCGGAAATCACAAAGCCTTCTTCGTTTTGATAGCGGTCGAGCAGGATGTCGAGGGCTTCCGTTCCCCCAAAAATCGAGGACAGGCGCAGTTGGTTGCCGCCGGAAAACATAAAGCCGTCGCAGCTTTTGATACGCTCCACCACACCCGCCTGCTGCACGTCTTCGCGATTGCGAATGTCCAGAATCCCTACGTTGTGGTAGCCAAATTTGGCAAATGCGCTGATGTAGTTTTCGCCTACTTCTTCCGGTATCTGTGAGGCAGTGGTGGCAACTTCAATCCGGCTTTCGGGGTCGCCGATCAGCTTGGCAACTGTTTTGAGTATCGCCAGTTCAAAGAAGTTCAGGTTGTTGCGGCGGATAATCCCCTGTTCCAGGTCCGTGCCCTTGTCTTCTGCCCCGCCAATGCTCACGAGGATGCCTTTTGGAATCTGCATAAACCGTTTTTTGGTATAAGATGCAAAAGTACATTTTGCTGCTTGTGAAGGAAGCTGTACTTTTTGAGCCGCAAATCTGCCCTATTTTCCCGATTATTTAACGTTCAATTTATGAATCCCGAAACCCCTACACCACCAGAAAACCTTTCAAACCAGCTTAAGATCTTGGGTATCAATGTGATGAACGGCCCGAACTACTGGTCCGACACCCGTTATCATCTCATCGTCATGCTGCTGGACCTGGGCCGGTTAGAAGCGTATCCAAGCAATAAAATTCCCGGTTTCCGGAAACGGCTGGAGGAAATCATGCCTTCGCTGTACAGTCATCGCTGCTCCGAAGGCGTGGAAGGCGGCTTTTTTCACCGCGTGGAGGAAGGCACCTGGATGGGCCATATCATTGAGCACATTGCCCTGGAGATGCAGACGCTGGCGGGCATGGAAGTGGGCTTTGGCCGCACCCGCAATGCCGGAAAAGAAGGCGTTTACCATGTGGTGTTTAGCTACTACGAGGAAAAAGCCGGCGTTTATGCTGCCAAAGAAGCGGTAGCGCTGGTGGAGGCCATTATTACCGGACAGGAATATGACCTGGCCCACACGGTGCAACGGCTGCGCGAAATCCGCGAGCAAGACCGCCTCGGCCCGTCCACCGGCTCGCTGGTGGATGAAGCGCGCCGCCGCCGCATTCCCTGGATTCGCATCAACAAACGCTCACTGGTGCAACTGGGCTACGGTAAAAATCAAAAACGCATTCAGGCCACGATTGCTTCCACCACTTCGAGCATTGCCGTGGAACTGGCCTGCAACAAGGAAGAAACCAAAAACATCCTGGAAGCCGCCGAAGTGCCGGTGCCTAAGGGCGTGATCATCCGCAGCGAAGAAGAGATCGAAAGCGCCGTGCGCCGCGTGGGCTTTCCGCTCGTTACCAAGCCGCTCAACGGCAACCACGGGCGTGGGGCGGTTACCAACATCCGCACACTCGAAGAAGCTAAAATGGGTTTTGAAGAAGCCCAGAAACACAGCACTTCCGTGATTGTAGAGAAATTCATCACCGGCCGCGACCACCGTGTGCTGGTGATCAACTACAAGTATGTTGCCGCTGCTGTGCGTACCCCTGCCGCCGTAACGGGCGACGGAAAATCCACGATTCAGGAACTGGTGGACAAAGTAAATGCCGACCCGCGCCGCGGCTACGGCCATGAAAACGTGCTGACCGAAATCAAAATCGACCGCGTAACGATGGCGGTGTTGGAAGGCAAAGAATTAACCTTGGAAAGCGTGCTTCCGGAAGGCGAAGAGCTGTGGCTGAAGCCCACGGCCAACCTCAGCACCGGCGGCACGGCTACCGACGTAACCGACAACGTGCACCCCGACAACATTGTGCTCTGCGAGCGCATTGCCCGTATTATCGGCCTGGACATTTGTGGGATTGATATCATGGCCGACACGCTGGAGGTGCCCTTGATGCAAAGCGGCGGTGCCGTGTTGGAAGTGAATGCAGCACCCGGCTTCCGGATGCACCTGGACCCGACCGAAGGCTTGCCCCGAAACGTGGCCGGCCCGGTGATCGATATGCTGTTTCCGCCGGGCACCTCGGCCCGCATTCCCATTATAGCCGTAGCCGGAACCAACGGCAAAACCACCACCACGCGCCTCACCGCTCACATCATGCGCCAAACCGGCAAAACGGTGGGTTACACCACCACCGACGGTGTGTATATCGGCAACGAGCTGATGGTGCAGGGCGACTGCACCGGCCCCAAGAGCGCTGAATTTGTGTTGCGCGACCCAACGGTGGAAATCGCCGTGCTGGAATCGGCCCGCGGCGGCATTCTGCGCGCCGGGCTGGGGTATCACAAGTGCGATG
>JAEWBT010000002.1 GCA_023391015.1 Bacteroidota bacterium
GTTTCCAGCTTGCGCTGCACCAGTTCCCGGAATTCGCCCAGCTCTTCATCGCTGTAGCGGTACACCGGGCCGAGGTCTTCGTGACGGTCCAGCAGCGAGCGGGTCGTGTCCGGGCTGTAGTTGATCATCGTGCGGCTCACGTCTTCTTTCTTTTGCTCGGCCGGACGGTGAGCAATCACAATCGGTGCTTTTTTCGGCTCCAGCGAAACCGTTGGACGCGGGGCCGGGCTGGGTTGCGGTGCGGGCTGGGTGCGGGCGGCAAAGGCAGCGGCAGTAATCACTTTCTTCACCGGCTCTTTTGCTTTTTTGCTGCTTTTCTTGGGTGCAGGCTTGGTAGCAGGGGCAGCTTTTGTGGCAGCCTCCTTAGCAGGGGCAGCGGTTTTGGCAGCGGCTTCTTTAACCGGTGCTTTCTTAGCGGGTGTTTCCTTTTTAGCAACCGTTTCCTTTGCAGGCGCAGCCGCTTTCTTAGGTTCAGCCTTAGGTGCGGCGGCCTTTTTTTCCGGAGTTGCCTTGGCTATTTTCTCGGTTGTATTTTCTTTTTTAGCAGTTGGGGCAGACGCAGCTTTTTTCGCCGGTGCTTTCTCGGTTACCGGAGTTTTTGCTGCGGGCGCAGCCTTAGCGCCACTTTCCTTTTTAGAAGCGGTTTCTTTTGGAGTAGATTTTTCAATAGCCTTTGCAGCGGGTTTCGTTGCTTTTGCGGGCGCTGCTTTCGCAGCCGCGTCGCTTTTAGAGGCCGGCTTGGTGACTTTAGCCATGGCTTTAGGCAGAGGTTTTAGAGATAAAAACTTTTACAGTTGCGTCGGCAACTTCAATGGCTTCGCCGCGCTCCGGAGTGGAAACCACCTCAAGATTGTCAGCGAGCACTTCTTCTTTGATATAGGACTCAAATGTGGCCAGTGCAGGTTGTAATGCACTGCTTTCTTCGATTTCCAACGTGATGCGATCAGAGAGTTCCAGCCCCAGATCCTTGCGCATTTTTTGAATGCGGTTGACCAGTTCGCGGGCCGTTCCTTCAGCAACCAATTCTGGTGTCAGGGTCACGTCCAGGGCAGCGGTGAGCGTACCTTTGGACGCAATGCTCCAACCCGGCACGTCCTCGGCCAGAATGGAAACATCTTCCCCAAAAATCGTTGCCGTCGTGCCGTCGGGCAAGGTCAGGTCGTATTTGCCTTCGGCTTCCAGCTTGTTGATTTCGGTTGTTGGCAGGGCAGAGAGCAAGGCGGCGGCAGCTTTCATATTCGCGCCCAGCCGGCCACCAAGGGCTTTGAAATTGGGTTTTATTTTTTTCTGGATCAGTGTATTGCCTTCTTCCAGGTATTCAAATTCCTTTACGTTCACTTCGGCGCGCACCAAATCTGCTACTGCTTCAATCTGCGTCCGCATTTTGGCATCCAACACCGGAATCAAAGCTTTTTGCAAAGGCTGACGGACTTTGATATTTGCCTTTTTGCGGATGGAAAGCAAGAGCGAGGACAGCTCCTGGGCGATGTGCGTCCGGGCTTCCAACTCCGTATCAATAAAGCTTTCGTTGGCTTGAGGAAAATCCGACAGGTGAACGGATTCGGCCATCTCGCTGCCTTCGCCACGCAGATTCCGCCACAGCCAGTCAGCAAAGAACGGCGCAATCGGCGCGATGAGCTGCGACAGGGTTTTCAGGCACTCGAACAGCGTCTGGAAGGCGCTGACTTTATCTTCATTGTACTCACCTTTCCAGAACCGGCGGCGGTTGAGGCGCACATACCAGTTACTAAGATTTTCATCCAAAAATTCCTCAATCAACCGGCCCGCAGTGGTCGGCTCGTAATCGTCGTAGGCGGCGGTTACTTTTTGTACCAGCGTGTGCAGCGCGGAAAGAATCCAGCGGTCGCTTTCCGGGCGGTCGGCGTGCGGAATCGCTGCTTCATTTCCGGAAAATCCGTCCACATTGGCGTAGAGCGCAAAGAACTGATAGGTGTTGAACAGCGTTCCGAAAAACTTGCGTTGCACCTCACCAATGCCGTCCAGGTCAAACTTCAGGTTGTCCCACGGCGAAGAGGCAGTCACAAGGTACCAGCGCGTAGCGTCGGCCCCGTACTGCGCAATGGTTTTGAACGGATCCACCACGTTGCCGAGGCGCTTGCTCATTTTTTGCCCGTTCTTATCGAGCACCAGGCCGTTGGAAACCACCGTTTTGTAGGCAACGGAGTCAAACAGCAACACGCCGAGGGCGTGCAGCGTATAAAACCAGCCGCGTGTTTGGTCCACCCCTTCGGCGATAAAATCGGCTGGAAAGGCTTCGCCACTGTCAATTTTTTCCCCATTCTCAAACGGGTAATGCCATTGCGCATACGGCATCGCGCCGCTGTCAAACCACACATCAATCAAATCCGGTTCGCGGCGCATCGGGCGGCCCCCGCTGTCCACAAGGATGATTTCATCCACAAACGGCTTGTGCAGGTCAAAATGCGTTTGGGTTTTATCGGCCAGTAAGGCGCCTAAATCCTCGGCAGTTGGGGCTTCTTTTCCGGAAAATTTGGCGGTTTGGGAAAGGCCCAAGGTTTTGTCCGCAGCCTGCATTTCGGCAATCAGTTCGGCAACCGAACCGATGCATTTAGTTTCCGGAAATGCGGCGTTTTCGGTTACCCAAACCGGCAATGGTGTACCCCAGTAGCGGCTGCGACTGAGGTTCCAGTCCACCATGTTTTCCAGCCAGTTGCCGAAGCGGCCTTCGCCGGTGGCAGCCGGTTTCCACTGAATGGTTTTATTCAGTTCCACCATGCGCTCTTTAGCAGCTGTCGTGCGGATAAACCACGCGTCGAGTGGGTAATACACAATCGGCTTGTCGGTGCGCCAGCAATGCGGGTAGCTGTGTTCGTATTTTTCTACTTTAAAGGCGTGACCGCTTGTTTTCAGCGCCACGGCAATATCCACGTCCACGTCTTTAAAGTCGGGCGCGTTGGTATAATCCTTCACATATCTTCCGGAAAGCTCGCCGAGGCCATCTACAAACTTGCCTTGCCGGTCTACAAGGTTGATAATGCCGAGGTTATTTTGCTTTCCAACTTTATAGTCATCTGCGCCAAACGCCGGAGCGGTATGCACGATGCCGGTCCCGTCTTCGGTAGTTACAAAGTCGCCGAGCACTACGCGGAACGGGTCGCCCCCACTCTTTTCCGCCGTGTTGGCTTCGTGGGGAATGAGCTGCTCGTAGCGCAGGCCTTCAATATCTTTTCCTTTGAAATGGGCCAGGATTTGCCACGGCAGCACCTTGCTTTCCTTGGTGTAGCCGCCAAAATCACCGTCTTTGCCTTCTTCCTTAAAATATTTGTGTAGCAACGCTTCTGCCAACACCACCGCAACCGGCTCGGCGGTGTAGGGGTTGAAAGTCTGGACTAAAACATAGTCAATATTCGGTCCAACGGTCAGTCCAAGGTTGGATGGAAGCGTCCACGGCGTGGTCGTCCAGGCGAGAAAATAAGTAGGAAGATTTTCCGGAATTTGGAATTTGGCGTTTGAATCTTTTACCCGAAACATCGCCACCACCGTCGTGTCCTTGACGTTCTTATACGTGCCAGGCTGGTTCAGTTCGTGGCTCGAAAGGCCGGTGCCCGCTGCCGGACTATACGGCTGAATGGAAACGCTTTTGTACAGCAAATCCTTTTCAAAGAGTTGCTTCAGGCACCACCACAGCGTTTCAATATACTTATTTTCAAACGTGATGTAGGGATGTTCCAGATCTACCCAATAACCAATCTGCTTCGTTAGGTCATCCCACTGCGACTTATAGCGCATCACAGCTTCGCGGCATTTCTGGTTGTATTCTTCCACCGAAATCTTGACGCCGATGTCTTCTTTGGTGATGCCCAGTTCTTTTTCCACCCCCAGCTCTACCGGCAGGCCGTGGGTATCCCAACCGGCTTTGCGCGCCACCTGAAACCCTTTCATGGTTTTGTAGCGACACACCAGATCCTTCAGCGTCCGGCTGATCACGTGGTGAATGCCGGGCAGGCCGTTGGCCGAGGGCGGGCCTTCGTAGAACACAAACGGGCGCGCACCATCCCGGTTGGAAACAGATTTCTTAAAAATATCCTCTGTTTGCCAAAAGTCCAGGATTTCCTGCCCGAAAGCAGCCGTATTTTGAAATTTGTATTCTGGAAAATTTTTTGCCATATGGCAGCAGCCCCCTTAATTTTGGGCGCGAAGGTAAGCATTTTTTACTAAAGTCTAAAGATCTTCCGGCGAAAAGACACGGTCTAAAGAAGGTACTGATTTGAATGTATTAATTATTGGCGGTGGATTGAGTGGCATTCTGGTGAGCGCGGCGTTGCGGCAGCAGGGCATTGCTCATAATTTGGTAGAATCCGGTGCCCCTTGGACGGGCAGCCGGGCTTCCAGCGGCATCCTGAATCCGGTGATGGGCCGCAAGCGGCAGTTAGTCGCCGATTACGAAACGTTGATGGCAACCTGTACCGATGCTTACAGGTATCTATCGCAGCTATTGGCCGAATTTTTCTTTCAACCCGTTCAAATCACCGAGGTGATTTCCGGAAATAAGGCGGTTTCTTTTTTTAAAGAAAAGACCCGGCACTATCCGGACTTCCTACAAATGGAGGCAACGGCGCAGGCACTTCCTACCTTTTTCAACCTTACCAATGAGGATTGTATTGGGATTACCGACCGCGCCTACGTCCTGCAAACAGTCTTATTGCAAAAGCGCTATCTGGAATTATTGGAAAAGGAAGGCCGCCTTATAAAAGCCATTTTCCACCCACAGAACGAACCGGTTTCTGAAAGCGATTTTGAATTTCAAGGAAGAATCTACACCCATATTATCTACTGCAACGGACAAACATTTCCGGAAATTCCGGCTTTGGAAGCCCTCCCGCTCTCGCTGAATAAGGGGCAGGCCCTGGTTCTGGAGATAGATGCCCCTTTGCCTCGTAACAGGGTCTTTAAATTCGGGAAAGGACTTACCCTTTGCCCCTGGGGCGAAAAAGGCTGGTGGGCGGGCGCTTCGTTTGAATGGACGTATGCCACCGAAAATCCAACAGCTGATTTTTTAACCGAGATGACTCCACGATTGGGAAAAGTTCTAAAAGTGCCCTTCCGGGTGGTAACGCAACTTGCCGGCTTCCGGGTTTCCACCCAAGACCGGCGGGCCGTGGCAGGTTGGACGCCTCAAAACCGCCGCGTTGGATTCGTAACCGGATTGGGCACCAAAGGGGTATTGCAGGCCCCACGGGCAGCGGCAGAAGTCGTTAATCAGTTGGTAAACCCAGGCATCAGCGGAAATTTGTTTAAACCATCGCGATTTGGGGGTGTTTAATGCCCCAAATCGCCCAGGCGGCGGCACAAACGCTCCCTTTTTACGCTACATTTGCCTTGATAATTTTAGACTGCAATCTGGAATCCCATATGAACAACGCTGGAACAGAAAAACGGTTTGTGATTGCAGTGGTTTGTCCAGACGCGACCTTTAGCCACTTGCTACAGGAAGCCCAACGCCACAACCTGACAATTCTGGAAATGGTGCCTTTCCGAAAAGATGCCACCGATTTATCGGCGCAGATTCAAGCCGGTCGCCCGGTGCTTTTTGTGTATAGCGATGGGAAATCCATGCTGGCGCAATCAGAAGCCGAGATTCAGCAGGGCCTTTCGCTGTGTTGAGCCTGCCGCGATTTCCGGAAATTAAGTCCTTCTTATTGCTTTATCAGTCGCAACGTATTGCCATCGGCAAGGCGCAACAGATACACGCCCACGGCCCACTCCCGGATATCCAGCACCGTTTCTTCTTCTAAAACAAACGAGGTCATCATCCGGCCATCGGTGCTCCACACGCTGGCCCGGCTGCCTTCCAGGGTTTTATCCCTGCAAACAACCCGTAGCTTTTCAGTAGCCGGATTGGGGGCCAGTTCGACGCTAGCGCCCCTATCGCCACGGCCTTTCACCAACACAACAGGACTGTAGGTCATTTTTCCTACTTCTTTTACCTGCAAGCGATAATAGTTATCTCCTGCCAGGG
The DNA here is from genome assembly GCA_023391015.1 of Bacteroidota bacterium. Taxonomy (GTDB): domain Bacteria; phylum Bacteroidota; class Bacteroidia; order Chitinophagales; family Chitinophagaceae; genus UBA1952. The sequence goes on from JAEWBT010000002.1 coordinate 6,002, forward strand.
GCGCGGTATCCATAAAACGATACACACTGCCAACGCCTTTTCCGGAAATCACGCCGATAGAAGTAAAGCTCTTGGCATCGCCACTGCGCTCCATAGCAAAGCTTGTTTCTGCTTCTTCTTCGCCCGTCGCCCAGTCCAGTTGATTGGTAGTTTCTCCAACACGGCGGGCGCTGAAGTGCAGCAGTTCCAACGGCAAGGGCGTAGAAAGAGCGCTGGTAACAAAGAACCCCGAGAAGCCCGTTACCGGAAAGGTTACTTCCCAGCGGGAAAGAACCGTGTTCCAGGCTACGCTGGTAGGGGTAATCAATATTTTTTTCGGCCCCGTGCCGTTCCAACCACTGTAACTGTTCGGATCTCCCGTAGCCGAGGTGCCGTGCTCTTGGGTCACGCGCAGGTTGGCTTTATAATTGGCCACATCCGTTCCATCCATTGGCAACGGCGGCAGACTTCCCCGCGCGGTGTTGTAATCATCAAAATCGGCCTGGGTGAAGTAGAGCGTGATCTGCGCAGTAGCCGCATCGGGATTGGTGGCCGGGGAAATGTTGTAATAACGACGCACATACGCGGTCTGGTTGGCGCTGGGTGCGGTACCCTGCACATACACTTTCGGCAATAATGTGATAGAAGTACCGGTGGACGAAGTGAAAAATCTGGATTTGGACGCCGTTGTCTTTCAGGCCGATGCCAATTACTTAGAAGCTGTTTGAGTTAGGTGGGTTTTATTTTGTTTCGGATGATTCTGGCAATACTGCTGATAAATAAGAATGCTTCGGTGCTGTCGGTTCTTCTTTCATAGTCCCTGGCCAGCCTTCTGCTGTTGGTTTCCCAGGCAATGGTCCGCTCCACCACCCAACGGTTCTTGTGCACTTCCATGGCTGCCGGTATTGCCGCCCACATTCCCCGAATTGACGCCGTAATCACCTACGATTTGCCTTGGGTGAAAGTTGGGGAAAGCGCCCCACCCGAATCACTCCATGATATCACCCAAACGCTTCGCGAAGGGCAGTTTGACACAGCGGTTATTTTTACGATGTACAGCCAAAACCCCGCACCTTCCATGCTCCTTGCGTGGCTGGCGGGCATTCCGCGCCGACTGGCTTACTCGCGGGAAAATCCCTATGGCCT
>JAEWBT010000073.1 GCA_023391015.1 Bacteroidota bacterium
ACCCTCACCAGTGCGCCGCAGCAGGATTACCGAACCTATAACTGGACAAGTAACAACGCCGTTCCTTCAATCAACAAAACCAACGAAACCCAAACCGCAACGATTGACGCTATTCCGCCGGATACGCGTCCGTATTACTTTGTCAATGTTGGAAGTGGCGGCTGTTCCAGCGCAGCCAGCGATACCCTTTTTCCCAACATCGGCAACATTCCGACCGCTTCTGTTACCGGCCCTGCCTTTTCTTGTCAGGGAACCGATACAGCAATTGTTTTGCAGGCATTTAGCGCCAAAGCGCCTTTTACGTTTTCTTATTCCCTCAACGGCGGTCCTACCCAAACGGCAACCACCACTGCGCAACGCATCCGCTATATCCGTCTCCGGCAAAATGCGGCGGATTGCTTTCACCTGTCGGAGGTGCGTGCGATGGATTATGCCACCGGCCTGAACGTGGCGCTGGGTAAAACCGTTACGGCCAGCAGTTCCAGCGCGGGCAATCCGGCCAGCAACCTCACCGACGGAAATGTGGGTAACAAGTGGCACAGCAACGGTTGCTCCGGCGGCGAGTATGTGGAGATTGATCTGGGAGCCGCTTACCGGTTGGATAATATCCAGCTGGTGAACCGGCAGGATTGCTGCTGGGAACGCGCTCAAAACCTCCAACTGATTTTAAAAGATTCCAGCGGTGCACAACTGAGCAGCCGCACGATCAACGCGTATCAGGGCGTGAATAGCGGCTACACAACCCGCTGGCCCGCAGAAGTAGTGAGTCTGCCGCTGCCTACCACGGTGAGCGGCACCTACCAATACACCCTGCAAAGCGTTACGAGCAACCTCGGCTGCACCAACACACAAAGCAGCAGCCTGACAGCCACCGTTCTCAGCCCCGTAGCACCTTCCATCCAGCTCACGACCAATACCGGTAACGAGTTGTGTGCCGGCACACCGGTAATTTTTACTGCAATCGTGGCCGACACGGCTGCCGCAACCTACGCCTGGTATCTGAACGGCGCACCGGCTGGTACTGACCTTTCTTATACCAGCCCCGCCATCAAAGACCGGGATTCGATTGCTTTTGTAGCCGTTAATACGCGCGGCTGCACCGCACCGGCAGGGAAAGCCTTCCTGAAAATGCGCCTCAATACACCGCTTGCCGACAGTATCGTCGGGAATCCCTGTGGCCTGAATCCGCTGGTAGCCCGCTTCAGCACAACGCCTTACAGCCTGGCCTGGCAGCAGAATGGAACTTCAGTAGTATCCCGCATTTCCGCCTGGAGCAATCCTGCAACCGCTGCAACGGTTAGCAGTACGGCACATCTTTTTGTGGACACCGCCGGTAATCTGTATGTTCCGGAAACGAGTGCGCACCGCGTTACGCGCTGGGCACCCGGCGCAACCACCGGCGTAGTGGTTGCCGGTGGCAATGGCAGTGGTGCCGCAGCCAACCAGTTGAATAACCCCTTGTCCGTTTACGTGTCGGATGCCGGAGATGTGTATGTAGCGGATGCCGGAAATCACCGCGTACAGCGCTGGAGCGCCGGGGCTACGGCGGGTGTTACTGTTGCCGGAACCAGCGGCATTTCCGGAAATAGCGCCGGGCAACTAAGCAATCCTACCGACATCACGGTGGATGCCGGTGGAAATTTATTCATCGCGGATTATGGCAACCACCGCGTGCAGCGCTGGGCTCCGGGCGACACCACAGGCCGGACCGTAGCTGGAAGTGCTTCCGGAATTTCCGGCGCAACGGCTGCTTTGCTCTATCACCCATATGGCGTGGCCGTAGATAAATACGGCAGTGTGTTGGTCGCCGACCAGTATAACCACCGCATCGTAAAGTGGGCGGCAGGCAGCAGTGTGGGAACCGTGCTTCTTGGTACCGGAACGGCAGGCTCCGGGAGCGCAGCGCTGAATAACCCCGCCGGTGTAGCGGTTGATGGAATGGGAAATATTTACGTGGCCGACGCCGCCAATCACCGCATTCAGCGGCAGGACACCGGAAGTGCGGCTGCCGTAACCATCGCCGGAACGGGAACGAGCGGCAGCGGTACCACGCAGCTCAATAATCCAATGGGTCTGGCGCTCACGCGTTCCGGAAATCTTTTTCTTTCCGACGCCGGAAACAACCGGATTCAAACCTACACGCCCGCTGTGGATTCTGTTTATACGCCTGCTTCTTACGGGCGCTCCAACGTCGTTGCCACTTCTTTTGACGGCTGCACTTCCACCTCGCCCGACCTTTTCGTGAACACACCCGTGATTATGGGACCAACCGCGTTGTTCGCTTGTCAAAACAGCGATACGGCCCTGCTGGTCAGCGGCTTTAATGCCCTGCCGCCCTATGCATTTACCTACAGCCTCAATGGAGGTGCGCCACAAACCGTAAGTTCCACGATCCGGAAAGTGCGCTACGTGCGCCTCACCCAAAACATCAATTACTACCTGAATATCGGCGAGTTGCGGATCCTGGATTTTTGGGGGAATAATATTGCGCTTGGAAAATCAGTAACGGCATCTGCTATCTATAACAACAACAGCAACGCCTATGGCGCAAGTAATATAAACGATGGCAAAAATTGGACTGCTTTCCGCTCCGGGTACTTGGGGAACGGCAATTCAGCAACTTTTAAAGGGGGCTATGCAGAAATTGATTTGGGAAGCGAATATGCCGTACAGCAGGTTTCTTTATTTGTGGATCAGGTGCCTTTGAACTACCAGCTTCGGGTAAAGAACCTGACGCTCACGTTTAAAGACAGCAATGGTGCGGTAGTTTACACCCAACCTGTAGATGCCACTGTCAATAACAACCTCCCCGCAACCACGCCCTGGCCCCTCCCGCAATCCGCCACGAACACAGCCCGGATTCCTGTTTCGGCAAGCGCATTGGGAACCCAGAACTACACCTTCACCACCGTAACCGGCGCGGGCTGCGCGGCGACAACCAATACCACCATTGCCCTAACAGTAACGCCAAGAGCTGCTGTTACAACCCTGCCCGCTGTGGTTCCGGCCTGCGACGGGACGCCATTGAATGTCACTCCATCCATAACCGGAGCCACGTCTTATCAATGGCTCAAGGACGGAGATTTATCTGTGGGCGATACGGGTCTTTCCTACAATCGAATCACAGCAAGCACTGCTAACAATGGTATCTATCGCGTCGTTATGACAACAGCAGTCGGTTGTGTGGATACTTCGGTGCCGGTTGCGGTAGTGGTGGCGGCTCCACCCACAGCCACAATCGCTGGTGGTGCTACTGTATGCCAATACGCGCCTGCGGCCCCACTGACGCTAACCGGAAACGCCGGATTTGCGCCTTACACTTTTACTTACAGCGCGAATGGCGGAGCTGCGCAAACCGGCACGTCCGGCCTGGCAAAAGTGCGCTATGTGCGGGTGAAACAAAACAGCACCATCGACAATCTGAACCTGGCTGAAATCGGAGTGATAGAAGCAATTTCCGGAAATAACGTGGCCCTCAACAAGCCGGCGACGGCCTCCAGCACGCTTTCCGGATTTCCCCTTTCCAATATTAACGATGGCAACCTGAGCAACTTCTGGCACAGCAATGCCGGAAACAACACCGAGTATGTGGAGATAGACCTCGGCAGTCCGGGTTATGACCTTGCCGCCGTTCGAATTACCAATCGCGGCGACTGTTGTCAGGACCGCTCGCAGGATTTACAATTGATTCTCAAAGACAGCGCCGGTGTGCAACTTCTTTCTCAAAACATCAACGCTTATCAGGGACAAAACAAAGGCTATACTTCTGTATTCCCCGCTGCTGTTGGATTGCCCCTTCAGGTCGCTGCGCCGACCGGAATTTCCGGAAATTTCACCTACAAACTCAACAGCGTAACCGACCGCTATGGCTGCGCCAGCACGGCAAATGATTCGGCTGTCGTGGTTGTAAACACTCAAGCCGTCATCAGCGCTCAGTCGCCCGCAACGGTCCAGGTCTGTGCGCCCAATCCGCTGGTGCTTTCTACCATAGCGCCCGATGCCATTGCCTATCAATGGCGCAAAAGTGGCGTGGATATCGCCGGGGCGACCACCGCCAGCTATATGAAAAGCACAAGCGCGGCAGATTCCGGAAATTACTCCGTGATTGCCGTTGGCGTGGGCGGTTGTAATGATACGTCCACTGTCAGTGCGGTAACCATAGGTACGCTGGCCGCCATGCCGCCCGCTGCTGCCGCCAGTGCTACGCTGTTGCAGGCCGATGGAATGGATATTTCCTACACCAGCGCTGCCTGCGAACCCATCGCCGACATCACCGACCTTTCGGGCGGCAATGTTTTGGGAATGGTGAATGTTGCCGTAGCTAAAGACGCTACCGTGCAGGCCCTCAACGGCAAACCTTATCTGCAACGTCACTTCCACATCCATCCGACAAACAACGGCGCGGCCACCGTAAAACTCTACATAACGCAGGCCGAGTTTGACGCCTACAATGCGTACCTGACGGCCAACAGTCCCGCCACGCCCCGGCTGCCCACCGGCCCAACGGACACGCTCGGCTTGGTAAACCTAGCCATCACCCAATTCCATGGCCTGCCTACCGACGGCAACACTGGTCCCGGAGGCCAATACAACGCAACAAATAAAGAGTACATTTTCAACAACGCCATCACCAAAACCTGGAACGGAGCCTACTGGACGCTCAGTTTTCCGGTGAGTGGTTTCAGTGGATTTTTTATCCATTCTTTCAATGGCACGCCGCTGCCGTTGACGCTTACCTCCGTAGCCGCCAATAATCTGGGCACTACCAACGAAGTGTTGTGGAGCACGGCTGACGAAGAAGACGGAACGCGTTTTGAAGTAGAGCGCAGCCTCGATGCCGTGCAATTCCTGAAAATCGGCACCGTTTTCGGCACTGCTCAGGACAACACTTCTTACCGGCTGGTGGATGAAAAACCGGCGACCGGCAAGAATTATTACCGCGTCCGGGCCGTTGCGGTCAGCGGCGAAAGCGTCCTGAGCCGCGTGGTAGTAGCAACCGTTCAGGAAGGCGCTTTTGTGGTAGAAGCCTTTCCGAACCCAACGCGCGGCGCGGTAACCGTTCGCCTCAGTGCAGCGCCCGGTCCCGAAGCCACGCTGTGGGTAGGCGATATTTCCGGAAAATTGCTGCGGAGAATGCCGATTACGAAAGCGGCCTCTGAATTGTCGCTGGATGACTTGGCCGCCGGGCTGTACTTCCTGCACTACGAAGACGGCAGCCGCAGTCAGGTGCTGAAAATCACGAAAGAGTAACGCCTACCGGAAGTTTTAGTATAGATGACGCAGTGCGTTATTTGTCCATCTGTGTTTCGCCTCTTGGGCGAAACAGCTTTCGAAGCCCATTCTGCCCGCTTCGCAATCCGTTCCGCGCCTTACGCAGGCGGTTTCGCACGTTTCGCCGGTCAGGAGTAGCCTTTAGTTAAGCATTTCTAATCATTCGTTGACCGTTCCGTGCATTACGCAGCCCATTCCGCACATTACGCAGACCAAAACTGGCGTTTCGTTAAGTAATCCTGATAATATGTTCGGCTTCTAAGCCTCCGGAATGGATAGATTCGGATGCTGATCTATATGCTATCTAACCCAGACTTTTTTCTAAAACTCAAATTTCATCGACCCAAACACGCCAAAGTAACGGTCGGGGTGTTCCTTGGGCAACGGTGCCGGGGCTACCCGCCAAATGAAATCTACCCGGAAAAGCTGGAAGATATTTTCTACGCCCGTGCCGATTTCGATGTAGGGCTTGCTTTCCAGCGTCCGGAACGGAAAACCTTTATTCATATTAAGCGCTTTGTTTTCGCCGGAAAGCTGCCCCATCACGCCTTTGGCCGTCCAGAACTGCCGCAGCTTGGCTTTTTTCAGCAGGGGAATGTAGTTGAAAAGGCCACCGCCAATGTTGTGTTCCCACATAAACCCGGCATATTCATCGGAGATAAACTCGTAGCGGTTCATCATGTTGAACGCCCGTGGGTTGTAGGAATAAAAGTCATTTCCGGGATGCACTTCCAGCAAAGGGTAGGGCAGGGCACCATACACTTTTCCGGCAAATAGTGTGTAACGGCCTTTGCCCAACGCACCCAGACGCACCTTGTCGGTTACGGTCAAAGAAACCTTGTTGTATTTATAAGCGCTGCCCAGGAGGCCCTTAAAGCCGTGGGCAAAACGCGCTTCCACAATAGGGTATTTGCTGCCCAGCGAAATGCGCCGGAATTTGCCACTGAGAAATTTTTCCTTCCAGGCCAGCCGCAACGAAATGCCGGCTTCGGTGCTGACCAGCGTTGGGGTAAACTGACCATCGGCGTTGTGGAAATTACGCGGCAGGGGCGCGTAGGGGTCAAAGTTGCGATGCAGCAAGATGAGTTTATGACTGAATCCGCTGTAATATTCCTTGCCCCACTCAAAGCGGCATTCGTTCACGAAAGCCGCACGCCAACTGAGGCCCCGCTTGCGCAGGACGTTGGTGAAGATATTATCGTTGTTGCGCGGTGCCTGGTCATAATAGCTTGTGGTGCGGTCCAGATCAGAGGAATAAGAAAGCAGGAAAGAGTTGCGCGGCTCGCGGTCTGGCAGCCACAGCACCGAGGCGTTGTATTTGAAGCGCTCGTCGCGGGTGCCATATGCGCCGTACCCGGCCAGTTGCACATCCTTAAAAAGCTTTTCCGTTGTGCTGCCGCCAAAGCGAAACCGGTGGCCTTCGATGGGGTTGTTGCTGTAGAAAGACCACACCGGCCCGATGTCAAAAACGCCTACTTCTTTACGACCGGTTGCCAGAAAGCGCACCCAGTTTTTGGCCCGCACAAAGGCCGGCAAGGTTTGCAGGGTATCGGCGGTGCGGTAGATGGCCCGTTCGTTTTTGCTTAAGGCTTCCGGCCGCAGGTTTTCCCATTGCGCATCAGTGGTTTCGCGCGCCGAGTCGGAAATGACCACATCTTTATGGTATTGCGGGTTGTCCAGTCCGGCTGCCGCCGCTCCGGCGCTGGTGTCGTAGTCCGTATAAATAGCCGTTTTCCGGGCAATAAAACCCGGTGCTTTCTTGCCGGCATAGGGCAGGTTGAAATCCACCACAAACTTGTCTTTGGCCACCGTCCAGAGCGAATCGCCCATGGGCCGGAATTCCTGGAAAAGACTCATACGGCTCACCCAGTTGATATTGGCTTCCTTGGGCAATTCCAGGTTGATGCGCTGCACGGCAAAAGAAGAGTCTGCAATCCAGAAATCACCGTAAAAACAGTTTTCGCCCGAGCGGCGTGGCGCGTATTGCAGCCGGTAAACGGTGTGATTGTGAACCGTTTGGGTATCCAGAATTTTGTATTTATAGTACAGCTCGCCGTTGTCGGAGATAGGGGAGACGTAGTTTTTATCGAAAACCGGAATGCGGTTTTTGTAGGCGTTCAGCTTTACGTACATCCCACCCAGAAACTCGGTGATGGTTTCGTTTTTAATGCCTTTCACCAAGGTGGCCTTGATCACTTCCCGCCGGCCCGAGGGGTCTTTCCGGAAATAATAATCGGCCAGCGACTCGGTGAGGAAAAAAGGCAGGAACGGCACGGTGTCGCTCGTGCTGTCGTAGTTGTCATAGATAAATCCAAAGGCCTTCATGCCCGGAATTTTTTCGAACTGGGCACGGCTCAGGCGCTGAATATCTACCTCCAGCTTGTTGTACAGCTCGCAGGAGTAGGCATCCAGCTTGTCTGGGTCGTTGCGCGGCTTGGCGGCGACCACCTTACGCATCAGCTTGATTGCCGGGTCGAGGCCAGGCCTGATAACTACTTCTTTCAAGTCGTGCTCCGAGCGCTCCAATTCTATCGTTAATTCCTGAATAGGCTTTTTCGGGTCCAGGCGCATCTTCCAAGTGCGGTAGCCCATGGCCGTGATCTCCAGCGAATCAACCGGCGGATTTTGGATGGAAATGGTGAAATGGCCGTCCAGGTCTGTTGGCTCGCCGATGGCGCTGCGCGGCACGCGCACATGCGCAAAAGGCATGGTTTCGCGGGTGGCTTTGTCAAAAACCTGCCCGGTAATTTTCCAGGCTTTTCCGGAAATTATAGACTCTTTTCCGGGCGTGTCTGAAAGCTGAATTTGCGGCAGCAGGCCCACTTTGGAAAGGCTGTCTACATGGCGCGTCAGCGAATCCGCCAGCAGCGAGTCGGCATGGCGGCGCAAAAGGCTGTCTGGCTCCGGACTGGTTTGTGCCCGAAGCGTTCCCGCACTGAGGAAAAAAAGAAAAAAAAGTCCTACTCCGAGCCGCCTAAGAGCACGTCTTAACACAATCAGAGTCAAATAGGGTTCTGTACTTTTCAACAATAAGACCTTGATAAAAACCCGACAAATATAATAATTTGGAACAAGGTTTTAAAGGCTTTTGGGATAAAGTATTGGATAAAAGGGGTACGACTTTCTTATTCCTATAGAAGCTGCGAAGCAAAGAGTCTATCAGGTAAGAAAAAGGTGTTGTGGTTGCTGGTGTGTGGAAGTTTTCCGGGCTTTATTTTAAAGCAGGCATACCCCTACCAGTCCACGCGAATTTCTTTGGTAACCGCTTTTCCCTTGGCGTCTTTGGCGGTCACCTGCCACATCGTAGCCACCGGCTTAGCCTGCAACAAGTCACCATCCACCGTTTTGACGCGGCTCAGGCGGTTGAGCAGGGCGGTTTGTTCTTTAGAAGACATCCGGGCCTTTCGGGCGGCTTGCTGGGCGGCGTTTTTAATGGAAGCGTTCGTAACCTTAAAAGCAGGCGCCTGCGGCTCGGTGAGTGCGAACGTACCTCCTTTCCCGGAAACGGTTTGCCAGCCAGTGCTTTGTTTTCCCAATGATGGCAGGGGCAACAACTCTTTCCCGGTATTGACCACCACTTCAAAATCGGTTTTTTGCTTGAGCGAAGCGCCATTGGCCTTCCCGTCGTTCACCACCAGATTTTTGGGCCGGAAAGCGCTGCCATCGCTGCTGTAGGCCACGCTGCGCACGCCTTTCGCATTCGCATCCTCGTTGCGCACGCGCAGGTTTTCCACAAACACCTGCACATCACCAAAGTCGGCGGAAAGGCCCGGCCCTGTTGGCTTTTTAACAACGGCGGCTACGGGCGTATCGGTTTTCGGAACGCTAACGGTGGGCGAATCGACCTTTGGATTTTCCGGAACCGGCGCTGCCTCCACCGGATTGGCTACTTCGTAATCGGCAAAGGCGGAACGCAGGTACTGCGAATCGGTTTCGGTAACGATGGTAGTCGAATCGCCCATCACAATCGGTGCGTTGGCGGTTTGATTTCCGGTGTAAGAACAGGCCGTGGTCAGCAGCAGAAAAGGCAGGGCGGTAATGGGCAAACGCATAGGGCAAAGGAGAACGGTGTGCGAAATTAAAGCATTGGGTGGGATGGGTTAGTTTCCGGAAAATAAACAGCACCCTCCAGGGCTGCTTCCTTACAAACTGCAAAAATCCGGGTAACAGGCCGGCTCCGATGAGCTATTGAACCATTTTTACATGGAGCAATTCAGCGTAAATCCTACCTTTGCGCCACTTTAAAGATCTTTTCAAAAACACATTTCGCTGTATGAAAATTACCGTCGTAGGTGCAGGTGCCGTAGGCGCTACCTGTGCCGACAATATTGTTCGCAAAGAGCTGTGCTCGGAACTGGTTCTGGTGGACATCAAAGAAGGTTTCGCCGAAGGCAAAGCCTTGGACCTGACCCAAACCGCCTCGCTGCTGGGTTTTGACACTAAAGTAACCGGCTCTACCAACGATTACAGCAAAACAGCTGGCTCTGAAGTATGCGTCATCACGTCTGGCATTCCGCGCAAACCCGGCATGACCCGCGAAGAGCTGATTGGCACCAACGCCAAAATTGTGGAAGGCGTTGCTAAAAGCCTCCTGGAGCATTCCCCCAACACCATTCTGGTGGTGATTTCCAACCCAATGGACACCATGACGTACCTGACGCTGAAGGCTACCGGCCTACCCAAGGAGCGCGTGATTGGTATGGGTGGCATTCTGGATTCTTCCCGTTTTAAAACCTACCTGCAGCAAGCCATTGGCTGTTCGCAACACGACCTGCAAGCTACGGTTATCGGCGGCCACGGCGACACCACCATGATTCCGCTTACGCGTCTCGCCACCGTGCAGGGCGTGCCGGTTTCGGATATGCTGGACGCCGAAGCGCTGAAAAAAGTAGCTTCCGACACAATGGTGGGCGGCGCTACATTGACCAAACTTCTGGGCACTTCGGCCTGGTACGCACCGGGTGCGGCGGGCGCGGCGCTGGTAGAAAGCATCGTGCGCGACGAGAAAAAAGTGTTTCCTTGCTGTGTCGCCCTCGACGGCGAATACGGTCAGAAAGACATTTGCCTCGGTGTGCCGGTGGTAATTGGTAAAGGCGGCTGGGAGCGCATCGTGGACCTGAAACTCAACGACGAGGAAATGGCCCTTTTCGCTAAAAGCGCCGACGCCGTACGCAACATGAACAGCGTGTTGGACGAAGCCACTGCATAAGGTTTTAAAGGCTTTTTAAATAGAAAATTCCGGACTCTCTAAGGTTCCGGAATTTTTGTTTTTTACCGACTTGTCAAGTCTTCGGACGCCTTGCTAGTTGACTTGACAAGTCAGAATCAGTCCTATATTTTGTCACCCCGCCCAAAGGCAGTGTCTCACAATTATCCCTTTTCCTGAGATTCCGCCTTTCGTCGGAATGACAAAACAGGGTGCAACCCAAGTAAAGGCGCAGAAACATGCAAAAGGTCTGGGCAAAACAAAATCTTCCTTTTGAAGGTCGGATTTTCCGGAAAATCAAAAGCCGGATTCCACTGGAACCCGGCTTTTGAATTTTGGCTTTTGCCCTTGGGGCCTTTACTTCACCAGCTCCGCCAGCTTGGCCTCCAGGGCCGGGCCGCGCAGGTCGCGGGCCACGATTTTTCCGGAAGGGTCCACGAGGAAGTTGGCCGGAATGCTTTGGATGCCGTAGTCGCGCGCCGGAATGCTTTCCCAGCCGGCGAGGTCGGAGATGTGTGTCCAGGTAAGGCCGTCTTTGGCGATGGCTTCCTGCCATTTGTCTTTTTTCTGGTCCAGCGAAACGCCCAGAATCGTAAAGTTTTTGTCCTTAAATTTCTGAAAGGCGGCTACCACGGTTGGGTTCTCCGCGCGGCACGGTCCGCACCACGACGCCCAGAAATCTACCAGTACGTATTTTCCCTTTAACGACGCCAGCGAAACGTCTTTGCCCTCGGGCGTAGGGGCGGAAATCGCCGGGGCCATCGTGCCGACTGCCGGACCGGAAGCAGCAATGGCCTGCGCCTGGTCATTGCCGGCAATATTGTTGATGCGCATGGTAAACTCGCGGGCCAGCGTGGCGTCTTTAGGGAAGCGGGCACCCAGGTTTTTCACAAAAGCCTGCAGGTAATCCATCGAAGCATCCGGATTCAGCAAGGCGGCGGCAAAAACGGCGTTGGGCAGATACTTGGTGGTGTCTGCGTAAGTTTCAATGTAGTTGGTAAACGCTTCGTTACGGGCCGCCAAATCTTCCTGAGCGCGGGTCAGCAAGCTGTCTTTGCCCTCGGTTTTCATCTGATCCATCACCATACCCAGCGTATTGAACGCCACGATGTGGTCGCGCGTCACGCCGATAAATGATTGCAGACTCGCCGTAGCCGGGCTACCGCCAACGCGAAACGAATCCGGCCGGTTCCAAGCCCCTTTCACCGAATACGTTCCTTTATCCACCGATAAAAGGGCAAATACTTCTTCGCTTTTGCCCATCCGAACCCGATAGAGGGCGGGTTCGGGCGCAGTACCGTCCAGTTCGAAATGACCGGATGCATTGCTTTCGGTGCTGTCAATCACCTCAGCTCCGGCAAGGCGTAGTTCTTCCAGGTAAATGGTTTGCTCCGGCATTCCGGAAACGTCGCCAATGACGTGGAAGCCATTTTGGTTGTCTTTGCAGGAATACAGCAGTGTAGCGGCCAGAAATAAAGCAGCCGCGTTTTTCAAACGTAATATTTTCACTTTGCAAACGTACTTTAGAGAGTGGTTAAGTAGTGTGAAATTTATTGGTTGAACGCCTTTTGCCTTTTTAAATTATGCTTCAGAAAAGCCTTTTCCTTTCTTTTCTATACGGTTTTCTCGTATTCATCAGCAGTTGCTGCAATTGTAGCAATATACCTACTACGCGCTATCAATGGACTACCTTGGAAATATATCAAGCGCATTACACCAAAGACAGCAATGGCGTCTTAGCCATCAGTGCCGACAGCGCCCCTGATTTTACCCATAAAAACTATGCAATTCAGGGGCGGCTCCAGTATGAATTTATCGCCCGGCGCATACCGCCCCGTCTCGGGTTGGGCAATGTTGCTTACGCCTGTAAATGTCCTTTGGAGAAATACGTAGCCCTTGCAAGCGCCGGTGCGCTCCGGGTTTATACAGTTCATTATTTCAACCGCAGCCATCCTCCCCAAAGTGATGCGACTGACCTTTTTAAAACGCTTAAAGAAGACTCCGACAAAGACCTGCAACCCGTTAAGCACTCCTTCCAGGAACAGGTAAATGATTATGCGCCCCGTGGTAATTTTGACTTGTATCTTACCCAAAAACCAGAACGCACCGGCACGCACCAATTCCGGGTAGAAATCCAGCTGGCCGATGGCACCATACGGTCAGCCCTCACGCCTGAAATTCAGCTTTGATCCCCCAGAAGCAAACCTTAAATCATTTCCCAGGGTAAGGCAGAATTTTCCGGAAGATACAAAAAAGAGACGCCCAATTTAGGCGTCTCTACAGAGAAGGGACAGCTTCTCTTTTGTCTTTTGTCTATCGTCTTTTGTCTCTTAGTACCGGTACATCTCCGCCTTATACGGACCGGCTTTTGGAATGCCGAGGTATTCAGATTGGGCGGTGGTCAGCTCGTCCAGCTCCACGCCGATTTTAGACAGGTGCAGGCGGGCCACTTTCTCGTCGAGATGCTTCGGCAGAACGTACACTTTGTTTTCGTACTGATCGCCGCGCGTCCACAGCTCAATCTGCGCCAGCGTTTGGTTGGTAAACGAGTTGGACATCACAAAACTCGGATGGCCGGTAGCGCAACCGAGGTTCACCAGACGACCTTCGGCCAGCACGATGATATCTTTTCCCTCAATATTGTAGAGGTCCACCTGTGGCTTGATGGTGTCTTTGGTGTGGCCATAAGCTTCGTTCAGCCACGCCATGTCAATTTCAATGTCGAAGTGACCGATGTTACACACAATCGCTTTGTCTTTCATGGCGCGGAAGTGGCTTTCGGTAATCAGGTCGCGGCAGCCGGAAGCGGTTACGATAATATCTGCTTCTTTCACGGCATCGGCCATTTTCTTGACCTCAAAACCGTCCATAGCGGCCTGCAACGCACAAATCGGGTCAATTTCAGTTACGATTACACGCGCACCGGCACCGCGCAGCGATTGGGCAGAGCCTTTACCTACGTCGCCGTAGCCACCTACAACGGCTACTTTTCCGGCCATCATCACGTCGGTTGCGCGGCGAATGGCATCCACAAGGCTTTCCTGGCAACCATATTTGTTGTCAAACTTGCTTTTCGTCACCGAGTCGTTCACGTTGATGGCAGGCATCGGCAGCGTGCCCTTCTGCATCCGCTCGTAGAGGCGGTGCACGCCAGTGGTGGTTTCCTCAGAAATGCCTTTGACGTGCTGCACCAGTTCCGGATATTTATCCAGCACCATGTTGGTGAGGTCGCCGCCGTCGTCCAGAATCATGTTCAGCGGACGGTCTTCGGAGCCGAAAAACAAGGTTTGCTCAATGCACCAGTCGGCCTCGGCCTGCGTCTGACCTTTCCAGGCAAAAACGCCGATTCCGGCAGCCGCAATAGCAGCAGCAGCCTGATCCTGAGTAGAAAAAATGTTGCAGGAAGACCACTTCACTTCCGCACCCAGCGCCACGAGCGTTTCAATCAACACGGCGGTCTGGATGGTCATGTGGAGGCAACCGGCAATGCGCGCGCCTTTGAGCGGCTGTTGTTCGCGGTATTCTTCGCGGATGGCCATCAGGCCCGGCATTTCGGCTTCGGCCAGACGGATTTCCTTGCGGCCCCACTCGGCGAGAGAAATATCGCGCACCTGATACGGCAGGGAAAAGTCGATGCCTTTTCCGGTTTCTATGTTCATCATCGTTTTTGCTTTAAAAAAGAAGTTCAAATTTACGCCAGGAAGAACATTCTGCTGCTTATTCATTTCAAAAGAGTATTTTACACTGAAAATTGACTTCTTAGGCATATAAATTTCCGGAAAATGAACTCTAAAAAGCCCCTCACAGCAGATGTCGCTCCCTTAGACGCGACCGACCTGGCCA
>JAEWBT010000083.1 GCA_023391015.1 Bacteroidota bacterium
GTTTTCCAGATGCTGCTCAGGTTGTATTGCAAGGCCAAGCCGCCGTTCAGCGCGTTGCTCACGTTGAGAAAATTGGGCACATCCACATAAAAATAACCGGCGGTGGCGGCGAGCGTCGGCAGGTAACCAGCTTTGGCACTTTTGATGCCCACGGCAGCGGCTTCTTTCTGAAAACCCAATGCTTTCAGGTCGGCGCGATTGCTTAAAGCCTGTTGCAGATACGCTTCGTAGGAGCCGTCCGGAAGTTGAATATTAGCATATGCTTTGCTCACTTCCAGGGCCGTATTTTCCGGAAGTCCGACCAGCAGCGCCAGGGTGCTTTTAGCAATTTCATAATTGCTTTGCGCTTCAAGCAGTTGCAGTTCGGTATTAGACGTTTGCAGGGCCGCTTTCAGCCGGTCGTTGCGCGGAATCACACCGTTGGCTTCCAGCCGGTTAAACGTGGAATCACGTTGCTGGGCCGAGCGCAGGTTTTCCTCAATCACGTCAATCGCCTGCGAGGCTTTATACACGTTGTTGTAGGCCTGGGTAATGGTGTAGGCCACCGCCGCACGGTCGTTTTGCGCCGAGAGGCGAACAGCTTCGCGCAGCAGGCGGGCGCTTTCCTTGCCGTAGCGAATCCGGCCACCGGCATAAAGCGGCATCGAGAGGGACGCATTGGCCATAAAAAGCCGATTCACTTCCACCGGTGCGGGTTTTTCGCCCGTCGTGTTGCCGCTGCTTGTTTGCAGAGGCACTTTCAGGTCTACCGTCGGCTGGTTCAAAAACAGTTGCTGGGCCGAGACAGAAGCTTCCGGCAGGGCGGCTTCGCGGGCCGTTTCGTACTGCACCTGCGCCTGAATAATGCGGGCAGAGTCAATTTGCAGTTTGCCGCTTGCCTGAAGCCCCAGCCGAATGGCTTCGGGCAGGGTAAGGGTCCGGCTTTCGCCCGCAGCCAGGGCCGAAAAGCCCAGCAACGAAAGTGCGCCCGCAGCCAGCGCGGTGCGGATTTTATTTTTCATGGAGAAGCAGATACTTGAGAAGAGATTGGGTGTGTTGGAGAATGGTCTGGTTGTAATCTTCATTGAAGGTGGCTTCTGCCGTACCGCTGATTTTGTGGTAGGATTTATAGAAGTCGCGGTTGCCGACAAGCGCATTCACCGTGCCGATCAGGGTGCTGGTGAGCAAGACCACGTCAATATTTTTGCGGATATGGCCTTTCTGGGCCGCCAGTTTTAGCAGTGTTTCCAGGTGGCGGGCCATGGTGGTGCGCAGCTCGGTGATGATTTCCACGAAATCCTCGTTGCGTTTCATCGTTTGCTCTGTCATCAGGATGCGGGTAAAGCACACGTTTTGGATTTTGTGTTCGATAAACCGCCCCACGAAAGCTTCGATTTTCTCAACCGGCGTGGTGGTTTCATCGGCCATCACCTCGTTCAGTAGTCGCACGGATTCATGTATACGCTCGCGGATGATTTCCTTCATCAACGCTTCTTTAGAGCCGAAGTAGTAGGAAATCATCGACACGTTGGCCTCGGCCGCTGTGGCAATGTCGCGGATAGAAGTGCCGTCAAAGCCTTTCTCGGCAAAAAGCACCTCGGCTTCGCGCAGAATGCGGATGTTTTTTGGATCAGCCATAATTTTTTCGGGACACAAAATTAAATCAAACGTTTGATTGATTCAAACAATCGTTTGATTTTTTGCTTTCTTTTCACAAAAAACAAGCGCTGTTGATACCTGCGAAAGGCGCTTTATTTCCGGAAAAACGGTGCTGTTTCCGGAAATGAAAAATCCCCGTCCGTTGTGGACAGGGATTCTTCTTCAAAGATTTTAAAGAAGACTACACCGAGCCGCGGCGGATAAAGCCCAGCAACAGGGAGATGATCGCTAAAACCAACAGAATGTGGATGAGGCTGCTGCCGGTACCAAATAGGTTCATACCGCCAAACTGGCCCAAAAGCCAGCCGATAATAAGAATCACGGCGATGATATACAGGATGGAACGCATGGTGATAAAAAGGGGTTAGGGTGAAAAGAGATTGTTTAAGAGTTACTGACATTTTAAAAAATATTGTGCCACAAAATTTTATTCCAAAAGATTACGGAACCAACTGGTTTTTTTATATGCACCGTTCATAAACCCCCTTGATTCCTGCACTCCGCAGAGATTCCGAAAAAATGCGTAGAAATACGCTTGTACAGGCAGGTCGGGCGTAGCACCTTTGAGCCAGCTCCTGAAAAAATATCTTTAACCATTCTAATTAAGAAGTACAAGATCTAATTCCTACGCTCATCAACAAGAACACAAGATTTACAACAGCCAAAAAAGTTTCGCGGCAACGGTGAGAACAGGGAAAATATTACTGCGCGAAAAGTGAGCGCCGGTGGGTTTCGATCTCACCGGTTTTTTTTATGCCCAAATAGTTTGTTTATCGCGCACCATTTTCCGGAAAATTATGGGAATAATGCCTTTTCAGGAGGTGTCAGAGTCCTCGTTACTCCAACAAAATCACTTTCCGCACAACAGTTTTATCCAAACAGGCGATTCTTAAAAAGTATGTTCCGGGCGGGTAGGGAAGGGCAATTTGAGTTTTCCCTGCCGGAAGGTTGGCGTTCAGCACTTCCAGTCCAATGCTGTTTACAAGGCTGATCCGGATAGCCGCAGGCACTTCTACCCACACCTGTTTTCCAGAAATCGCCGGGTTCGGGTACACCTGGATTTCGGGAAACGCGGTTGCTTTATCTATACCCGAAGGCGTGGTCGTGTTCAACTGGATGCCGATCCGGCCATTCAGGTTGGCCCAGACCGCGTCGGGGCGGCTGTCGCCGTTCATATCCCGCAGCACGCAGCCATAAAGCGCGCCGGTGGGCACCGCTTCCTGATGAACCAGTTGCTGTGTGTCCAGCACGCCACTGCCCAAGTTTTTAAACCACACGGCACGGTTTACTTGATCATAAACGCCTAAAACGTCGGTCTTGCCGTCGCCGTCCACATCCGCAAAAGCAAAGTCGCGGTAAGAAGCGTTGGCAGGTTTCAACAATCCAATACTATTGAAAACACCCGATCCGTTGTTGGCAAAAACATGCGCTGTGTTATCTGCCATCAGCATATCGTCGATGCCATCGCCGGTCAGGTCGCCGGGGGCCAAGAGAAAACTGATGGTTCCCGCAGTGGTGCCGGCATAGGTAAAGCTGCCGGTACCGGTATTTAAAAAAGTCATGAACCCGCTGGTGGCCACCGCAAAATCCGGAAAAGCATCGCCATTGAAATTTCCGGTAACAAGGTCATATAATTCTGTCTGCAGACTGTCTGGAATTACGGAACGGGCCGTATCAAAAGTGCCATTGCCAGCGCCGGGAAACAGCAGAACCGTAAAATGATCCTTGACCAGCACGTCCATGTGTCCGTCGCCGGTGAAATCTCCGCTCACCATCCGGGTTGTAACTGCGCCATTGGCACCCATCCTGGGCGAAGTAATGGGGGTTCGTGTTGGAAAAGAGCTGTTTGAATTAAGGTATAAATACAAAGCTTTGGCCCGGTTATCCAGCACCAAAAGGTCTGCCTTGCCATCCGAGTTGTAATCGGCGAGCAAGGCGTCGGCTACTTCGGTAAACGGCCCCGAAACGGGCTGCGCAACCGAAAAAGTGCCATTGCCGGTTCCCAGATAATAATCCACTTTGCTGGGCGTGCGGCCACAGCGCAAGAGGTCCGGAATGCCGTCGTTGTTTGCATCGCCGGTGCGCAGCCGTACGCCGAGGCCGGGACCCGAGCCGGGCGCTTCCACAATCGTGGGGGTGGGCGCAAACTGAGCGTGGGCGGTTGTAATTCCGGAAATTAAAAGACTTCCAAAAGCAAGACAGCGTAGGAAAAACATGATTTTTAGCGCTTCCAATATTTTAAATTGGAAACCAAAAATATATTGTATCGGGCAAATCCTGAGAAAAAATTACCTGAAATGCTGCACGGTCGGAAGCAGCTGTTTTTTGGGATTTAAAAGACAGGATTTCCGGAAAATATTTTCCTGGAAATGCGCACACGCTTATAGACGCAAAAAAGCCGCGAATGTTCGCGGCTTTTTGAAGTGATTTGGCTGGGACTCGAACCCAGGGCCCATACATTAAAAGTGTATTGCTCTACCAACTGAGCTACCAAATCGTCCACCTGCTTAATCGCTAAGCGGGGTGCAAAAATAAGCAGGTTTCTGAAAATGCCAAATCTTTTTTCCGGTTTGGGGAAATTCTGTTTTGTGGTTGCTGCTGTATGCGTTGTTTTAACCCGTATTGGGAACAGAGATATCCGGAGAAGGGCTGGTAATGGAATGGCTCTGATACTGATTCAACCGGTTTAAAAAGAGTATCGTTTTCCCCGCCGCATTTTCATACATCGGTTCAAACGAAGCGCCGTAGATAATCTCACTGCTTACATAGCTCGTGCGGGCAATGACGCTGCTGCTAAAATGTTCGTCAAAGGCGTTGAGGTGCACTAAAAGCTCAATCCCAAGTGTGTTGTAGTCGGCTTCCGAGAGGCCATAGAGTGGGCTTTCCGGTGTGAGCACATGGGCAACTGTCCAGCTTAAATACAAGGCGTTAAAAGCGTCTTCTCGCAGGGAAAGCGGAACAAACCGGTAGCCGTTTTCGGCAGTAGCATCCCGTAAGGCAACACTGACCCGCATTTTTAATTCATAGATCCGCGCCTTTTTGTTGGCCACCAGCCGAAACGTCAAAACCGGGTGTTTCCCGGAAAAATCTACCAGTGCAAAGTGGCTGAACCGGATATAGGCCCGCGGGCGCACAAACCGGCCGTAGAGCGTGCCGGTAATAATCGCTAAAGTAAGAATCCCGATAAGTGCTTCAAAGGCAGCAATGGCATTGGTAAGCAACCCCACCGGGCTCACCCGCCCATAACCTACCGTGGTCAGGGTTTGGGAAGAAAAAAAGAAGGCCTCTTCAAACCGTTCAAATGGGGTAGTAAATATTAATCCTTTAAGATGTCTCTGGCTAAAAAGAAAATAAAAGATAGCAAACAGAAAGTTTATCGTGGTATAGTAGAGCAATACCAGAAATAAAAACTTCCAGATAGGCATTTCCTGCAGGTAGTGATAAATATTGAGCCGATCAAACCGGCTTTCGCCTATCCGGACTACATTGGGTGTCCCGTTTTTTTGAACAAACCGGTGAACAGGCGCTTTCCGGCGGCGGGTTAGAATTTTCTTTATTGAAAAAGACATAAAACGCAGGAACTATGGCTTCTCAGGTTGTTGCCTGCCAAGCACTTTATCATTGCAGAATAATATCGCACCCGGATAGCGGTTTAACCCACTCTTATCAACGATTTTAGGCTTTTGCGTGTTGTTTTGCAAAACTCCGGACGTTGTTGGCGGTATCTTTTTAGGAAAGAAGGCTGGCAAATGTCTTTTCTCCAAAAAATTTTATGGTTCCTGTTTATTTCCGGAAACACTCCCGTTTCCGGCTTCTGGTGGTTTTGATTCTGACCCTTGGAGTAACATCCTGTGGCGGCGATAAAGGCGAAAGCGACAAGGACGCGTCTAAAGCCCCGAAAACCTACAAAGTGTTGCCCGTGCAACGTGGTTTTGTAACCCTTTTTAATAACTTTCCCGCCACCCTGCAGGGGCAAAACGTAGTGGAAATCCGTCCCAAAATTGACGGTTTTATTGAGCAGGTGTATGTGGATGAAGGCGCAACGGTTCGGCGTGGACAGCCTTTGTTTCGCATTAGTAATCCCCAGTTCCAGCAGGACCTCGTCACGGCTCAGGCCGGCGTGAGCAGCATTGAAGCCCGCGTGGCCGAAGCCCGTTTGCAGGTCGTGAAAACCAAGCCGCTCGTAGCCGAAGGCATTGTCAGCAAATACCAGCTGCAATCTGCCCAACTGGCGCTGCAGGCACAGGAAGCAGCCCTCGCGCAAGCTAAAGCCGCTGTGGTGAATGCCCGGACCAACGTGGGGTACACGGTAGTCAGCAGCCCGGTAGATGGTGTGGTGGGCCTCCTGCCCATGCGGCAGGGTAGCCTCGTGAGTAGCAATATGGCTATGCCGCTTACCACCATTGCCTCTACCGGCAACATCTATGCCTATTTTGCCCAAACGGAAAAAGACCTTTTAGAGTTTACCCGTTCGCATCCCGGGGCAACGCTCCAGCAAAAGCTTTCGTCCCTGCCGCCGGTTTCCCTGATTCTTGCCGATGGTACCGAGTACGGCCCCAAAGGCCGCGTTCAAACCGCCAGTGGACTTATCAGTAACAATACCGGCTCGGTGAGTCTTCGCGCGGTTTTTCCAAATCCACAAGGCATTCTGGCCACCGGCGGAAGCGCCACGGTGCGCATCCCACAACACCTGGAGAACGTGATTCTGATTCCCCAATCGGCGACTTACGAATTATTAGACAAACGGCTGGTTTATGTGGTGGCCAACGACAACAAAGTGCACAGTGTGCCGGTAACTGTAACAGCAGTGCCGGGCGGTGACCTGTTTGTGGTGAATGAAGGACTGCGCGAAGGCGACCGCGTGGTTACCGAAGGCTTGATTGGCCTAAAGGACAGTACTACCATCAAGCCCGTGCCGATGAACGCTGATAGTTTTCTTCAACAAGCGCAAAAACAACCTTAATCCGGCATGAAAAACCCAAAGCCGGGTACACCTTCCGGCAAAAAAGATACGTTCCTCAAAACGTTTATTGAGCGACCCGTTCTCAGTACGGTGATCTCTATTTTGATTGTATTGTTGGGCATTTTGGGGCTTATTTCTCTGCCTATCGCTCAGTACCCCGATATCTCACCACCCACGGTGCAGGTGTCGGCCAACTACCCCGGGGCCAGTGCCGACGTGATGCTCAAAAGTGTGGTAGTTCCCCTGGAAGAGCAAATCAACGGGGTAGAAGGCATGAGCTATATCACGTCTTCGGCTACCAACAACGGCTCGGCCACCATCAGTGTGTATTTTAAGGTGGGCACGGACCCCGATATGGCGGCGGTGAACGTGCAAAACCGCGTCTCCAGTGCCACCAGCCAGTTACCGCAGGAAGTTACCCAGTCGGGCGTAACGGTGCGTAAGCGACAAAGCAGCACCCTGATGATTGCGTCTATCTACAGCGACAACCCGGCTTTTGACGCGACATTTTTGCAGAACTACGCCGAAATCAATATCATTCCGCTCCTCAAAAGGGTAAATGGGGTGGGAGATGCCAGTTCATTTGGGCAATACCAATACGCCATGCGCATCTGGCTGAAACCCGACGTGATGGCGCTCTATGGCCTCACGCCCGCCGATGTGACCGCCGCGCTCAACAGCCAGAATATTGAGGCCGCACCCGGAAAATTCGGTGAAAACAGCAGCCAGAGCTTTCAGTACGTGATTAAGTATAAAGGCCGGTTGCAGTCCACCGAGGAGTTCGAAAACATCGTGGTGAAGGCAGCTGAAGGCGGCAAACTGTTGCGACTCAAAGATGTGGCCCGCGTAGAATTGGGCGCGCAGGACTACAGTACCATTGGCAAGCTTAATAACCGTCCGGTGGTCAACATCGGTATCAACCAAACGCCCGGTGCCAACGCCCGCGACGTGATCAACGAGTGTAAAAAAGTACTGGGCGAAGCCGAAAAAACCTATCCCGCCGGTCTGCACAATATTTTTCTGGTGGATGCCAACCGCTTTCTGGACGCGTCTATTGAGCAGGTACTGCACACCTTGGTGGAGTGTTTTATCCTCGTTTTTCTGGTGATCTTCCTGTTTTTGCAGGATTTTCGTTCTACGTTGATTCCCGGAATTGCGGTGCCGGTTTCCATTATCGGAACCTTCTTTTTCCTTTATCTCTTTAATTTCTCCATCAATCTTCTGACGCTTTTTGCCCTCGTGCTGGCCATCGGCATTGTGGTGGATGACGCCATTGTGGTGGTAGAAGCCGTTCACGCCAAGCTAGAAGAAGGCTATACCTCTGCCCGGCGCGCATCCATTGATGCGATGAGCGAGATTTCCGGCGCCATCTTTTCCATTACACTTGTGATGGCGGCGGTGTTTGTGCCAGTGGCATTTCTGGGCGGCTCGGCGGGCGTTTTTTACCGGCAGTTTGGGATTACCCTGGCCATCGCCATCCTGATTTCGGCAATCAACGCCCTGACGCTTTGCCCGGCCTTGACGGCAGTGTTTTTAAAGCCTCACGTGGCTGCCGATGCCAATGGTAAAAAGCCCGGTTTTATGAAGCGGTTTCAGATTGGGTTCAACGCTGCTTATGACCGGATGCTGGGCCGCTACGTGGCTTCTATGCGTTTCTTATTGAAGCGAAAAGTGATTGCGCTGGTTGCTGTTGGCGTTTTTGCAGTAGCGCTTTTTGGGTTGATGAAAACCACCCCTTCCAGCTTTGTGCCGAATGAAGATATGGGAACGGTGTATGTCAATATCATGATGCCGCCCGCCACCTCGCTGGAGCGCACCACTGAAGTGGCCGACGAGGTTGCCAAAATCGTTCGTACCATTCCGGAAGTCAAAAGCTCGATGCGCATGGCAGGTCGCAATTTTATGGCCGGAAACGGTAGTGCCTACGCCATTATTTTCATGCAGCTGCAGCCGTGGAAAGAACGCAAGGCCAACATTGAAGAGGTGATCACCGAGCTGCGCCGCAAAACTGCTCACATCCGCGAAGCCAAAATATTTCCTATTTCTGCCCCAACGATTACCGGTTTTGGCCAAAGTGGCGGGTTTGAGTTTCAGTTGGAAGATAAAGCAGGCAGCACCATTGACGAGTTTTATGCCGTTTCCCAACACTTTCTGGAAGCCCTCAATGCCCGTCCGGAAATCCAGTATGCCACCACTTCGTTCAACCCCGGTTTTCCGCAGTACCAGTTAGATGTAAACGTGGAGCGGGCCCTGGAAGCGGGCGTAAATGTCAACGACCTGTTGCGCACGATGGGCGCGTATTACGGCTCGGCCTACGTGAGCAACTTCAACGAATACGGCAAGCAGTACCGTGTGATGATTCAGGCTGACACCAGCTACCGTGCCTCGCCCGAAGGCCTTTCCAGTGTTTTTGTGCGCACTGCTAATGGCGCGATGGCTCCCATCAGCTCGTTTATCACCCTGAAGCGGGTGTACGGCCCGGAAAGTATTTCACGCTTTAACCTTTATACCGCCATGCAGGTTACCGGTACACCTGACCCGAAGTACAGTACCGGACAAGCACTTGCCGCCATTGAGGAAGTGGCCGCGCAGGCCCTGCCACCCGGCTACGGCTACGAGTTTTCCGGCATCAGTCGCGAAGAACAGCAAAGCGGCAGCCAGTCGGCCTACATTTTCGCGCTTTGCCTGGTGTTTGTGTATTTCATCCTGTGCGCCCAGTACGAAAGCTACTTGTTGCCCTTCGCAGTGCTCCTCACCCTGCCCGCCGGCCTGATGGGAACCTTCCTGTTTATCAAGCCCTTCGGTATTGACAACAACATCTACATTCAGATTTCGCTTATCGTGTTGATTGGACTGTTGGCCAAAAACGCCATCCTGATTGTAGAGTTTGCCTTGCAGCGTCGCCGGCAGGGACTCACACTGTTCCGGGCCGCCGTGGAAGGGGCCGAGGCCCGTTTGCGTCCCATCCTGATGACCTCTTTCGCCTTCATCTTCGGCCTGTTGCCTTTGCTGTTTTCGTCGGGTGCAGGTGCCAACGGCAACAAAAGCATTGCCGCCGGAGCTATTGGCGGGATGCTTGCCGGAACGCTGATTGGTGTTTTCCTCACCCCGGTTTTGTTTGTGATTTTTCAACGCCTGCAGGAGCGCGCTTCCGGAAGGCTGCGTACTCCGGATGTCGAGGATGAAACTGAACCAGAAAAGACAACCCTGACGCCAGCTTAAAGCTACTCCTTTGCCTATAATCTTTTGTTTCTCAGGCCATATTCGCCTCAGGCAGATCGGACTGTCGGCTGTTGTGGCCGAGAGCTTATCAAAGGGCCTCACATATTTTCCGGAAATCGGGCACATTTTCCGGAAATCTCATCCTGGAACCAACCGCTGTTCCGCCTTCCAGTAAAATACTTTTCTAATTGTGAATCTTTCTTTTTTTTCTAATAAAATACAACGGCTGTTGCCGGCAAGCATTTTTGCGGTGCTGGTGCTGGCCGGTTGCGGCATCACCAAAAAATACACCCGCCCCGACGTCCTGCCAACGGAAGGAAGCCTGTATCGCGGGAGCACTGCCACTGACACAACCACCATCGCCGCCATTCCATGGACGACCTTTTTCCCCGATCCGCAGCTCCAAAGCCTGATTCGCCGGGGCATCGACAGCAACCTGAATCTGCGCATTGCCGCCACGCGCATCGAAGCCGCTCAGGCGGCCCTGCGCCAAAGCCGCGACGCCTTCCTGCCTACGATTTCGGTAACGCCGGAAGTGCGGCGGGCACGCGGCTCGCTGGCGCAAATCCGGGCCAACAACCCCAATGTCAATTTTCAGCCTGCTGACTACACGCTCTACAGCCTGTTGGGAAATGCCAGCTGGGAGGTTGATGTGTGGGGACGGCTGCGCAGCAACCGCCGCGCCGCCCTGGCCTCTTTTTTCCAGAGCGACGCCGCACGGCTGGCGGTGCAAACCCAACTCATCGCCGATATTGCCAACAATTACTTTGCGCTGATGGCCTACGACCAGCAGTTGCGCATCACTCAAAGCACAATTGACAACCGGCGCAGCTTTCTTCAAACCGTTCGGGCACTCAAGGAAGCGGCTTTGCTCACCGGTGCCGACATTGCGCAAAGTGAAGCCAACCTCTACGCAGCCGAGGCCACCCTGCCGCAGCTAAAGCAAAACATTCGCGAAACCGAAAACGCCCTTTCCATCCTGCTGGCGCTGCCACCCGATACGATTTACCGTGCCACGCTTTCGCAGCAGATCCTGACCGATTCTTTGCCGACTGGCGTTCCGGCACAGTTGCTTTCCTTCCGCCCCGACGTGATTGCCGCCGAGCAGGCGCTGCGCAATGCGTTTGAACTGACCAACGTGGCACGCACCAATTTCTATCCCCAGATTGCGCTTTCGGCCAATGGCGGTTTTGCCACGGCCAATACACTCACCGGCTTTTTCAACAACACTTTTTATGGCGCGTTGATCGCCGGTGCCACTGCGCCGATTTTGAACCGCGGGCTGTTCCGGCAGCAATACCGCACGGCCCGGGCGCAGCAGGAAGAAGCCTACCTCCGATTTAAGAACGTGGTGCTGGTCGCCGGTCAGGAAGTCAGCAATGCTTTGTTTTCCCGCCAGATGGCCGCTGAAAAAGCGGCTGCCCGCACCCGGCAAATAGCCGCGTTGCTGCGTGCCGTGGACTATACCAAGAAGCTCCTGGACTACGGCCCGAACATTAATTATAATGACGTGCTTTTATCCGAGCAAAACCTGTTATCTGCCCAGCTCGCCGGTGTGAACGATACGCTGCAAAACCTGCAATCGCGGGTGAGCCTGTACCGGGCGCTGGGCGGCGGGTGGCAGTAGAGAAGGGATTAGGGTTTTGTAGAGAAAAGGCATGCCTTGTCTCTATAGGCTTATATTTAAAAACATTGTATGAATGTTTGGACTCTTTGTAAAAGCTATGCTTCCTGCCTGGCCTTTACAAAGCGGGGCGCTTGTGCATCAGAAAGGCTTATCTTTATGTTCGATGGCTGCTCTTTCACCTTTTGTTTCCGGAAATTTCCGGCCGCTCTGCATAGTGTTTTTTGGGTTCGGCAAAGGCAGAAGCCTCTGCCGCCAGTATAGACAATTCTTTATTTCAGACTTGCTTGGGTAGGTACACTATATTTCCGGAAAATGCGGCAGAAGAATGTTTATCAAGACGGCGACGAAGGCGGGAGCCCTCGCCGAACCACAAATGTCATCGCTACGCCGAACGGGGGTCAACCAAATATGCGCTCACAAGGCAGACACGGGAAGAATGATCCAAGTGGTCAGAAGGCGGATAAAGAGCAGCAAATATTTAATCAAGTTTACCAAAGAGGTATGCGATGAAATATCTATTGATAGTATTGATAATTATAATAGAATGTAAAGCTAGCGAGGCTCAATGCTCGGCTAGATTTACATCCCCGATGCTTAGGGATATCTATCATCAGACATCAAAGAACATCCTGCTTTGGCGGGCAAACTATGCTATTAGGTATCTGCATTATGGGATGACCCCAGATTACTTTTTAGTAGGGGATCCAGATCTCCTACTAAAAATATTGCCGGATGATAGTTGTTGTATAGCTTTGAATATTAAGCCTTTGAACAAAAATTATGAAAGGTTTCAGCTCTACGACATTTCCAAAGAATTGGATATGTATTGGTGTCCCAGTACAAATCGCCAAATAGATTTCCCGCCTTACGATCTTGACACTAAGTTCTTGGTTGGCTATGATTCGCTTACCAGAGAGATGCTGTTTATCAGCGGTCACTTCTTTCATTCTAATATGCTAGGGATTTTCTACATGAAGGAAAAGAGTCTTTCTGATAGTAGTATGATATCTTACCTAAATCTGGTGTTTTATTATAGATCGCCCCAGCGCATAACCGTATTAAAACATCGTCTTCGGTATGCTGTATTCAGAATTGACTATGCTGACAAGTCATATACGATAATAAGGCTGTATAGGGAATACCAAGGGAAGAAAAAGCGCTTCTTGGGCTTCTTTAGATAGTTTTGAGCATGTGTTAGTTCAGGGCTGGTTGAGTATTATGGGCATTTTGCGTAGCACTATCCCTAGCTCAGCGTAGCGTTCGTTAGCTGTTCGGCCAAGGCCCCCCGCTCGGCGTAGCGCCCTTGTAGTTGTTAAGCGAAAGTTCCCGCCTTCTTTTCAGCGTCTTATCTTCACGCTATGGCTTTTATTTCCGGAAATTTCCGGTCTTCGCGAGCGGTGGCGGCGCAGGCGCGAGTTCGTCAGTACTACGGTGCCAATGGGCCGGATTACTACCCGTTGCTGGACTGGCGGGAAGTGGAAGGCAGTGGGGAGCAGGAGTTGCAGATCCCTATTGACCGGGAGCGGGTGGCCAGCGGTGGTCGGACGTATGTAGAGTGGCGTTTTGCGCGTCGGGGTGGCGGCAAGTTTGATGAACAATCGTTAGTATCTTTGGAGGCGTTGGCAGTGGATCGTACCCGGTGGGGCTGGTATACCCGCACGGTGCTGTCCTGTGAGCAGGAAGATACCTACCGGTTCGGGCATGAAGGTTGCGCTCCGAAAACGAAAACCGGGTTTAAGAAGCCAAAACCGGTCGTTTCCGGAAACCAAAGTTGCTCACCGGAGCCCGTACCTTTGCCGGCCCCGCAAAAGATTTTACGTACATTTCTTTCCAAAACACTCCTACACCTATTGCCCCATGAGCACTTCTACCATTCAAATTGAGGTTACCCGCGACGAGGCCCAGATGATTGACAGCATTCGCTGGATGGCACCCGATGGCGGCGTGGAAAATTTTCAGGATTCCAAAGCGGCTTTTCTTGGCTTGTGGGACGGTGCCGCCCGTGAGAGCCTGCGCATCGACCTGTGGACCGGCAAGATGATGGTGGATGAAATGAACGATTTCCTGTACCAAACCATCATGGGCCTGGCCGATACCTACGTCCGGGCCACGCGAAACGGGGCACTGGCGGAGGAAATGAAAACCTTTGCCAAAGAGTTTCACCGCAAAGCGTCTGCCGCTCTCGAAGCCGAGAACAATGCCTCCTAATCCTTCTTTTATTTCCCGGAAAAATCGCCTTTCAGAAGGCTGGATTTCCGGAAATAGCAACAGGCTGGAAATGCGCTAAGAAGCGCTTCCAGCCTGTTTTAAATTGAAGAGGAAAGGGAGAATTTACTCTTCGACCGGGCCGGTTTGCGGCAGATCTTCCAGCGGCTTTTCTTCTTTGAGGGTTTCGCGGTCTTCTTCGCTGGGCGAAAAAGCGTCGCCGAGGCCTTCAAAAACATTACCGGCAATTTCGCGGGCCTGTGGGTCCGTAGCACGGGTGGGTTGCGCCGGGTTAGCGTCCTGTGGATGTTCGTCCGGATTTTGTGGATTCGGATTCATAGCTAAATAGATTTTATAATACTAAGAGAAAAAGGTTGCAAAAAGAGGACTTTCTTTCCGCAACCTTTGGTATAATAAGGTTTAGATAAGGTGACTGCGGTCAGGTGCAGCAATCAGCACTGAATTAGCAGACCTTTTCCTTACCTTTTTCGTACAGTTTTTCGCCTTTTTTATAGACTTTCTCGCCGCGCTCTTTGGTTTCATCCCAGGCGGTTTCAAAGCGGTCGCGCACTTCGTCAGTCAGGTGCTCTACTTCTTTCATGAAGCGTTTTTTCAGCGAAGCAAATTTATCGCTGGCTTCTTCGCCCCAGTCGCTGATGTCGTCTCCCCAGTCTCCGGCTTTGGATTTGGCGGCTTTGCGCATTTCCTTGCCTTTATCGGTGGTGAATAGCAGGACGGCGGCAGTACCCAGGGCCAGCAGCGCCAGCGCCTTTACGTTGGTTTTAGGTTTCATGTTGCTTGTTTTAAAAAGAGAAAAGATGGTTTTTCTTTCTGTTTCCAAAACTATGCCAGCACTTCAGGCAGCTTTGCTTACCGCCCTTTCCGGAAAAAAAGCGCCGTTTTCTTGATATAGCTAAACAATTCGTACTCGTTCCAGGCCCGCACCGCCTCGTAAGGAGGGCGAAACTGATTCCGGTAAGCAATCAGGCTGTCGCCTTTCAACCCGGTAATGGCTGTGATGCGCTTTTCGGAAAAATGATAATCCACATAACGCAGTTCTTCATTGCGCTGATACTCTTCCTGAAACGCCCATATCTTCCGCCGCGAAGGGCTGAGTGCCAGAAACGGATCCTGAAATTTATCGGCATCCGAGAGGCGACCCACGCGTAGCGGTGCCTGATACATCTCGGCATAGCGGGTACTGTCTCTTTTATAATCCTCAAACTGCTTGCGGATGGTAACCTCGTCCAGTTCAATGGCGCCTTTATCCAGCACAATCCGGAAAAAAGAAGGGACGGTGCCCATCGGAATACGCAGCCGCTTGGTTTTGTAGCCCAGTCGCCGGAACTCCACCAACTGCCCTTTTTCTGCCCCAATGGCAAACGCACCGGTGCTATCGGTTGTAGTGCCGGAATTGGTGTAGATATTTTGAATCACCACGTTGCCCAGCGCCTTGCCGTCCTGCCCATCGCTTACCGTACCCCGGATGCTTTGCTGGGCAAGGCCGGGAAGCGCGGTGAAAAGAAAAAAAAGAAAGACAAGGCAGCGCATAGAATACCGGTTAAAAATAAGCGGGCGCGCGTGTGCCGGGCTGTTAAAAAAAGGCCGCACCGGTTTTCCGGAATTTTTCCTGTTTGGAAATCCAGATGCTTTCTCAGAGAACCGACGCGCCACCGTCCACGTGCAATACCTGCCCGGTAACCCAGGCCGATTCGGGCGAAAGCAGATAGACCGCCGCTGCCGCCAGGTCTTCCGGCTGCCCCACGCGTTTCATCGGATTGAGCGCACTCATTTTCTCTATTTTCTCATCGCTGTTCAGCATGGCCCCGGCCAGCGGCGTTTGGGTGAGCGAGGGCGCAATGCAGTTCACCCGGATTTTCGGGGCCAGTTCCGCCGCGAGCGCTTTGGTGAGCCCTTCCAGTGCGGCTTTGTGCGTGGAAATGAGGGCGTGAAATGGGTAGCCTTTTTGCGCCGCCACACTGGAAAAGAACACCACCGATGCCTGGGCGGATTTGCGTAAGGCAGGTAAAGCCTGCCGCACGGCTTTCACCGCACCGAGCACCTGAAGCTGATAATCTTTGATGAAATCTTCATCAGAAAACCGACCGAAAGGCTTGAGGTTAATAGCGCCGGGGCAATACACCAACCCGTCCAGAATTTCCGGAATTTGAAGCCCGCTGAAATCATCCGACAGCACGTCAAATTGCTGGGCTTTCACCTGCGGGTTGGCTATTTCGCCTGTGTTGAAAGTACCGTAAACCGTGTTTTGAGACGAAAGCCGGTTGGCCAGCGCGCTACCAATGCCGGAAGACGCGCCGATAATCAGATAGGAAGCCATGAAGCGGAAAAAATTAGGGTTAAAACTTTTGGCTTAAAAAGTCTTAACCCTAAAATCGCTCTAAAGGTTGAAAAGCAACTCGGCTTTATTTGACATTATAAGTGCCGGTGAAATCACCTGTTCTTCACCGCATCAGGTACCCAGATTTCCGGAAATGAGGTGTTGATTTTCCGGAAATCTGAAGCTGTTAACGGGCCTGTCAGGCTTGTTTCTTCACGAATTTAGTGAGAATCACAATCGTGTCGCCATTGATTTTGCCTTCAATTTGCTCAGCATTGTCGGCCACAAGGCGAATTTTCTTCACCACCGTGCCTTTTGGTGCGATAAAATTCGCGCCTTTCACGTTCAGGTTTTGGGTGAGCAGCACATTATCGCCGGCGGCCAGCTCGTTACCAAAAGCGTCTTTGTGAACCACATTTTCACTGCCTCCGCCACCGACGGCCCAAGTCACGATGTCTTCTCCAAAATCCACCGATTGCAGCGTTTCTGTGGCCCATTCTTCGCCCGGCAGCGCCGTCAGGATTTTATAGGAAAGCGCCTGCACGGCGGGCACTTCGCTCCATACGGCACCGGTCAGGCAGCGCCAGTGGTCCGCGTTGGAAGCCGGGTCGGGTATGTTTTCTACACAAACATCGCACAGCACCACTTGCTCGTCCGGGCGCGTACCTTCTTTGGGTGCAACCGTAAAGGCGTGTAGTTCCGCAGGCGCGTCGTCGCAGAGCTCGCAGCGATTGCCGGAGCGCTGGCTTAAGTCAGCATTCAAAGTCATAGCAGCAAAGGTACAACAGGTATAAAGGGGGCTTTTTAGAGACTCTTACCGCAGTCCGCCGTATTGTGTGATTGTCTCGGCCACAAGCGCCATATTTTTATCCATATGGTGATAAACATCATCAGCCGAGAACCGCAAAACCGACCATCCGGCGCTTTGCAGCAGGTTGTTGCGCCCGCGGTCGGTATCCACAACCGGCAAGTGATCGTGGTAGCCGCCGTCGCACTCAATGTTGATCTTTCCGCTCTTACAAAATACCGCAAAATCCAGAAAGCAATGGCGTTTTTCTATCTGCACATGAAACTCACGTTCTACCGGAATTTGAGCAGCTCTGAGCGCGTGATACAGCTTTTCTTCCAGATGATTCCCCCGAAACAGGTCATTGATTTCTGTGGCTGCAAATAATTTTTGATCGGTGGTTTCCAGAAAAACAATGCGCCGCCATTTCTGGCTGATGACTGGGGCAGGAAGTTCCTGAAGCGGGGAAATTTCTATCTTGTAATAATCTTCTTCCGCCTTATGAAGCCACTGCGCGCGGGCCGTCGGCGTTTCCGGAAATGGGACCAATTCTTTCCGTTTTACCACCGTTACACTTTTCACCGCAGCCACATAGCGAACGGAGTAAGCCATTTTCCCGAAAATCTTCGTGTGGTAAAAAGCCAAGAACTGAAGCCGCCCTTCTTTCAGCACCCTTGGGATGCTTTTGATGCGCAGCGGAATCCGGTACCAATGCTGGTCGCGGGCGATTTCAAAGTCGGCTACGTTGGTCAGAACAGCGACAAGCGTATTATTACGGGTGGGAGGCATCAGATTTTAAGAAGATGCGAATGTATGCAGGATTGTTTTATCCTATACCTGTTTCCGAAAATAGAAAAACTTTCCCGAAAGCTATCAAGTGCTTGCCTTCCCTGTAGTTACAAGCCCGTTGCGAGCCACTTTCAGTTCCTTCCCAAGCCCTATAAACCACCCATCCCCACCTATGCACCTAAAAACCAAACGCTCTTATACAGCCCTCTTCCCACAAAAGCAACTACCACAAATAGGGCAATCACAATCCACGCTGGAATAATAAACCATAACACCCCGCTATCCCAGGCAGCGGTAAGAATCACTTTTGCAGCGGCAAGAATTACTTTAGCAGCGGCCATCCCCGCTTTTGCAGCGGTCATCCCCGCCTTGGCAGCGGCAAGAACCGCCTCAGCAGCGGCAAGAACCGCTTTGGCAGGCACAAGAACCACCCGAGCAGGTGCCTTAACCGCCTTGGCAGGTGCCATCCCCGCCCAAGCAGGCACAAGAACCGCCTAAGCAGCGGCAGCAATCAAGTCCTGCTTTTCCATCAACCCCTTCGCGCGTCCCCAAAAGACCGCCCCTTGCCCCACCTTTGCCTCCATGAACACCCGTCAACTCGCCCAGCAACACCTCGCGCCCACGTCCTTTGCCCCCACCGGACTCCACATCACCCGCGCGAAAGGCTGCTTCCTCGAAGACGAAACCGGAAAAAAATACCTCGACCTCATCGGCGGCATCTCCGTGTGCAACCTGGGCCACGGCCACCCGCGCGTGCTCGAAGCCATCCGCAGCCAATCCGAAAAATACCTCCACGTAATGGTCTATGGCGAAGTCATCCAAACGCCCCAGGCCGCCTACGCCGCCGCCCTGGCCGCCCAATTGCCGCCCCAATTGTCCTCTGTTTACTTCACCAATTCCGGTGCCGAAGCCGTCGAAGGAGCCATCAAGCTGGCCCGCCGCACCACCGGTCGGCCCAATATCATCGGAGCCCAAAAAAGCTACCACGGCGCCACCACCGGCGCCCTCGCCCTCATGGGCGATGAATACTGGAAAGCACCCTTCCGCCCCCTGCTGCCCGGCGTCTATCAATACCCCTACAACTCGCAGGCCCTCCTCGATGGCATAAATGCCCACACCGCCTGCGTTGTCCTCGAGCCAGTGCAGGCCGAAGCCGGCATCCACAAACCCCACCCGGCCTGGCTGCAAGCCGTGGCAAAGAAATGCCGCCAAGTGGGCGCGCTCCTGATTTTGGATGAAATCCAGGCCGGTTTTGGGCGCACCGGCACCCTTTGGGCCTTCGAGCAACTGGGCATCGTGCCCGATGTCTTGCTGCTCGGCAAAGCCCTGGGCGGCGGCCTGCCAATGGGCGCTTTTATCGCCTCTCAAAACCTCATGCACCAACTGGCCGAAAATCCCGTCCTCGGTCATCTCACCACCTTCGGCGGCCACCCCCTCTGTTGCGCCGCAGGCCTCGCCGCCTTCCAGGCCTTGCTGGATGAGGCCCTTATTCCGGAAATTTCCACAAAAGAAGCCCTCTTCAAAAGCCTTTTAATCCACCCCGAAATCGTAGCCGTCCGCAGTGCCGGCTTGTTGATGGCCGTGCAGCTCAAAAGTCCCGAAGCCGTGCAGCAATGCCTGAAGCGGTGCACCGAAAACGGCCTTTTCTCCGACTGGTTTCTATTTGCCGCCGACTGCATTCGCATCGCCCCACCACTGACGATTACGAAAGAGGAAATCCATCAGGCCTGCGAGATTCTGCTGCGATGCCTGTAACCAGCTGCTACCGCCAGCGCCCCAAACCAATGAAAATTTCCGGAAATTTTCCCCATAAAAAAAAGCTCCGGCACACTGCCGGAGCTTTTTTCTTTTTAAAAAGAAAGACTCCATTTACTCGCCGCTTTCTGCTTTGGGAGTGCGCAGCTTGTCAAATTCAAACAAGAGGCTAAAACGAAGCGTATTGGAAAGCGGGTTGCGCACCGTTCCGGAGTTAGACGGAACCAGGTACGAGAAATTCAGGGTGAAAACATTGTAGCGCGCGCTGCCACCCACCGTGAAATATTTGCGGTCGCCTTTGGTTTTGTCTTCATAGAAATAACCAGCGCGCAATCCAAACTGGTTTTGATACCAGTACTCTGCGCCCACCGACACCTGAAACTCGCGCAGCTCTTCGCTAAAACCACCCGGCGCATCGCCAAACGAGCTGAAAATACCAGCCACAACGGTTTTGTCAGGATAGCGGTAGTTGATGGCATAACCCGCGCTGTCATCATATTGCGGCGACGGCACCAGCAGCTTATTCACATCCAGTCCAACGGTAAATTTATTGTACTCATCCAACTGCCAGGTGTGCGCCACGCCGAGGCCCAGATTGGCCGGCAAAAAGTCGCGGCGCTGCGAGCTGTAGGCGATTTTGGTACCCAGGTTACTCAAAACAGCCCCGGCGCTGATGGTGCGGGTACGCGGACCGTCAACTTCTTTGGTCTTGGTGAAGTAAACCCCTACATCTGCTGATAATCCGTTACCGGGTTTATAATCGGTGCCGTTTGCGCCCGAAGCCAGGCCGTTGGCAATGGCAGAGTGGATATACCGCAAAGAAATACCGGTGCTCAGGTAAGGCGATAACCGGCGAGAGTACCCCAGATCCAGCGAAAACTCGCGGGGCTTCCCGGTTCCGAGCGATTGCGCGTTAAAGTCGGTGTAGTTAATGTCGCCAAGGTTGAAATACCGCAACGAGCCGGAAATCGCCTGATTGTCTTCGTTGCCGAATTTGCCGTAACCGGCCACATAAACCAGAGAAATATCCGGCACCAGCTCTTTCAGCCACGGCGTGTAGGTAGCCGAAATGCCGTATTTCTTTGGTGCGAAAGGCATTTTACCAATGTTCCAGTATTGGGCATTGGCGTCGGCTTCAGTGGCGATGCCCACATCACCCATGCCACCGGCGCGGGCGTCCGGGGAAATGCGTAGGAAAGGAACTGCGGTGGTAATGGTGTTGACGCGGCCATCAAGGCTGGCTTGCTGTGCAGAAGCTACGACACTCACGGCGCAGGCAGAAAGCAGCAGCGCCGACTTAAAAAGATTCAAAGACATTCCGGATAAATTAAAAGGCTTTTGGCAAAGCCGGGCAAAGGTACAGGGTGGGGTAGAAAAAAGGGAATCAGGTTGTTAAGCCGCTTTAACGGGCAATCACCAGCTTTTGGTATCCAAGCGCCTCCGATTTTTTTGCCGTACTAATAGTGATACGGTACACATAAACGCCGGAAGGCAGCAGGCCCCCTACATCGCTGGTGCCATCCCACACCATTTCACTGCTGTGGGAGCCGGTAGGCGTAAAGGTTTGGCGCAGCGTACGCACCAGGCTACCGGCGGTGTTGTAGATCTGCACTTCGCCGGTCAGGGTTTCGTCGGGGTGGTTGTGTTCAAAGCGGAAGCGCGTTTGGTCTTTAAAAGGGTTGGGATAATTCATCAGCTCCTGGATTTCCGTAACCGAGCCGTCCGTGACCCGGAAGCGGATGGTGCCTTCACCGGAGTTGTTGGCCATGTCCCAGGCTTTAATTTTCAGGGTGTGCATCCCGTTGCTCAGTCCACTGACCGGAAAGCGCACAATTCCCCGCTTAAATGTGTTGGGCGCGTTTTCGTAATAATCGTTCAGCACATACGGCTCTGCTTCGCGGTCGTCGAGCACGGCAACCAGATCGTGGCCAATGGCATTTCCGGAAACGTTGATGCCGGTTTCGTCTTCCAGAATGCCATACAGCACCGTGTTGGAACCCGTCAGGCCGCCGTCGCGAAACAAAGAATCGCCGATGAAAGCCCGCACCACCGGTGGCTGATCATCAGAAACCGGAAAGCGCGAGGAGCCGCCGATCTGAACGGCCGTATCCACACCGGCTACGTCTGTCGTGCCGTTTTCTGCATAGTATTGAATCTGCCCGCTCCCAAAAGCGTAGTTCAGGTCTTTGGGTGCAACAAAAGGAATCGAAAATTGCCCATTCACCACATTGGCGCGGCCTTTAAAAACAATGTTGTTCCGGGTTTCATAGTTGGCATTGCTGCCCCGCTGTTTGATATAAACTGACACGTCCCGCGCCTTGTCGAAGATGGTTACGTAAATGCGGCCGTTAAAAGAAGCATCCCTGCTGCCAGCCCCATCGGTAACACTCCCAGTCAACACATACGAGCCTAAGGCGGAAAGCGAATCGACCCGCTGGCCGGTAGCCACTTCTACAATCGAGTCGGTCTGAACGGCGTGAAGGCGGGCCGGTAGGTTGGGGGCAATTGCCGGATCGCCCAGGAGGGAAAATTTCCGGTAATTCAGCAGCGTGTTCCAGTTACCGCCTGATTGAAGCGTCGTGATGTAAGTAGCATTTTTAGCGTTTCGAATAGCCTCACCGAAGGGCCTCCATGTGCCGTTTTGCTGCGTAAACTGCTCTTCAATGTAATTATTGTTCAGAATGCGGCTGCTGTAGGCAAAAACGGCTTGCGTAGTGGTGAGCAAGGCAATCATCCCCCCATCGGGTTTCAGCATCAAGGCCTCGCCGGCTGAAACGAAATCAGGCCGGTCGTATTGCGCAAAATCGCAGGTAGCCGTTACCATAAAAGGCAACTTATCCAGGTTTTTCCAGCGGTTAAAGTCGTCAAAGGTGAGGATGCGCTCCTGCGCCAACTCGCGCACGCCGCCATGACCGGCGTAGTTAATAAACTGGGTTCCTTTGTAAACCTGGTTGTTGATTTGCGCGTTCACATCGGGCAGGCGGTCGCCGGCCGGGGTGGACACCACAGGATAGCTGTCGCAATACACTTTGCTTTGGTTGAAAACCGGACTGGCATTGCGCACCAGCGTACCCACATCCTCGGTATTGGCCAGGTGGTTGCCGGCCCCGTCTTCCTGATCCGCCACCAACGTTCCGGAAACCCGCCAGGGGCCTAATGTTGCCGGCGTTTTGTAATGCATGATTTTATCTACCACCTGCCGTGCTTCTTCTGTGGTTTTGACCGGTAGCCGGCCCACGCCAAGGTCCAGCACGTTGTAAATATTACTGCCTTCTGCGTCCTCACCGGCGTCCAGAAAACCGTAGTAATCATCGGTTGTGTAGGCATACAGCACAATGTCGCTTTCCGAAGATTCAAATACCGGAACGTAATTCGTATTGGAACCCACGCGGTCTTTATAATCATAAGAGGCATCCCCGAAAAGCAACAAAAAGCGTGGCATATTGGCCGTATCGGTTCCGGCGCGGTCGTAGAAGTAGCGGGCGAAATCACGAATGCCGCCGATATCCTGACTGCCGCTCGAAAACTCGTTGTAAACCTGCTCCGTAGTTGCCACCAGCACGCGGTAGCCATGCTGCGTGCGGTGCCAGTCGGCCAGCCGGGCCGCTTCTGTCAAAAAGTTTTTGTGGGTAACAATCAGGTAGTCGGCATCGGGTGCACCGGTCAGGTCCTGGTGTTCTGCTTTGCCCACCAGTGCCGGTGTGTTATAGGTGCTGCCGTCGAAGGCGGCATATTCCCGCAGGCGGCTGGCGTCATTGTTAAAAACATAACTGCCGCCTTGCAGGCTTCCGGCCATCCGGACGGCGTTCCACGGCTCGGTTACATCCCAGACCTGCGTGTTGGCAGAAGCATTTTGAAGCGTGAAACGGGCGCTGTTTCCGGAACCTACGCTTTGCAGGTCGCGGAAGGAAAGAAACCCGCCATTGAAGATCAGGCTGCGCCGGCCAACCAACTCCACGAAATCAAGATAGCCGCGGCTGCCGTTGGTAGCGGGCGTAAAATTGACGGTAACGGATGCCTGACCGCCGGAAAAAGGCACTTCAGCGTCAATCAGGACGCTCTGGCAGGGAATGTCGCCTGCGCTCTGGCCCTGACCATTGCCAAAACTAACCGTCCGGCTGCCGAGCGAAGTGCCGTTGAGGCTCACCTCAAACCGCTCCGTGCCACCGCCATTATGACGGGCTGCCAGATTGGTGCGAATGCGCAAGGGCGACAAGGCGTTGGAATAGTCAAAAGAATACGTCTTGGCACCGCCGGTAAATTCATCGCCCACCCAGCGCTTGCCGATCCGGCCCAGGTTGGTCAGGTCGTCGTCGATTACACTCAGACAGTCATAACCATTCACGCTCACATTTGGCGATGCGGGCGGATTGGCAAGCGTGGAAATCGCCTTGGTCGTGCCGCCTGCCAGGCTCAGAAAATAATAGCTTTTGTCTTCGTAGAGATTTTTGCGGTGGTAGAACCGGCGGGTAGCCGTGTCGGCAGCCCAGCTTTGCGGTCCAGGTGCCCAGAAAACAATGTAGTCGCCGGCATCTATCGTTCCGTCGCCACCATCCTGTACCCAAAGGCTGTTTTCCGGAAGCGAAGAAGCCAGCGTGGGGCTGTTGGCTTCGGCCATCATAGCACCGCCGTTGCCCAGCAGGCGCAAGGTGGCGGAGGAGATATTTCCGGAAATTTTGAGCGTTTTGCGCAAAAAATCATGGTCTATTTTATAGAAGCCTTCTTTTTCAACAGAGAGCTTATACCAATCGCCGGAAGCCAGCGGGCTGTTAGTTGTGCCGGCGCTTTTTTGGGTATTTCGCGCCGCATCCGGTGTTTTTTCGGTAATGGTTACGGTAAAGGATTGCAGCGCTTGCGCACCACCCGCTTTTCTGGCCGGAACCGCCAAGAGGAGAAAAGGCTTTTTACGGTCGTTGCCCAACAGGGTTTTTACCGGTAGGTCCACCGAATCGGCTTCGCGTGGCGCAGCAGAAGTATAAACCCGTTCTGAAATTTCCACCTGCGGCAGCGCTGCAACCTGAAGCGGAATTTTTCGGGTAATATACATCCCATCGGCTTCCTTTGGGGAAACTTTCTCGGTCATCACCCGTGGGGTATTGTTTTGAGCCAGCGCAGAAAAGCCCGAAAGCAAGGAAAGCGCAGCGAGTAGGACGGGGCGCGGATTAGAAACCATTATTGGGATCAATAAGAATAAGAAAAGCAGTACGGTATTATTAAAATCCTCTCTGTAAAGATACCTTTTTTGGGGCAAACCAGTTTGGCAGGGAAGAGGGCTTTTAGATTTAAATAACGCTAAAAGTCGTTAAATCGTGTGTGGTAGAAAAGGCTCTTAAAAGAATAAGCTAAAAAAAATTTTTTTCTGAAAGGTTGTGATGCTTGTCATTTCCCGGAATTCACCCTATCATTGTATCCAATATACGGGAATCTCCTCTTTTCCACTCAAGAAGACTTACTGATCCACCACAATGAAAAAAACGCTTTTGGGCCTTAGCCTGATAAGTGTAGGCGCAGTCGCAGGGCTGTCCTCATGCTCATCGCAGAAATCTTCCGGCCGCTCTGCCACAACAGGCTGGGAATATAACGATCCTAAGTTGGGTGGCTTCACCGTTCCGGCCGACTACGCAGGGCAGCAAACCGGGCCGGGCCTCACCTTTGTTGAAGGCGGCCGCTTCACCATGGGCCAGCTGGCTGAGGACATCACCATGGAGCGCAACAGCGTGCCGCGTACCGTTTCTGTTTCTTCTTTTTATATGGATGAAACGGAAGTAGCCAACGTGGACTACCGCGAATATACCTACTGGCTTCAGCGCGCCTACGGCTCGGATTACCCGAATGTGGTGGCCCAGGCGCAGCCCGACCAAACGGTTTGGCGCAAGGGACTGGCCTACAACGAGCCGCTGACGCAGTATTATTTTAACCACGCCGCCTATAACAAATACCCT
This sequence comes from Bacteroidota bacterium, assembly GCA_023391015.1. GTDB lineage: Bacteria > Bacteroidota > Bacteroidia > Chitinophagales > Chitinophagaceae > UBA1952. The sequence continues at coordinate 25,267 of JAEWBT010000083.1, forward strand.
GTCGTAGGCGTCAACTGGTATCAGGCCAATGAATACTGCAAATGGCGCTCCGACCGGGTTAATGAATACATTCTGCAACGCAACGGCGCGCTGCAGAAAAACCCCAACCAGGTAAACGAAGACGTTTTTACCACCGAAAGCTACGTCAATGGTCAATATGAAGGTCTCGCCGGCAAGAACCGCCAGCGCGACTTTGACCCTTCTGGCTCCGGACGTCGGAACTCTGGATACTCCGACGGTATGCTGCTGCCCAACTACCGCCTGCCAACCGAAGCGGAGTGGGAATATGCTGCTCTCGGCCTCATTGCCAACAACCCGGAACCAGCCGGAAAACGCCGCCGGGGTGAGGAAGTTATCACTGACCGGAACGTGTATCCGTGGGGCGATGCCAACTCGACCCGCTATGGCCTGCGCAACGCCCAGCAAGGAGAATTCTACGGCAACTTCAAGCGTGACCGTGGCGATGTGATGGGTATTGCCGGTGGTCTCAACGACAACGCGGATATTCCGGCACCGGTGATGAGCTATAAAGCCAACGGCTTTGGTCTTTACAACATGGCCGGCAACGTAAGCGAGTGGACGCTTGACACCTACCGCCCGACCTCTTATCAAGACGTGGCCGACTTCCGGCCTTTCCGCGGAAACGTGTATGACACCTACCGCCGCGTGGCCGAAGACAATTCTATTGAGGAAAAAGATTCGCTCGGCCACCTGCCCCGCCGCGTGATGACGGTGGATGAAGTAACCGGCAAAAACCGCTACGAAACCCGCAATCCGGATATGCGCGACTATAAAGACGGCGACAGCGCTTCGCAGTATGCGTATCAATTTGGAAGCACTTCGCTGATCTCTAATGAAGCGAAAGTGATTAAAGGCGGTAGCTGGAACGACCGTGCCTACTGGATGGCACCCGGCACCCGTCGCTTTATGCAGGCCGGCGACGCCGCTTCCACAGTGGGCTTCCGCTGCGTGATGGACCGCCTGGGCTCGCCCAACGGCGTGAACACTGAAAAAGCAGGTAACTATTTCAGCGATGACCGTCGCCGCCGTCGTTAGTTTTTAAAGCTCTGAAGGCTTCTTTTAAAATCCCCTTTCCAAACCGGAAAGGGGATTTATTTTTAGCCTTATTTTTCCGGAAATTTCATGTCTCTCTCAGCGCTCTACGACCTTTTTTTGCAGCACCCTGCGGTCTGCACCGATACCCGAAAAGTGGTTCCCGGCAGCCTTTTCTTTGCCCTGAAAGGCCCAAACTTTAACGGCAATCTTTTTGCGCAGGAAGCCTTGGATAAAGGTGCGGCTTATGCGGTGGTGGATAAGAGCGAAGTTTCCGGAAATAATGACCGTTTTGTAGGGGTGGAAGACACTTTGGAGACCCTGCAAGACCTGGCATATCACCACCGGATGCAAATGGACATTCCGGTAATCGCGATTACTGGTTCTAATGGGAAAACTACGACCAAAGAACTCACCACTGCTGTATGTCGCACCCGGTACCGGACGCTGGCTACCGAAGGCAATCTGAACAACCATATTGGTGTACCACTGACTTTGCTGCGGCTGCGACCAGAGCATCAGGTGGCGATTATAGAAATGGGGGCCAACCATCAGCGTGAGATTGCGCTTTACTGCCGTATTGCCGCGCCGACGCATGGCCTGATTACCAACTGCGGTAAAGCGCATATTGAAGGATTTGGAGGCGAAGCGGGCGTGCGCAAAGGCAAAGGGGAACTGTATGACTATCTGCGCGAAGAAGGCGGAAAGGTTTTTTTGTATGCAGATGCCCCTTACCTGGAAGAAATGGCTGCCGGAATTTCCGGAATTCTACGTTATGGCAGCAGCGAAAACTGCGAGGTGCAGGGCACGCTTCTGCCGGATGCAAAAGGCTTTTTGCGTTTCCGTGCCAAAACAAAAAATGACACAGCAGCAATTCAGACCCAGCTGGTCGGCGATTATAATTTACCCAACGCACTGGCCGCGCTAGCTGTTGGCGACGCACTCGGCATTCCGCTGGCCGAAGGGGCCCGCGCCGTGGCAGATTACACGCCGGATAACAGTCGCTCGCAACAAATCGCCTGGGCCGGAAACACGCTGATCCTGGATGCCTACAATGCCAACCCCAGCAGTATGCGGGCTGCTATCAGCGCTTTTGCCGACCGCACCGGTGGGAAAGGAATTTTATGGCTGGGCGCCATGAAAGAAATGGGCGTGGACAGCGAAAAAGAACACCGTGAACTGGTGCAGTTTATTCAGCAATGGCCCTGGGAAAACGTAGTTTTGGTAGGCAAGGAATTTGAAAACACAGTTACTGATGCACGCTGGTTCCCGGATGTGGAAACGGCTTTTATGGAGATGCAAAAGGATGCGTTGCCAAGTGGGGAGAACATCTTGTTGAAAGGCTCGCGGGGCAGCCGCATGGAGCGCCTGCTGGAACTGGCACCTGATTCCGGAAAAAGGGAGTGATTTTCCGGAAATCCCGGCGGTCGGTACTCGAGAAATACCATGGTACTGATACATTTCATTTCCGGAAAAAAGAGCTGTGAACGGGCTTGGACCGGTGTTCAAAACCGGATTCAAGTAACCGTATTTTTCTTTTCGGGCAACGGACGTTAGCTGCTATTAAACACCCATGTTATCTTTGCCCGCATTATGGCAACGGAAACAGACATGACGCAGGGTTTTAACACCCTTTGCATTCACGGCGGCCATCGCCCCGACGGCCACCGCGCCCACCACACTCCTATCTACGCATCTTCGACCTACACCTTCGACAATGCTGCACAAGCCGCTGCCGTTTTTAGTGGGCAGGAAGAAGGCTATCTCTACAGCCGCTGGGGCAACCCGACAGTGCGGGAAGCCGAGGAAAAAATCGCTGCGCTCGAAGGCTTCCGCCTGACCGACGATTCCGGAAATCCACTTCGTCCGCAAGCGCTTCTACACGCCTCCGGGATGGCAGCCATCCAAACCTTGTTTTTCAGCACGCTGAATAGCGGTGATGCCATTCTGACACAAGGTTCGCTCTATGGCGGTACGCAGGAAACGCTGGAAAAAATTCTGCCGCCACTGGGTATTTCTTTCTACGCTGCCGACTTCGCCAACGACGCCGAAATGGAGAAAATGATTGTGGCGCATCCGGAAATCAAGCTGGTGTATCTGGAAACGCCCGACAACCCGACCATCCGCCTGGTGGATCTGGAAAAGCTGGGCGCGTTCTGCCGGAAGCACAACCTGATTATGGCCGTGGACAATACTTTTTGCACCCCGTATCTACAGCAGCCATTCCAGTATGGCGCGGATTACATCGTGCATTCTACCACCAAATTTCTCAACGGCCACGGCACAGCAATCGGCGGTGCGCTCGTAGCCCGCACATCGGAATTGATGACCGACCGCATGGTGAAAACCTTTCGCTTGATGGGCGGCAATTCCAATCCTTTTGATGCGTTTTTGCTTGTGAACGGGATGCGGACCCTGCCTCTGCGGGTCGATCGCCACTGCGAAAACGCTCAGAAACTGGCTGAGTTTTTGGAAAAGCAGACCGACGTGACCGAAGTGCATTTTCCGGGATTGAAAAGCCACCCGCAGCATGACCTGGCGAAGGCGCAAATGCGCAAAAGCGGCTCGATGGTGGCCTTTGAATTGAAAGGTGGTTTTGAGGCAGCGGTGGATTTCCTGAACGCCATGAAGTTGTGCAAATTCGCGGTTTCCCTGGGCACGGTAGATACCTTGATTTCGCACCCTGCTTCTTCTACACACAAAGGCGTTGCGCCCGAAACCCGCGCGCGCGCCGGTGTTACTGATGGTTTGATTCGCATCAGCGTCGGCACCGAAAACATCGAAGACATTATCGCCGATGTTTCGCAGTCGATTGCAGCCGCGCACCGGTCGGAGGCGGACGTGCGGAAAGCCGAAACGGTAGGCGCATAGGCGCTGCTTTTATTTATTAAAACACCTGTCAGGTTTTCGGAAACCTGACAGGTGTTTTGTTTTTCCGGAAATCGGGTGGATTTTCCGGAAAATAGTGGCTGTTAAAAGGGTTTGATTAACGGTATCGTACCGCATCACAAGCAGGCGACCGGAAGCGGTCTCCAAAATTCATTCATCTAAAAGGAGCCTCTTCTTTTGTCATTCTGCCAAAGGCGGAATCTCATAAAAAGGATGTCCGTATGACTGTGAGACCCTGCCCAAAGGCAGGGTGACAAAATAAAGCCCAATGCAGTTCTGACTCAAGAGCACGCCAAGGTTAGCGAAACATTTATCTCTACAAGCTATCCATGCTGTATTGATGTTGTAATACCAAAACGAGCGCTCCTCTTTTGTAGAGCGCTCGTTTCAAATTACGGGTTGGCTTTTGGGCCTCGAAAATTTGAGTTTGGGGTTTTGGTTCTTGGCTCCGCTTTTACCGCAAATCCACAACCTCTACGTTTTTGTGCTTATTGGCGTCAAAGCTGAAAGCAGCGTCTGAGACCGGCGCATTGGGGGTATAATTGTTCACGGTGTATTGATAAACGGTGCCGTTTTTTTCAGTAATGGTACCGCCGATCAGGTTTTTGGTTTTGGCGTCTATGGCCAACTCCACTTTCTTGAATTGCTTGGCCGCTTTAGGCGTCAGCGCAATCACCTCGGCCACTTTTCCGGCTACTTTTTTAGCACCGATGTATTGGTAGTTGTATTCCTTGTCGTAAAAATTGGTGAACAGTTTGGTAGGAGAAAGCGTTTGCTCGGAAGGGTTGTAGTTGGTAACCTGCACTTCGCCGGCATCTTTCAGGTAGGTCCAAACCGTTTTGCCGTCGCAAAATATTTCCTGTGTGCCCAGCGAAACGTGGTATTTCGGGCCTTTCATCTCCAGGCTACCGGTGCGCTTTTCTTTGGTTTTGCCATTAGCCGAAGCCAGCGAAAGCGAAAAATTAGATTTCAGGGATTTCAACGCCGAAACGTTTTTGCTCAGGTTATCAAGCAGTGCTTTTGCTTTCGCATCGGTTTGCGCAAATGAAGGCGCAGCAAGGGAGAGAAGCGCAAGAGCGAAAAGTATTTTTTTCATAGACAAGTGCAAAGGTGCTTTTATTGGGACCTTACAGACCCCTAAAAAAGCCCGATGTTTAGCCAAGGGTTTGTAAAAATTCCTCCAGCTCGGCTTCGGTATGGAATAAAACATCGCGCGGTTTGGAGCCGCTGGCAGGCCCCACAATGCCCGCTGCCTCTAACTGGTCCATGATGCGGCCCGCGCGGTTGTAGCCTAGGTTAAATTTACGTTGCAGCATAGAGGTAGAGCCGCTTTGGGTTTGAACGACTACCCGTGCGCAGTCATTAAACTTGGCATCGCGGTTGGTGAGGTCCACAGTTTCTTTGGCGTTGTCTTCATCCGCGCCTTCGTATTCCGGCAGTTCAAATGCACTGGGGTAGCCGCGCTGCGAGCCGATAAAATCCACAATGTTTTCCACCTCCGGCGTGTCTACAAACGCGCATTGCAATCGCATCAGCTCTGAGCCGTGCGAAACCAGCATGTCGCCGCGGCCTACGAGTTGCTCCGCGCCACCCGCATCCAGAATCGTGCGGCTGTCCACCTTCGCCGAAACCTTGAAGGCCACGCGACCGGGGAAGTTGGCTTTGATGGTTCCGGTAATCACGTTCACGCTTGGGCGCTGGGTGGCAATGATGAGGTGAATGCCCACAGCGCGGGCCAGCTGGGCGAGGCGGGCAATGGGCATTTCCACTTCCTTGCCGGCGGTCATGATCAGATCGGCAAACTCATCTACGACCAACACAATAAACGGCAGGTATTTGTGGCCGCGCTCCGGATTGAGGCGGCGGGCCATAAACTTGTCGTTGTATTCTTTAATGTTCCGCGTACCGGCTTCTTTGAGCAACTCATAGCGGTTGTCCATCTCAATGCACAAGGCATTGAGGGTGTAAATCACTTTCTTTGTGTCGGTGATAATGGCTTCCTCTTCGTTGGGCAGCTTGGCGAGAAAGTGTTTTTCGATGGTTTTATAAATGGAAAGCTCTACCTTTTTCGGGTCCACCATTACAAACTTCAGCTGGCTTGGATGCTTTTTATAAAGCAGCGAAACCAGGATGGCGTTAATCCCAACTGATTTTCCCTGACCCGTTGCACCGGCCATGAGCAAGTGGGGCATGGTGGCGAGGTCCACGATGTAGTTTTCGTTGGAAATGGTTTTGCCCAGGGCTACCGGAAGGCTCATTTTCGCTTTCACGAATTTCTCCGAAGCCAGCAGCGCGCGCATAGATACCATTTGCTTGTTGGCGTTCGGTACTTCAATTCCAATCGTTCCTTTTCCGGGAATAGGGGCGATAATCCGGATGCCGAGGGCGGCAAGGTTAAGGGCAATATCGTCTTCCAGGTTCCGGATTTTAGAGATGCGCACCCCTTCTGCCGGAACGATTTCGTAGAGCGTTACCGTTGGGCCGACTGTAGCAGTGATGTGTTGGATTTCAATGCCAAAAGAGCGCAGCGTCTGGATAATCTGTTTTTTGTTTTTATCCAGTTCCTCAGTGTCGAGGGCGACGGCGTTTTGATTGCGCTCTTCCAGCAGGTCGAGTGTCGGGAATTTATAATCGGGCAGATCCAGTTCCGGCGCATAAGGCTCGTTATCGGCCACTGAAATATGCGCACCGTGCTTGACGGTGATGGCGGCCGGCTTTTCTTCTACCTGAACCACTTCCAGCGCTAATTCTTTTTCTTCTGGTTTTACCACAGTTTTTGGGGGTTCTGGCGCAGGTGTTTTTACCACGGGTGGTTCCGGGGCTACAGGTGGGGTAGGGGAGGGAGCAGCAGATACCGGAATTTCCGGAAATTCAACAACCTCACCGGTTTCTACATCGACCTGAACAGGAGGTGCTGTTTCCGGAGCCGTGTGCAGTTTCAAGGGGTTTTCTTTATTTGCATCTGCCGGCAGGTTTTGGAGCGGCTTGGGGTTGCTTTGAAGCGATTGCATCATAGCCGTTTCCGAAACGACTACCGTATCCAAAACTGAAGGTGGCGGTCCGACCGGCGCGGTGACTGCTACTTCATCAGCTGAAGGCGTGGGTGCAATGGCATTGTAGGCGGCACGGGCCGTGTAACGGGCGCGACGCAGCAGGGGGCGCACATCGAGCGCAAAAACCACGAAAAAAACAAAAGCCGTAATCGCCAGCAGGGCCAGCCCGGTACCGGCGGTTCCCAAAAGACCATTTAAAAAAAGCACCGCACTGCTTCCTAACGCACCCCCCCATGGGAAAGTACTTCCCGGCAGCGCAAACGTGAACAGAGGCGCTGCTACGAGCAACACCAATGCCAGCCAGCGCAGATAACGCATCGCAGGCAAGGCACGCCGGCCATAAATAACATGCAGCCCTGCCACAATCAACCACAGCCCGATAGCCATAGAAGCAATGCCAAAGCACCGGAAAACCAGCAGGTGTGACAGCGAAGCCCCGAGGCGGCCCCCCCAATTGGATACTTCTGCGCGGTTGTGAATCAGGTAATCGGTGGTGCTGTCAACACCCGAAACCAAATCCTGATCGGCCTGCCACGTAAAAATGTAAGATAGCAGCGACATCAGCAGAAAGGCACCGGCTACCAGCAGCACGGTGCCAATAATCAGTTTAGGGCGGCGGCTTTTATGGGTAAGCGGGCGGGGCGAAAGGCGCTCCTTGGGTGCCGTCGCCCTTAATGGCGGCGGCGCAGCTTTTTGGGATGGATTTTTCTTGGTTGTGGCCATAGGAAACGACAGGGACGGTTGGCGAAGCTACAATAATCTACGCGCCCTGATGGGGATAAAAGTGTAAAATTCTATCGGCTACCCAACTGTTTTTCCGAAAAAGCCGTCTGTATGAAAACAGCGCTTTGGGCCGGGCAGGTTTGCTGTAATTTGCAGGCCAGAGGCGGAATTTGGAAAACAGAAACAGCTGCTTTTTTGCATGTAAATTTAATCCTTATGAACAGATTTTTTCACTGCCTATTGCAGCGTTGAATTACTATCGTATTTTTAGCCGTTGAGAAGCATTTAACAGCCGCTCCGGAAAGGGCCCTTCGGATGGTTTGGAACCTTATTCCGGAGACCCACAAAAGCCACCGGCAGATGCCCCTCCAAACGACCGAAACGCTTTGCTTATCTCCCAAAAACCAGTACTCCTCCCAACCGGACGTCGTCCATCAGCGCATATGACCCCTAATAAATTACTCTTCCGCCTTGCCACTGTAGCTACGCTTTCACTTTCGTCTGCTGCTGCTCTTGCTCAGGATGTTCACTTTACGCAATTTGATGCAACGCCGATGCTGGTGAATCCGGCCTTTACCGGCGCTTTCGACGGGCGCCTACGGGTGGCTGGTATCTACCGGGACCAGTGGCGCAATGCTATGGGAGGCGATGCGGCTTTTAAAACGGTTGCCGCTTCGGTGGATGCGCCTATCGTGCGCGATCTGACCGTAGATGATTACTTGGCTGCGGGAATCCAGTTTTACAACGACCGGGCAGGTTTTGCCAACCTTTCCAATAACAGCGTGCTGGCCTCTATCGCTTATCATAAATTTCTGGGTAACGGCCCCGCCGGCCCCAGAACTTCCCTGAGTATCGGTTTGCAGGGCGGCTATACCCAAAAAAGTATTGACATCAGCAAGTTGTACTTCGGCAACGAATTTCAGAACGGCATTTTTCAGCAAGGCACCAGCGGCCTGCAGTTTGACAACCGCACGAACTATTTCACCGTAAACGTTGGTCTGGCCTTCTCTCATGCCTTTAGTGAGAATTTTGGGATTAGCCTTGGCGGCGGTGCCAACAACCTGAACCAGCCGCGCGAAAGCTTTCTGCAGAAAGCCAATAGTCAGGTAGGCCTCGACCGTCGCTATACCGGCCAGGCGGGCGCGATTGTTTACACTGGTGAACGTTTCTCCATCCGTCCGGGCGTGCTGTACCAATATCAGGCATCGGCCTACGAACTGGTCGCCGGTTCGGAGTTTAATTACATCCTTGGTAATCCGGAATTCCGGAATTATGCCACAAAAGTGTTTGCCGGCGGTTGGTGGCGCAAAGACGATGCGATCATGTTTACCGCAGGTGTGGAAATCAAAGGGCTGCGCATCGGCGGCAGCTATGATTACAACACTTCGGACCTGAAAAATGCTACAGGTGGCAACGGCGGATTTGAAATCTCGCTGCGCTATATCATGCCCGATCCAATTGATTTTGCCCGTCGCCTCATCTATCCATGCGCTCGTTTTTAAGGCATTAAAAACCCTCAAAACAGACGAGCCGGAAAATTTTTTTTTCCGGCTCTTTCTTTTTTAACGTTCGGCGGCTACTTTTATACCCATTCAAACGATGCACACCCACATGAAGAAACTCGGGCTGGTCTTTGCTATAACAGGCATTATTGCAGCAGGCGCAACACCTGCTGCGGCTCAGCAGAAAAAGGAACGGTATCGAAATAAAGCGAACGATCCGGTTACCGCGCTGCCTTACTACAAGAAACTTCGCTGGGCCGACGGGCTTTTTCGGGCTGGATCCTACTTCAGCGCGATCGATTATTACGGACAGCTGAAGCAGGAAGAGCCCCGCAATCCTTACCTGACTTACCAACTGGCTGAGAGCTACTGGTTTACCCGCGATTACGTGCCGGCTGCCGCCTATTATAATGAAGTTTATGGAACGGCTCCAAAGCTGTATCCAGAGGCTGTCTATAAAGAAGCGGTGATGTTGAAGATGCAAGGCGAGTACGATAAAGCCATTAGCCGCTTTCAGCAGTTTATCGCCGATAACCCGAAAACATTTAAAAAGCTAAAGCTGCGCGCCCAACGCGAAATCGAGGGTGCCCAGATGGCCATGGCTTCTGTAAACGATCCGGTTCCGGTAACCATCGTGAATGCCGGTCCAAACGTGAACTCCGCTTATACCGAACTGAGTCCGGTGCCGATGGGCGACAGCATGTTGCTGTTTTCTTCTATGCGGCAAAACAGCCCGGTAACCGTGGACCGGCAAAACCGGGAAACTTACCTGAGCCGCTTCCTCATCAGCAAAAAGCAGGGCGATGTTCCACAGGTAGATTCATTCCAGTGGCCGCTTGAGTTTCAGGATGGTCGTTTCAATGATCTGGACGGACACATCGGTAACGGTGCCTACTCACCTGGCGGCGACCGCTTTTATTTCACCAGCTGCAACGAAACCGGCGACTCTTTCGGCGTTAAGTGCCGCATCTTTGTTTCTACCTTTAAAGGTAGCGAATGGAGCCGCCCACAACTGCTTGGCGAAGGCATCAATGATGAAGGCAGCAACACGCAGCCATTCGTGGCGCAGATAGGCAAGAAAGAAATCCTCTTTTTCTCTTCTAACCGCAAGCTGCAAAGCCGTGGCGGGTACGACATCTGGTACTCCGTAATTGACCCGCGTACCGGAATTTACCGCCGTCCGCAAAACGTCGGTAAAAGCATCAATACTGAAGGCGACGAAATCACTCCTTACTACGATTCCCGCGTGGGCAAGCTGTATTTTGCTTCCAATGGCTGGGTGACAATGGGCGGTTTCGACATTTTCAGCGCTGATGGCGGCCCCTCCCGCTACTCTAACCTGACCAACCTCGGCTATCCGATCAACACCTCGGCTGATGAACTGTATTATATCAAAGACCCGGTAGGAAAGCCGGATGCTTATGTGGTTTCTAACCGCATTGGCTCTATCTCCCTGAAAAACCCCACCTGCTGCGATGACATCTGGCGCATTCAATATGAGCCGAAGCTACGCGCTACAGGCCGCGTCGTAAACCGCCGCACCGGTAAACTTGTTCCCAACGTGGTCGTTCGCATGGTGGACGAAACCGGTGCCACACGCACTTACAACAGTACCGATGGCACCTTTGCCTTCAACACCAGCCGTGGCCACAACTACGTGATCACCGGCGACAAGCCTGGCTATTTCAGCAGCCGTGCCACAGTAAGCACGACCGGCATGAAGCGTACTGACCCGGATGGCGATATTTCAACTACTATCATGGTGGACAGTGTGGACATGGCCTTCCGTGTCAACAATATCTACTATGACTATGATAAAGCTGAGTTGCGCCCGGAATCTATGGTTGCCCTGGATTCGCTAACGTCTTTTATGCGGGATAACCCTTCCCTCTCGGTAGACATCTACAGCCATGCCGATGCGATTGGCAACAGCGAGTATAACAAAGCGCTGAGCCGCCGCCGTGCTGAAAGCGTGCTGAACTACCTGCAGGCCAAAGGCATCAGCCCCGACCGCATGAACGCCAAAGGTTTTGGAGATGAAGTTCCGGCGGCACCCAACGAAATCAATGGCGAAGACAACCCACGAGGCCGGCAGGCCAACCGCCGCACCGAATTCCGGATTGTGGGCGACGAAGCAGGCCGCCGTGTGCAGTTCAACTCCGCTAAACCGGGGTCTATTGACCAGCAGTCTAAAAACCTGCAAGTGGACGAGAAGATGAATGAAGATGATAACAACGATTCAGAAAGCGATTCCGGTCGTCCCGGCAGCCGCGTAAACCGCGATTAAGGATTGTTCAAAAACCCTTTTGAAAATGGCTGTTGGTTCCATACCGACAGCCATTTTTAGCTTTTAAAAACTGGCTGTTTTCCGGAAATTTGGTGCTTTTGTTTGTGAAAATCTGTGGCATCTGCGAGCCAAACACCTTTTTAAAACACAACTAATATGCAAAACAGTTCTGCTGCCTTCCATGAAGAATGGATTATTGAAGTAACGGATCCGCAGCAACGTGATATTTTAATCGCCCAACTTTCGGAGCTTGGTTTTGATGGCTTTGAGGAAATTCCCGGAAATCTGGCTGCCTACGGCAGTGTAGATTCTATCCGGAAGAGCGAAGTGGAAGACCTTTTAACGGTCGCTGGTGTCGGGTACCGGAAGCAGATCATTCAGCCGCAAAACTGGAATGCAATCTGGGAAAGCAGTTTTGAGCCGGTCGTTATCGGGCAGTTCTGTCGTATCCATGCCCATTTCCATCCCGCCGAAACCGGTTATGCACACCAGATCTCCATTACCCCGAAAATGTCGTTTGGCACCGGCCACCATGCCACCACCCGAATGATGATTTTAATGATGGAAGGATTGACATTTTCCGGAAAAAAGGTGCTGGATTTTGGGGCCGGAACCGGCGTCCTGGCGATTCTGGCGGAGAAACTGGGCGCAGCCGCTGTGCTGGCAATCGAAAACGACCCTGGTGCGGTGGAGAATGCCCGTGAAAATGTTGCTGTAAATGCTTGTCAGCAGGTGGAAGTCAGGGAAGGTTCGCTGGAGACGGCCCAGAACCAGACGTTCGATATTGTGCTTGCCAATATTAACCGGAATATTTTGGTTTCTCATGCCGCCGCACTTGCGAAGAGCGTAGCTGCCGGCGGTGTGCTGGTTTTGAGCGGCATTTTAGCAGAAGATGTTTCCCTGCTCCAGGAAGCTTTCGAAAAGGAAAATTTTAGCTACTGCCAAAAATTGCATGAGGGCAACTGGGCTTGCCTGCGTTTTACTAAAAACAACAATCCCTTAATATCTACCCCTCTTCAATCTTAAAAAAGGCTGAAGCGGGCATTTTTGTGTTTTGGAAGTCCTGCGAATTCCAAAACAGGCCCTATATTTACAACCCAGTTTACCAGTAGCTGCCTTAATGAACATAGCAATCCTGATACTTCTCGCCTACCTTGTTGGTTCTATCCCTACCGCTGTGTGGGTAAGCAAGAATATTTATGGTATGGATATCCGCGAGCACGGAAGCGGAAATGCGGGTGCGACTAACACCTTTCGCGTTTTGGGGCCAAAAGCCGGCACCGGCGTTATGCTGGTGGATATGCTGAAAGGTTTTGGCGCGGTTAAGCTGGCTTTGCTGTCGCAATATGCCTGGGGTTCAGAGGCCATGACCAACCTGCAAATCTTTATGGGATTGGCCGCTGTAGTGGGCCATATTTTTCCGATCTGGGCCGATTTTCGGGGTGGAAAAGGCATTGCTACGCTTTTCGGTATGATCTTGGCCATTCAGCCGGCGGTTGCCCTGAGCCTTGTGGCTGTGTTTCTTTTCATGCTGTTCCTTACGCGCTACGTTTCGCTTTCTTCTATTGTAGCGAGCATTGCGTTTCCAGTATTGATTTTATTCATTTTCCGGGAACCGGAATTAACTTATAAGCTGTTTGCTATTGCTACGGCGCTGATGGTGATTTTAACACACCACAAAAACATTGACCGGCTCCTGCATGGCAACGAAAGCAAAGTGAATTTAAAAAAGCGCAACCGGAAATAAGGTTGCGCTTTTCTTTTGATGGTACGCGAATTGCTAAGGGATTTTCAGAGCCATCCGGTTTCCGGAAATTTCCGGAAAACCGGGATGCTTAAACATCTCTCTCTTAAAAGCATCTTATACCACATGAAAAGAAAATTCACCTTCGCCGCCATTGCACTTTCTACTGCATTTACGGTTTCTTCCTGCTACACCAATCCCATTACGGGCCGCCGCTCGCTGGCGCTGGTGGATGAAACCCAGATGCAACAAATGGCCGACCAGCAATACGTTGCATTTCTTTCAGAGCACCGTCCGGTGAGCGGCGCTTCGCGCGATGCCGAGATGGTAAAGCGCGTGGGCAACCGCCTGGCAGGTGCCGTCCAAACCTACCTGTCCAGCACCGGGCAGCAAGAGGCCATCGCCGGTTATCAATGGCAGTTCAACCTTGTGAATGACAATCAGGCCAATGCCTGGTGTATGCCGGGCGGCAAAGTAGTAGTATATACCGGTCTGCTGCCGCTCACGCAAAACGAAGCGGGCCTTGCCATCGTGATGGGCCACGAGATTGCCCACGCCGTAGCCCGCCATTCCAGCGAGCGCATGAGCCAGCAATTGGCCCTTCAGGTGGGCAGCGAAACACTGGGTGCCGTGCTTTCCAGCCGCCCATCGCAGGCAGCCAATCTGTTTAACCTTGCCGTGGGTGTGGGCGGACAATTGGGCACACTCAAGTTTGCCCGCGATCAGGAGTCGGAGGCCGACCGGATGGGTCTCATCTTTGCCGCCCTGGGGGGCTACAACCCACAGGAGGCCATTCCGTTCTGGCAGCGCATGGCGGCCGCCTCCGGTGGCAACAAGCCGCCGCAAATCCTGAGTACTCACCCTTCCGATGCGACCCGTATTGCCAACATCAAACGCCTGATGCCCGAAGCCATGAAGTATTATCGCCCGCAGGGCCGCTAAGCGCCTGTGCAATCTGTTCTTTCTAAAAAGAGACCCGACTTTGGTGGGGTCTCTTTTTTTATGAAAAGACACCAGCACTTTCCCCGGAATTCCGGAAAGTACATACCCCCAAACCGTCTCGCAGGCCAGCCATTACTTTTGACAGCCATGCGGCTTTCCCCTACTCAACATATCCTCAGCTATCTCGTCCCGGTCCGGGTATTTGCGACTCAAAGCCCGCAGCACGCACGGCTGGAACTGTATCGCTATCGCGGGCGCTGGCAACTGGCAACCGCCGATGCGTTCTATTCCGACGGCGCGGTGTATTCACCCATGCGCCTGGCGTTTAAGGCGTTGAAAAAAGAGGTTCTTTTTTGGAAGGAGGTGTTGGTGCTGGGGGCCGGCATTGGCAGCGCGGTTCTGGTATTGGATAAGAAATACAAGGCACGCCCGCAAATCACGCTGGTGGATTTAGACGAAGCAATCCTGACGCTGGCCGGCGAAATTCTGGCTGCCGAAGGCCACGCCGACCATGTAGAGCTCATCTGCGAAAACGCCGAAACCTACGTAACGCTGGAAGAAAGGCTGTTTGACGTGGTGATTGTGGATATCTTCCGGGGGCGGGAAGTGCCCGATTTTGCGCTTCAGCCGCTCTTTTTGCAACGGTGCCTTGCGCGGTTGCGGCCCGGCGGCCCGCTGGTGATGAATTTTATCATCAACAACGACGCCAGCTGGGAGGCATTTCAGCAAACCCTCGCCGCAGTAATGCCCGGCTACAAAACCCTTTCGCAAGGCATCAACCGGATTATTCTTTGGCAGAAAGCCTGAACCATTCTGAAACAGGGCACTGCGGCAGCCTTCTGGCGGGCTTCGACGCGCACCTCCAACACGCAGTTCCAACCCCTACAGCCGCGCGCTTTGAATGCGCAATACTTTCCGGCCTTTGCGTTGGGTGCGCATGCTTTCCGGAACCAAGCTTGAAACCGTTTGCAATAACCCTTCCAGCAGGCTGGTGTGCACAAAATAATCAGTAGTGATTACGCCCACCTCACGCACCGGCTCCGGCGTATCAAAGTAGCGCACCCGCGCCAACATGTCTTCGTTAAACGATTGCAACGAAAGCTCCGGCAGGATAGTGAGCGTGCCAGGATTGGCATCCACCATGCGGTGCAGGGTTTCCACATTGCTGCTGTCGTAGCGGAAGGGCTGGTTGGCCTGAAGCTGGTCCAGGTAGTCGCTGCACAAGTCCAGCACCTGGTTGCGCAGGCAATGGCCTTCGTTGAGCATCCAGATTTTTTTCAGGTCAATATCGGCGGGTGCCACGCGGGCCTTGGCCAGCGCTGCTTCGCAGCCCGTTGCCGAGAAATAAGCCACAAGTGGCTCTTCGAAAACAGGATACTCGCGGATGCCCGGCCCTTCCACGGGCGTACTCAATAAGCCAAAATCAATCTCCCCATCGCGTAGCGCCTTGATCAGGGCTATTGTTTCCATTTCCCGGACCTGCAACTGCACGCCAGGATAATCGGTACTGAAGCGGCGCAGCAATCCCGGCAGCAGCGTGGGCGCAAGTGTTGGAATCACGGCCAGCCGGTAGTGCCCGGTCATTTTCCCTTCTTTATCCTGAATCAGGGTGTAGATTTTCCGGATTTCGGCCAGGGCAATCTTGGCCTGTTCCACCACCACTTCGCCTACTTCTGTGATCACAATCGGGTGGCGGCTTCGGTCAAAAATCTTAATCCCCAATTCTTCCTCCAGCTTTTGAATCTGCATGCTCAGGGTGGGCTGCGTAACAAAGCATTTCTCTGCCGCCGCCACAAAACTTTGATAGGTGGCCACGCCGATAACGTATTCAAGCTGGGTAATCGTCATGATTGTAAGGAAAGTATTGAGGAAAGGAAACGCGAAAGTAACTCCCGCATCGCCGACCCACGCAGATAGTACTTTTGCGCCTGTTTTAGTCCCCCCAAAAGAAGCCTTCCTTGAACGATTCTCCCACATCCGCCGCTACCATTATAGACCAGATGCGTGCCCGATTTCTGGGCAAGCGCATCGAAGGCACCCCTTCGCCCACCGGAAACTGGCTGGGCATCACCTTGGTAGCTGCCGAAGCCGGCGACATTGTGCTTTCCATGCCCATCCGCCCGGAAATGACCAACCCCTACGGCGGCATTCACGGCGGCATGATGGCTACCCTTTGCGACGAAGCCATTGGCTGGGCCATCCTGAGCCTGGGGTTAGAACAGCATTACACAACAGTGAACCTGACCACCGATTTCCTCTACACAGCCATGGCCGGCGAGGTGTTGAAGGCACACGGCAAAATCGTGCGGGCCGGTAAGAAAATCCTGAACGCAGAGGTGCATGTTTACAACGAAGCAGGCCGCCTGCTGGCCCACACCACCAGCAACTTGGTGGTAACGGGCATGAAAATGACCGCCGAAGCCGTTTTCCAAAAAGGCATCCGCATTTAAACTTACTTTCGCACTCTTATGCTCAATGGCAAAAAAGTAGTGGTGGTTCTACCCGCCTACCGCGCTGCACTGACTTTGGAACGCACCTACCGCGAAATTCCGTTTGACATCGTGGATGACGTGGTGTTGGTGGATGACAAAAGCCCCGACAATACCGCCGAGGTGGCCGCGCAAATCGGCATTCGCCACATCGTGCGCCATGCCGTGAACCGAGGCTATGGCGGCAACCAGAAAAGCTGCTATGCCAAGGCCATGGAGCTGGGGGCCGACATTGTGGTGATGCTGCACCCCGATTACCAATACACGCCCCTGCTGGTGCATTCCATGGCGGCCATGATTGCCTATGACGTCTATCCCGTTTCGTTTGGCTCGCGCATTTTGGGCAAAGGCGCGCTTCGGGGCGGGATGCCCATGTATAAATACATCGCCAACCGCTTTCTGACGATGTTTCAGAACGTTATGATTGGCCAAAAACTATCGGAGTACCACACCGGCTACCGTGCTTTTTCTAAAGAAGTGATCCAAAGCATCGACTTCTCGCACAACTCCGACGACTTTGTTTTCGACAACGAGATGATTTCGCAGATTTTCATGAACGGCTACGAAATCGGCGAGATTACCTGCCCCACCAAGTACTTCGAGGAAGCGTCTTCCATCAATTTTTCGCGCAGTATGAAGTACGGTCTCGGCGTGTTGCGCGTGAGCCTGGTGCACCGGCTGCATAAGTGGGGATTGCTTAAAAGCCCTTTATATCGCCAGAAATAAGCGGCCTTTTCCAGACTCGGAAAAAAATCTTAAGGTAGGCTGCCGGAATTTCCCGCCTATAGGTCTACGCGTGTAGGATGGCACACAGAATTTTCTGCCTATAGGTCTACACGTGTAGGATGGCACACAGGATTTTCTTCCTATAGGTCTACACGTGTAGGATGGCACACAGGATTTTCTTTCTATAGGTCTACACGTGTTTTTATCATGCCGGAGGCCTCCGGCTACAGGTTTGAAGATATTTTTACGATTCCAGGAAATATTTCCGGGCCGAATCGTTTAGAACACCCAATTGCTTTTGGGTCTTTCTTTCCGGATGGCCCCAGCGGGGCCAAATGTTTGTAGCTGCATAGGCATAATTAGCAGGAAGGTCGCTTCGCGACCTAAGGTTTGTCCTGCAATCTCCCGGACAAACATTGGGTCGCGAAGCGACCTTCCCCAAAATCCAAACTTTGGGCTACAAACATTGGGTCGCTCCGCGACCAACCAGCCAAAGGCGAAGGCGCAAGAAATTTTAAAACCCCTGTAAGCGTGTAGGATGGCGCAAATAGTTTGCGGTGTAGGGATGTAAAGATCTGGGAGGGGTCAAAAGGTTTTTGTGGATAGCAAAAAGGTCTTTTTATCCCTTCTCCACCTTTACGGCAGCCGGTGGCAGGGGCCTGCCCATAAAGCGTTTCTGAAACAGCAGCAGGGCAATCACCCCAATAGAAATGGCGGCGTCGGCCACGTTGAACACCGGCTCAAAAAAGCTGATGCGCGTGCCACCGATAAGGGGAAAACCCGCCGGTAGTTGGGTATCTACAAGGGGGAAGTAGAACATATCCACCACGCGGCCATGCAGAAATTTGCCATAGCCCTGCCCAAAAGGCACGATGCGGGCCACGTCGTAAGTGCTTTCCGAGAAAATCAACCCATAGAACATCGAGTCGATCAGGTTGCCCAGTGCGCCGGCCAGAATAAGGGCACTGCAAATAATGAGGCCTTTGGATGCGCCTTTTTTGACAAAGCGATAGATTAGATTGAACCCAAAAATCACCGCGCCGAGGCGGAAGAGCGTGAGCACCAGCTTGCCAATCGGCGTATTGCTGATCTTCAGGCCAAAGGCCATGCCTTCGTTTTCGAGGAAATGGAGCCGCGCCCAATCCCCGATGTATTTGATTTCTTCGCCGTAGTAGAAATGGGTTTTCACATACACCTTGCTCCATTGGTCAATCACCAAAACAAGCAAAATCAGCAACAAAACGGAACGGTATTTCACGCGGGAAAAGATAATAACGGGAAAAATAGCGGCGCAAATATAGGCACACGGGTTTGGGGGCCGGGAGGAGGAGGGCAGCCTAAACCTGACGGAACCTGAACGCCGAAAACGCTAACGCAATGCGCCAGCACTCTTTCAACGCGAAGCTCCAACATGGCTATGCAGGCTGCAACTGCCGCAAAAAAGCCAGCACCGTGTTGCCCACTGCGCCGAGCGGCCCGCGGTCGATCACCGGCATCGCGTCGTTGTGGGTATGCCAGTGAGCCGGGAACCCAGACGGCGTGGCGCGCGTCAGGTGGATAATGTCAATGGTGGGGATTTTGGCGATTTCGTTGACGAAGGTGTGGTCGTCTGTCACGCCGCCTGCGCTCATTTCGTAGGAGAAATAAGAAGAGTAGCCCGCTGCGTTAGCCGTTTGCCATATCTTATCCTGCAACGGCTGCGCATACATCCGGGAGGTTTGCTCCATCGGGAAGCGTGCGCCCTGTGCGCCCACCATGTCCAGCAAAATGCCGCCTTCGGCACGGTAGCCCGGCACATGCGGATTGCGCGCCCAGTATTGCGTGCCCAGCCCGTAGGAGTCGTCGCCCCACTCGGATTTGCCGTAGTCTTCTACATCCACCAAGAGGATATCCACCCCCACGTTGGCGGTAAGCGGTGTTTGCCTTAACTGTCGGGCAATTTCCAGCAACACCCCTACACCGCTGCCGCCGTCGTCGGCCCCGTCGATGGGTTTGTCTTTTTCTTTGGTATCCATGTCGGCCCAGGGGCGCGTGTCCCAGTGGGCCAGCAGTAAATAGCGCTGCTGTGCGGCGGGGTTAAAACTGCCGATCAGATTGATGCAGGGCAGCATCTTGCCATCTCCTCCTTTCACCGATACCGACTGCACGATGACCGTATCGCAGTGGCGACGCAGGCTGGCCTCCAGCCACGCGGCGCAGTCGCGCTGTCCTTTCGTTCCCGGCACGCGCGGCCCGAAGCTCACCTGCCGGGCGATATTCTCATACGCGCTGTCGGCGCTAAAGGTGAGCAGGGATTGCGGAACGGCTGCCGAAGCAGCCGGACTTTCCGGCGTTGCAGGCGTGTCGTCGGTAGGTGCAGATTTACACGAAAAAAGAAAACACAGGCCGAGAACCGGCACCACATTATTTTTCTTAACCAGAAAAGACATTGCGCTTAAAGGCTTTTATCAACTACCTGCAAAACAGCCCGGTCGGCTCCATCCTGATTGTGTACAAAAGCCGTAACGGTGCAGTTAGCAGCATTCCATTTCGGATCCAGTTTAGCGGTGAAGCGGCGCTCATACACGCGGCCTGCCGTCTTCACTGCCATAGCATCCAGCACGGCTTCGCCGGTAACCGAGGACAGGAAATCCCGGAAAACGTGCTTGTGGTCATAGTCTTCATGAGTGATGATCTGTCCACCCGCAATAAGTTCTTCCTGTGCATCAATGATATGATCTTCGGTCAGGGCCACAGTCAGGTTGTGCTTGGTAGAAACGTCGGCCGTGTAAGCGACGCGCACCGTTACCGTCAGTTCGCGGGTCGTGGAGTCGTAAGCGCTTGTCATTGTCATGTTCAGCGGCGACGTTTCTTTCAGCCGGTTGGCCAGCATCGCGTCCCACTGAGTGCGGGCGCGCAGCAGTTCGCCGCCTTCCGGAACGCGGTTAAAAGCAGCACAGGGCAGGTAAGGCACCCCGCCAAAGCTTTTACCCAGATCGGTGCCCTTTTGAGTGCGGTTGTCGGTGCGCGTTTCCTTCGCCGGGTTGGCCTGCCCAATATTGAATGGTTGATACCCAATGGCAGAGATGCGGCCTGCGTTGGCTTCAATCATGTTTTTAATCTTGGTGTGGCCGGCAGGGCAGTTGGTGCAGGTTACGCCGGTAAACTCCTCAATCAGTATGCGGCGGGGTGTAGCTGCTTCCGGATTGGCCATGTAGGTGGTATCCACGCTGGCAACCGGCACATCAAAATTGATAATTGGGCCGATTTCTTTTTCGCAGGAAATCCACGTCAGCGAAACGGCAGCCAAAAAGGCAAAAGATAAGGACTTCATCAGGTGTTTGCTAAGAATTGCCGAAGATACGTTATAGGAAACCCTTCCCTGCGGGGCATTTCGTAACTTTAACGCCCCCATGCCGCAGCGGTGTGGATTTTGGGAAAGGCACTCTTTTTAAGAGCGAAATAAAAAAATCATGGAAGAAACAAAACGACAAAAACAGGTAGGGCAGCTGGTGCAGGAAGAGATAAGCGATATTTTTCTACGCGAAGGTCTCACGATGGCGGGC
>JAEWBT010000012.1 GCA_023391015.1 Bacteroidota bacterium
AAGCCGCTATTGAAGGTGCGGTCTCGCGCCTGCGGCCTATCCTGATGACGTCCTTCGCCTTTATCGCCGGCCTGATTCCGCTGGCCATTGCTTCCGGTGCGGGCGCGATGGGCAACCGCTCTATCGGTACCGCAGCCGTCGGCGGCATGCTCACCGGCACCCTTTTCGGCGCGTTTATCGTGCCGGGATTGTACGTCCTGTTTGCGTCTATGGGCAAAAAGAAGGCGCCTGTCGCACCCAAAGCGCCACCCGCCCTGAAACCCCAACCTGTCCTTGTTGAAGAAGTATAAAAAGACCTTGCAAGGCCCTCTTTTGTCTTTTGTCTATAATCTTTCGTCTTCTTGGGCGTGCCCCTTCGGGTCGGGCTTTCGGCACTCGCTCTGCCCGCCACCGCACAAGGGCCAACACGCTGGGCAGGAGCTCAAACAATGCCTCTATCCCTCACGCATTTTCCGGAAATTTCCGGGAACCAGTTGTTAGGCGTCGGCTGCGCCTCTGTCTGAATATCCCGCAGGCTATGCCTGCCCCAGATGAAACCGGACAGGTTTTTCCGGAAAATACTCAAACCACACCATGAAGCCTTTCCGCTTTCTACATAATACCAAAATCCAAACCGGTGCGCTGGCTCTGTTGGCCGTTTCTTTCCTGAGCGCCTGCAAAACCACGCAGCCCGCCGCGTTACGCTCCCAACTCTCCGTTCCCGCTCGCTTCAGCGCCACTGCCGACACCACCGCGCTGCCCCCGCTGGACCCGAAAGCGTTTTTCGCCGATGCCCACTTATCCGACTTGCTGAACGAAGCCGTGCGCCGCAGTCCCGATATGCTGATTGCCGCGCAACGCATTGAAATCGCCCGCAGCCAGTTGCTCACGCGCCGCGCCGCCCGCCTGCCTACTGTGGACGCTACCGCCGGCGCTGGTTTTAACCGCTACGGCAAATACACGATGGAAGGCGTTGGTAACTTTGACACCAATCTTTCCGGAAATATTGAGGAAGATCAGAAGGTGCCTTTGCCCCTGGTGCCAAGCTATTTCCTGGGGCTGCAAAGCAACTGGGAAATAGACCTCTGGGGCAAGCTAAAGTCCGCCCAAAAAGCAGCACAGCTGCGCCTGCTGGCCACCGAAGTGGGTCGGCGGGTAATCGTAACGACGCTGGTTTCGGAAGTGGCTTCGCGCTACTACGAGCTGCTTTCCTTAGACGCACAGGCCGCCGTGCTGGATCAAAACATCGCCCTGCAGGACAGCGCGTTGGTCATCTCGGAAATCCAGAAAGAAGCCGGACGGATTACCCAATTGGGCGTAGAACAATTCCGGGCGCAGCTCCTCCGCACCCGCGCCGCCCGCCTGCGCACCACCCAGGAAACCGTTCGCGTGGAAGCCGAAATCAATTATTTATTGGGTCGCTTTTCACAGCCCATTCTGCGCAGCAACGATTTTCTGGCGCTGCCGGTTCCCACGGCCGCTTTGCAGGGATTACCCATCACCGTTATCAGTCGCCGTCCGGATATTGCGCAGGCCGAGTTGGAATTGGAAGCTGCCCGCTACGATGTGGCCGCCGCCCGCGCCGCCTTGCTGCCCTCGCTCAATCTGAATCCGTTTGTAGGTCTGCAATCCTTCCGCGGCGGGCTCCTCTTTGACCCGGCCTCTATCGCGTTTGGCCTTGCCGGTGGATTGGCTGCACCGGTTTTCAACCGCACCGCTATTAAAGCCAATATTCGCAGTTCGCGGGCCGAAGGGCAAATTGCCATTCAGCAATACAACAAGGCGTTTACCGGCGCATTCCGGGAACTGGAAGTGGCGCAAAGCGGGCTGCAAAATTTGCAAGGTGTGTACACCCTCAACCGTGAGGAAGCCGTTGTTTTGGAAAATGCGGTGGACATGGCCAACGAGCTGTATAAGGTTGGCTACGCCAACTATCTGGAAGTGATTACCGCGCAACGCGCCGCCCTCGAAGCCGAGCTCAACGTCATTGAAACCAAAGCCCGCCTCCACGAAACCATGATTCAGTTTTACCGCGCGCTGGGGGGCGGTTGGGAGGCATAAATTTTTTCGGAAATTTCCGGAAAATCACTCCGACTTGACAACTCCCCGGACAACCTGCTAATAGACTTGTCAAGTCTAAAAACTAAAACTGAGAAACAAACATTCGGTCGCGAAGCGACCACCCAATTCAGACACCAGCTTCTTCTACAAACATCCGGTCGCTAACGCGACCTGCATCCAAAGCTCCCACATTATTCAATACCAGACCAGAAGTTTCCCCAATTTCTTCAAAAAATCTATCAACTTCACAACCTAAAAATCATCGCTCCTGATAAGCCGTCACCCTCCCTTTCGGGGAGGGCCGGGGAGGGGCCGCTCACATGGACCTGATTATTCCAAACTTCGCCGACCCGGGTGTCTGGGTGTCGCTGATTACGCTCTGTTTTCTGGAGATTGTACTCGGCATTGACAACATTATTTTTATCTCCATCGTTGCCGGAAAACTACCCGCCCACCAGCAAGGCAAGGCCCGCAACATCGGCTTGGTCCTGGCGATGGTGTTCCGCACGGCGCTCTTGCTGGGCATCAACTGGATTATCGGGCTGAAAGAGGCGGTGGTGACGCTACCACGCGTGCCCGGCGTAACCGACGAGCCGCTCGGACTCAGTTGGAAAGACTTAATTCTCATCGCCGGCGGGCTTTTTCTGATTGTAAAAAGTACCCTGGAAATCCACCACAAGCTGCGCCGCGAAGCGCCGGTAAAGGCCGGTCAAAAGCCAGTGAAAATGGCTGGACTCGGTGCCGTGCTCATCCAAATCGTGCTGGTGGATTTGGTCTTTTCCTTTGACTCCATCCTCACCGCTGTAGGCCTGGTAGAAAACGTGCTGATTATGATTATCGCTGTGATTGTTTCCATCGGCATTATGATGCTATTTGCCGGTCCGGTGTCGCGGCTGATCAACAAATACCCGACGCTGCAAATGCTGGCCCTTAGCTTCCTGATTGTAATCGGCGTGGTGCTGATTGCCTCCGGCTTCCATGAAGAAGTCAGCAAGGCGATTATCTACACCGCCCTCGGCTTCTCGCTGATTGTGGAGTTGCTCAACATCAAGTTGCGCAACCGGGCATCGGAAAGTCCGGAAGAGTTGCCGGTGGAGTAGCGATTTTGGGGAAATCTCCGGGAAACGACTCCATAATCCATAAAATCAAAAGACCCGTGTCTTCTGGCACGGGCTTTTTGGTTTTCCGGAAATTTGATTTTTGTATGGCCTTTATCGATTACTATAAAACCCTGGGCGTGGATAAATCGGCTTCGACCGATGCCATCAAAAAAGCCTACCGGAAACTGGCGCGCAAGTGGCACCCGGACGTGAACCCCGACAACCCGGAAGCCAAGCAAAAGTTTCAGCAAATCAACGAAGCCAACGAGGTACTGGGCGACCCTGATAAACGCAAGAAATACGACACCTACGGCGAAAACTGGATGCACGCCGAGCAGATTGAAGCCCAACAACGGCAGCAACGCGCTGGTGGCGGTGGGAATCCGTTTGGCGGAGGCGGCTTCGGTGGCTTTGGCGAACAAGGCGCGTGGCAGGATTTCTCCTACAGCGGCGGCGGCGAAGATTATTCAGATTTCTTTGAATCGCTTTTCGGGAATCGCGGCGGTGGCGGCGGCAGTCGCCGACAATCGCAGTTCCGGGGGCAGGATATAGAAGCGCAACTCAGCATCAGCCTGCGCGATGCGGCCCGGACCCATCCGCAAGAGTTCTCGGTGGGCGACCGGAAAGTACGCATCACCATCCACGCAGGCGTGGCCGACGGACAAAAAATAAAACTCAAAGGATACGGCAACCCCGGCGCGAATGGCGGACCGGCGGGCGACTTGTACATCACCTTTCGCGTGGCCGACGAGCCGAATCTGAAACGGGTGGGGGATGATCTCTATACCGAAGTGCCTATTGACCTCTACACGGCGGGTTTAGGCGGCGAGGTGCAGGTATCCACACTCAGCGGCGCTGTGAAACTGAAAGTGAAACCCGGCACCCAGCCCGACGAAAAAGTGCGGCTCAAGGGCAAAGGCTTTCCCGTTTATAAAAAAGAAGGATCCTTCGGCGACCTGTACGTGACTTATAAAGTTTCAATTCCCACCAGTCTTACGGACGAACAAAAAAGTGCGTTTGAGAAGCTGGCAGGACGGTAGAGACGAAAGATTATAGACAAAAGAGGAAGACATAGGGGCGAATGCAATTCGCCCTTGGAGACACAAAGCGATGGACTGCATATAGATCCAACGCCCGAAGGGCTCCAACATTATCCAACGCAAAGCATCCAACCTTTCCTATGGAACGCACCGTCATTACCATCCGCGAATATTGCACCTACCACCAACCGGTAGCACCCGATTTTATTCAAACCCTGATCGACCACGGCCTGATCCGGCAGGCGGCCGAAGAAGCCGAACCGGCCATCTATTTTGAAGAATTAAGCGATCTGGAACGCTTTGCCCGGCTGCATTACGACCTGGACATCAATGTGCCGGGGATTGAGACCATTCAGCACCTGCTGCAACGAATGCAAACGCTTCAAAATGAGCTCCGGCAGCTGCGCCGCCAGCAGCTTCTGGGCGGGTGAGATTTCCGGAAAAAGAGCGATAAAAAGCGTTGCGGCACGAAATTTTACCCCTTTGGTTTTTCACAACAGCTCTCTCTTTCTAAACCCATCCCAATCATGAAGAAAAACCACCTGCTCCTGCTGCCGGCCCTTGCGCTCACTATGACGAGCTGCGACGCCATTGCCGGTATTTTTAAAGCCGGTTTTAATGTCGGCATTATTGTTGCAATACTGGTCGTCGTAGGTATCATCTGGCTCATCGCCCGTATGTTTGGCGGCCGCCGCTAATCTTTCTTTGACTTCAACCTCTTTCTAATAAAAACCCTTTAAAACCAATCTCCAACCATGTCAAAATTCACCATTGGCCTGCTTGCAGGCGTCGCTATCGGTCTGCTCGTTGCTCCGGAACCAGGCGAAGAAACCCGCCAAACCCTTGCTGATACGGCTTCTAAGTGGCGCGATCAGTTCAACAAGCTTATGGGCCGTGCCGGTGCCGGTATTGACGACCTACGCACCATGCTGGAAACCCAAATCGAAGGCCTTAACGATGACGCCAAAAGCAAGATTGCTGCCATCCTCGACGACGCCGACGCAGCTGCCGACAAAGGCAAACGCGTCCTCGACAATGCCAAAGAAGCTGGTAAAGATGCCGCTTCCGATATCAAATCCGGTGCCAAAGATGTAGCTTCGGATGTGAAATCAACCGCTAAAGATGTAAAGTCGGATGTGAAAAACGCGATGTCCTAAAAAGTCATTACCAAGCTTTCCTTTAGATAAAAAGTTCCGGAAATTTCCGGAACTTTTTTGTTTTAGCCTTTCAGACGTATGCCATTTGTATACAATCATCATTGAAGGGGCACCACCGCTAGACACATCCAAAGCCGACACCCGTCAGGTTTCAAAAACCTGACGGG
>JAEWBT010000145.1 GCA_023391015.1 Bacteroidota bacterium
GGAAGTGCACGTCCACCACGGGACCAATGATTTGCTTGATTTTACCGACGCTGGGCATGGTATAAAAAGAGAAGAATTAAAAAGGTAGAAGCCGGAGGAACACATTCAAACGAATGCTTACCCCTGCTGAAATTTTGCGCAAAGGTAGGAAACGGAATACAGAAATACGAATGACTGAGGCGGCTTGTGGAAAGCTGTTGATGAAACCCATAGTAAATGAACCGAACGCCGGAAATACGATGTTCTGCGTATAGGCGCGCGTGGCATCCCAAAAGACCTTTGTTCTAAATCTGTTTCCCATGAAAATCCTTTCCCACGCATTACTGGCCATCGCCCTTGCAGGCACGTTTGCTTCCTGCAAAAAAGACAACAACTCAACAGCTACCCCAAGTCCGTCTGCTTCCGGGCCTTTTGTCTGTAAGGTAGAAGGCGCGCAGTTCCCGACCGACAACAACAAGGCGAAAGCCAAATCGGTAGCGAGTACCAAAATGCTGCAAATCATCGGGCAGACCTCTAACAGCGACCGCACGGTCATTCTCAACCTGATGCCCATAAAAGCAGGTTTTACCGGCTGGACAGCCGGAACTTATAAAATCGCGGACGGAACGGTGGCAACAGATGGGTATCTGGCAACCGGGTCGTACGACTATTGGCCCAACGGCTTGTCGGAAAACTCGGAACTGTGGACAACCAAGCCGCAGAATGGCGACACCGACGGCGAAATTGTAATTACGTCCATCACCGATACCCACGTCAAAGGCAGTTTTAAATTTAAGGGGTACAAACAGCAGAAAAACGGACAGTACGATTACAGCAGTACCAAAAACGTAACCGACGGCTCGTTTGATTTGGATATCACCAAGTATTAAATGCCACTTTCAATCTGCCGGACCTAAAAAGCTCTTTTCTTAAAAATGGAAAAGAGCTTTTTTTGAAGCCTTCCACCCGAGGCTGAAATCCACTTGAAAACAGCCATTTTTCCGGAAATTTCGTTACGCCCTGCTTTGCGGAATGGCCAAAAGAACAACCGTTCCGTTGCCTTGCTCCGACTGCACTGAGAAGGTACCGCCAATGGTTTGCGCCCGCTTTTTCATATTGTGCAGGCCGTTGCCGGGCGTAATCGTTGCCTGTTCAAAGCCCTTCCCGTTATCGGCTACCGCAATTTCAAGGCCGTTGGGAGTTGCGGTGGCGCGGATTTCAATCGTTCCGGCACCGGCATATTTCAAGGCATTATGAACGGCTTCCTGAAGAATCCGGTAGATATTAACCCCCACAAATGAAGAAAAAGAAAGGCTTTCCAATCCGGGAGCCATTTCAAAGCGGATGTCCACCGCATCGTGGGAAGCACGGGCTTTTTCTATAAAATTCATCATCCGCGCATACATTTCTTCAAAACGAATCTGCGATTGATTCATGGCCCAAACCGTGTCGCGAAGCTCGCCCATAGTGTCTCTGGCAAAAGCGCTGATTGAATATAGCTTTTGGTTGATGGCTTCGTCCGGAATCCTGAAAGTAGCTTTCAGGGTTTCAATTGCAGAGATGATAAAGGTGAGTTGGGCACCGATATTGTCGTGCAGATCGCGGGAGATGGAAAGCTTTTGCTCGTGAAGCTGATTTTGCCGGTCCACTTTCTCAATGGCCGCCTGCAATTCAAACTCTTTTTTCTGGGCCTTTGCTTTCTGCAGCAGCGAGCGGTAGAAGATCGCCCCTATCAGGCCCAAAGACGCAATCGCAAGGGCCAGCAGCCGGATGATATAGGTGCGTTTCCGGGCAAGCGCTTCCTGTTCCAGAAGCTGGTTTTCTTTTTTGCTGACGTCAAACTGCATTTGCAGCTCGGCCATTTTTTTGTAGGATTCCTGATTGACGATGCTGTCTTTGAGCACGGCATTTTTCTTGTGATACCGGAGCGCGTTGGCAAGGTCGCCGGCTTTTTCATAGGCTTCCGTAACCTGCTGAAAATCATGGCGCAGCAGGTTGGTGAAACGATGCTTTTCGGCCAGCGCAATGGATTTTTCATAAAAAAAAGCCGCCCGCGCGTAGGCCTTCATCTCAAAATACAAATCGCCGTAATAAGCATAGCTGTCGGCAATGCCGTAGGGATCGTTCAGCGCCTGCCGGTATTGCATGGCCAGGTCAAAATACTTTTTGGCGCGGTCAAATTTTTTCTGTTTTGCATACGCATAGCCAATATTGACCAGGCTGTAGGGAATGCCAATGCTGTCGTTTGCCTTTTGCTTTTCGGCCAGTCCTTTAAAGAAATAATGCAGCGCGCTGTCTTCCTGCCCCAGCAAGGATTTGACCTCGCCGTATTGGTTGTAGATGCTCAGCAGCGGGCGGATGTAGGAGCCTTCCTCGGCCAGGCGCATTGCTTTTAGCAGGTATTTCCCGGCGTCGGCGATGTTGGTTGCCTTCAGCCGGTAGCCCAGCTCGCTGTATTCTTTGGCCATGTTTTCGTGGTCGCCCAACTGCTCAAAAAGATTGATGGCGCGGGTGGCAAAAACGATGTTTTCGTCGTAGTCGCCGTTAAAATAAAGCGCCAGTGCCAGCAGGCCGCAGGTTTTGGCTTCTGCGCGCACGTTGCCCGTCCGCCGGGCATCGGCCACGTTCTGGCGCAACACCGGAAGCAGCGCATGCAGGTTTTGCTGAATTACCGGAACCGACAGATTGCTGATGGAATCAATCCGCTCGCCTTGCTGCGCACCGGCCCGGAGGTTCCAGACAGCCAGAAAAAAAAGCAGGCACAGGCGTTTGGCAAAATCCATCAGATAAAACGTTCTTTCCGGGCTTTTTCCAGTGCTTCAACCTTGGAATGCACCTGAAGTTTCCGGTAAATATTTTCAATGTGCTTGCGGATGGTGAAAGGCGAAAGGCACAGGTTTTCGGCAATGCTGTTGTAGCTCAAGCCCTTGCTCAACTGCTCCAGCACCTCGGTTTCTCTTTTGGAAAGCACGCCTTCGCTATCCGCCGCCGGAGTATCGTTTTCCGGAATGGGGCTGCGCAAAAGCTTTAAGGTTTTAAAGGCAATGGAAGGACTCATCGCTGCGCCGCCTTCCAGGGTTTCCAGAATACCTTTTTGAAGTTCTTCGGGCGAAACTTCTTTAAGCAGATAGCCATCGGCGCCGGCTTTTATGGCGTTGAAAATATGGGTGTCGTTGTCCAGAACCGTGAGCATCAAAACCTTTATTTGCGGATGCTTTTTCTTGAGGATTTCGGTGGTCTCAATACCGTTCAGCACCGGCATGTCTATATCCATCAAAACCAGATGCGGCTTGTCGCCGGCTTCCAGCTTTTGAAGAAAAACAGCTCCGTTTTCGGCGCTGAAACACACCCGGAATTCTTTGCAGAGCGCCAGCTTTTCCCGGATGGCCTGCAAAAGAAAATAATTGTCTTCGGCGATGGCAACATGAATCATAACCAAAGAAAATTAAAACCAAAAAATCATTTCCGGAAAAATGCCTTTTCACCGGGCTTTTTCGGAGTCGGTTTTCCGGGAAAAGGTTTGGGCGAAAAGCGCTTCCTGAAGGTCCAGAATCTCGCGGCTCAGCGTTTGCCGCATCGCTGCAAGCTGGTTTTGATAATCCGCCTCCAGGCTGGGGTAGTCTTCCAGTTGCTGCAATGCTTTTCGCTTTTCCCGGAGCCGCGCTTCCAGCGCCCCGATATGGGTCTTGTTTTTCCCCCAAAAAAGAAAAAAAACAAAGGCTCCGCCGGCAACCGCCACCAGTATTCCTAACAGCAGAAAGGTCCAATCCGGCAAAGCCATTGTTGTGTGTTTTGAAAGCCAGAAGATTTCTTTTCCTGCCTTAGCGGTCCGCTGCAATCAGCAGTTTGTGGCGCGCAGTATGAGCGGCGCTTTGCACGATGAGGGTGTAAAGTCCGGCAGGCAAATGGCGGGTTGAAATGGAAATCTGTGGCAGGTCGGTCTCTTCGGAATGCACCTTTTTGCCGCTCCAGTCATAGACGGAAATAATGGAGGCACCGTGCAGGCGGGCAATGTGGACGCGGTCGGTTGCCGGGTTGGGATATACCTGAACGGCGTGCGTGGGGCTGTTTTCCGACGCGATTGATTGGGCGCCCAGGTTCACCAGTGAGCAGGTTCCGGAAGCTGTGTCGTATTTCACCAGTCCGTTCATAGAAGCAATCCAGATATGGTTGTTGTGTGGTGCCATTTTGCCGCCATACTGGTAATACTGAAAGGTGCTGCACGTGTTGGTCCAGGTTTGACCTTCGTCAGTGCTTTTCATAAAGCCTTCCTGCGCGGCGGCATATAGCGTATTGCCCACGCGAATCATGTCCAGCCCGCCGCTCAGGCTGCCAATGGTTTGCCAGCTTGCACCGTTGTTCAGGCTTTGTTTAACGGCCTGTCCGGCACCCAACATGCCCAGCACAACCAGTTTGCTGCCAAACTCGGCATACCCTACTGCGCTCGCGCCGCCAAAGAAAGGATTAGCGGCCGTTTGCGTCCAGGTCGTGCCGTTATCAGTGCTGGAGCGCACCTGCTGGCCCGAAGAAAGCCACAGTTTTCCGTTTACAGATTTGACAGCCAGCATCATACTGCCGGGAACGGTCGGGATGTCGGTCCAGCTTTGGCCTTCGTTGTCCGAGTATTTGGCAAAATTGGTTCCTCCCATAAAAACGCGGCTTCCCGAGCCCAGGGCCGCTACCGGAACGGCCACGTGGCTGCTGCCGATTTGTGGCATACCCGCGTTGGCCGCCGTCCAGGTAAGGCCGTTATCGGTAGAGCGGAAGACGCGTATAAACCCATTGATGCCACCGGCAACAAGGGTGCTATTCACTTTGGTAATGCAACGCACTTCTACATTGTCTTCACCGGCCAGCAGGATGTGTTGAAAGGTGTTGCCGCCGTCGGTGGAGCGGTAAAGCTTTTTACCTACCGAGGCCAGAACCACATTGTTGTCGGCATACACGGCATCGCACTGGGCCTGTGCATGGGCACTGAAGAAGAAAAAGAAAGCCAGCAGCAGGTAAAGAGGCGCATTCGTTTTCATAGCGAAAAGGTTTTTGGAGTGTGAAAAATATTTGGGGAAAACTCTTTCACAAAGAGAAAAACCTTTCGTGTGTCCTTCAATACGGCAGATGCCTTATTTCATTTTAAAAGGCCTGTTTGCGCACCTCAAAAACCATTTTTATTTCCGGAAAAAAGCTTAATCCAGCCACCACTGCGGCCACTCTTTTTCGCCGTCAAACAGCTCCACCACTTCGCCGATTTTGGGCCGCACCAGATGCAGCGGATTTGGGGAATTCAGGCGTGTGAGCTCTTTCATGGGCTCGTTCCAGGCGTGCGGCGCAAGGGCAAAGCGGGCGTTGTGCACCGGCATCAGGTTTTTGGCGCCGAGGTCGCGGGCGGCTTGCAGGGTTTCTTCCGGCAGGCAGTGGATGTAGTGCCAGGCGGGGTTGTATTGTCCGTTTTCCAGAATAGCGAGGTCAATCGGGCCGTATTGTGCACCGATTTGGGCGAAGTGCTTTCCGTAACCGCTGTCGCCGCCGAGGAAGATTTTTCCGGCAGGCGTTTCCAATAAATAACTCATCCACAAGGTGCTGTTGCGCTTCAGTCCGCGACCAGAAAAATGGCGTGCCGGAAGGGCATGCAACACAAGGTTCTTCTCCAAAGGATACGTCTCGTTCCAGCCGGCCTCAATGAGTTGCTCCGGCGAAAAACCCCAAGCTTCCAGAATGGCCCCCACACCAAGTCCGCACACCACTTTTCCCACTTTCGTGCGCAAGGCTTTCGCTGTGGCTTTGTCCAGATGGTCGTAGTGGTCGTGGGAGATAAACAGGTAATCGATTTCGGGCAGGTCGGCAACGGCATACCGGACTGTTCCCGGAAAAGCCTTTGTAATTCCGGAAACCGGTGAGGCGTGATTGCTGAAAACCGGATCCATCAAAATCTTCACCCCGGCTACCTGCATATAATACGAAGAATGTCCAAACCAGACGAGCAAATCCGCATCGGGCGGCAGATTTTTGAGGTCGGTCTGCACGCCGGGAATGGGATGGGGCGGAACGTTATTGGGCGTCTTTTTAAAGAGGAAGCTGTAAAAAACCTTCCACGGGCTGTAGCCTTCGGCAAAAGCAGGCGTGTATTCCAGGTTTTGAAACGCGCCGTCTTTGTAGTGCGGCGACTGCCGGATGCGCTCGCGGCGTTCGCCTTTTGTCTTTTGCCCCAAAACGGGCTGGGCGAGAAGCACACCGCCACCAACCAATAAGGCTGTTGCTGCAAGAAAAGTTCCGGGAACCATAAGGAGTTTAAGCGGACTGGGCAGAGATAACGGGCAAAGGGCCAGGAAGGTTGGACAAAGACTTTCAACAGGCACCATGGACAGCCGATTTCCGGAAATTTTAGGACCATTTCCGGAAAATGCGTGAGGGATAGAGGCGGCGCGCAGCAAAGCCGAAAGCCCGACCCGGAGCGCTAGCGGAGGGGCACGCCCCAAAAAGACGAAAGATGATAGACAAAAGACTAAAGAGGGTAGTGCACCAGATACCAAGACATTTACAGCATCTTCTGGCCTTCCTCGGCCGCGTGGAGCATTTGGGCATAAATGCCGCCGGACTGCGAAAGGCTTTCGTGGTTGCCTTCTTCCACCACAGATCCTTTTTGCAACACCAGAATTTTATCGGCCTTGCGGATGGTGCTGAGGCGGTGAGCAATCACGATGCTCGTGCGGTCGGCGATAAGGGTATCAATTGCCTTTTGAATCAGCATTTCGCTTTCGGAATCCACCGAAGCGGTGGCTTCATCCAAAATCAGAATGGCCGGATTGTAAAGCAGGGCGCGGGCAAAGGAAACGAGCTGGCGCTGGCCCTGGGAGAGCGTTCCGCCCCGCTCTAATACCGGAAAATCGTAGCCGCCGGGCAGCCGCATAATATGCTCGTGGAGACCGAGCAACTGACATACTTCAATCACCTGGCTTTTGGAAATGCCTTCGTCACGAAGGGTAATATTTTCCAGAATGCTTCCGGAAAAAAGAAACACGTCCTGCAACACCACGCCAATTTTGCGGCGCAGCGAATAAACGTCGTAGTCGTGCAGGTCGCGGCCATCAATCAGGATTTTTCCGCCCTGAATTTCATACAATCTTCCCAACAAAGAAACGAGCGAGGTTTTGCCTGCGCCGGTGGGCCCGACCACAGCCATCGTGTCGCCGGGCGGCAGGTGGAAAGAGATGCCGCGCAGTACGGGTGTCTCGCCGTCGTAGGAAAAGCGGACGTCTTCAAACCGGACATCGCCTTTGAGATCTTTGGCTTCCACTTTGCCATTGTTCTGCAATTGTTCGTCGGAATCCAGCACCTTAAACACGCGTTCGCCGGCTACCAGGCCCATTTGCAATACGTTGAACTTATCAGCCAGTTGGCGCAGCGGACGAAACAGGTTGTTGAGGTAAATGACAAAGGCTATGATGACGCCCGCCGAAGCTTCCGCACCCATGATTTGCACGGCGCCGTACCACACCAGCAGGCCGGTAGAGGCCGCCAGAATAATTTCCACTACCGGAAAGAAAACCGAGTAGGCGAAAATGGCTTTGATGTTGGCTGCGCGGTGCTCGGTGTTGATGGCGTTGAACTTTCCGGCTTCGCGCTCTTCGGCGGCAAAGGCCTGCACCAGGTGCATCCCCACCAGCCGCTCCTGCACAAAGGCATTGAGCGCCGAGACGGCATTCCGGACGCGCTGAAACGAAGCATTGACAGCGTTTTTAAACCAGTACGTGGCCCAGATGAGAAACGGAAACGGCACGAGGCAGACGAGGGTGAGCTGCCAGTTGGTAAGCAGCATCGCCACGATGATAAAGACAATCACCAGCACATCGGCGATGATAGAGAGCATGCCTTCCGAAAACACATCGTTGACCGATTCCAGATCGTTTACGGTGCGGGTGGTGAGGGTACCAATAGGCGTGCGGTCGTAGTAGCCGAGGTTTTGGAACAGCAATTTCCGGAAAACGCTTTCGCGCAGGTCGGTCACCACGCGCTGCCCGAGCCAGGCGGTGCGGTAGCCAAACCAGAAGCGCAGCCCGCTTTCCACAATCAGTACAGCCAGGTGAATGCCGGAAATCCACAACAACCCGGACCAGTCTTTTCCGGAAATATACTTGTCCACCGACTGCTGAATGATCCACGGGCGCACGGGCGACAAGGCGGCCAGCAGAATGCTCAGCGTGATGGCCAGCACCAGCGTTTTGCGGTAAGGGCGGGTATAGCTCAGCAGTCGCAGGAGAATGCCGAGGTCAAAGGATTTTTTGGGAGTAGGATGGGACAATTACAGAATCAGATTCGGTGGAGCACAAATTTCCGGAACCCATCCGGAAGGTGCATTGAATTTAACGAAAGAGTACCAGCCTCTGGCTCTTCAGACACTAATTCCGGGCCGTAACCGGAACGATCCAACAAATATGCACGACCGCTACGCTACTTCTTCCCGGAAACTCATCAAGTACGCCTTGATGAAATCGTCGATTTCGCCGTCCATCACCGGGCCCACGTTGCCCACCTCGTAATCGGTTCGGTGGTCTTTAATCATCTTGTAGGGGTGGAAAACGTAGGAACGGATCTGCGAGCCCCACTCAATTTTTTTCTTGTTGGCGTTGGCTGCGTCTTTAAGGGCGTTGCGCTTTTGCAGTTCCATTTCGTAGAGACGGCTTTTCAGGATTTGCATCGCCAGTTCGCGGTTGCCCAGCTGCGACCGGTCTTGCTGACACACCACCACAATGCCGGTGGGAATGTGCGTAAGCTGCACCTTGGTTTCTACTTTGTTTACGTTTTGACCGCCTGCGCCGCCGCTGCGCGAAGTTTCCATCTTCACGTCTGCCGGATTGATTTCAATCTCAATGGTATCGTCGATCATGGGGTACACATGGACGGACGAAAACGACGTGTGCCGCCGCGCATTGGAGTCGAACGGCGAGATGCGCACCAGGCGATGCACGCCGCTTTCTGCTTTCAACAGCCCATAGGCAAAAGGTCCTTCAAACTCCAGCGTGGCCTGTTTGATGCCCGCGCCGTCGCCGTACTGCACGTCAATTTCCGAAACCTTCCAGCCTTGTTTTTCGCCATACATCCGGTACATGCGAAGCAGCATCTCGGCCCAGTCCTGGCTTTCGGTGCCGCCCGCGCCGGAGTTGATCTGCACCACGGCCGGCAGTTCGTCTTCCGGCTCGTTGAGCGTGCTTTTAAACTCCAGCTCGTCGAGTGTAGTGAGCGCATTTTCGTGAGCCGCTTTCACCTCTTCTTCGCTGGCCTCGCCGCTTTTCCAAAATTCAAACAAAACCGCAAAATCTTCCACCGCGTCGTTGGCGGTCGTCCACAGGCCAATCCAGTATTCGTCCATCTTGATTTCTTTCAGGATGCCCGTGGCGCGCGCGTTATCATCCCAGAAGCCGGGCGAAAGCGTCATTTGTTTATCATTCGCAACCTTCGCCTTCCGGTCTTCGATGCGCAGAAATTTATGCAGGTGCGCCACGCGGTCGCGCAGCTCTTTCAGTTGTTCAATCGTCATAATAAAAACGGCTGCAAAGGTAGGAAAGGGTGGAAGGGTGAGCGTGAAATTTCCGGAAATTTGGCGCATTTGTCATGTCCTTTCGGCCCTGCTTCGCGCCGCCTCTATCCCTCACGCGAATCATCATTCCAGTAAAAACAATGTGCTAGCAGTTATTTTTGATGTTGCTGCGTCTGTAAGCCTTTAAACGCTTATGCGCTTTCACCTAATACCCTAAATCACGATGCGATTTTTACTGTCTGTTGCTTTTTTATTGATCTCTGCTCACAGCGTTTGGGCACAAAAACCAGTTCCGGAAAATTATGCGGCCATTGATCGCAAAGCACTCGAACTGCCCCAATCACTTGCTCAAAAAACCGATCAGATTGCCGGTTACATCAATACCCACTTCAAGACAGACTTGGAAAAGGCACGTGCAGCTTTTGTTTGGGTAGCCGCTAATATCCAGTACGATGTAGAAAACATGTTTGCCATTAATTTTTATGAAAAGAAGTCGGAAAAGATTGAAAAAGCCCTTCAAACCGGAAAAGGCATTTGCGGTAACTACGCGGCGCTTTTTACCGACATCTGCACCAAGGCAGGCGTAAAATCTTATGTAATTGAAGGATACACAAAGCAAAACGGCTTTGCCGATTACATCCCACATGCCTGGAGCGCTGCCCGGATTGATACTTCCTGGTATTTGTTTGATCCCACCTGGGGCTCCGGCTACCTCAAAGACGGGCATTTTTTCCGGAAAATCAACAACAGTTATTTTAAAGTAAGCCCGGCAACATTCGTCAAATCCCACATGCCCTTCGACTATCTATGGCAATTTCTCCATTATCCGGTTACCAATGAGGAATTTGTTTCCGGAAAAACCGGCTTGGATGCGACGAAACCATTCTTTAATTTTAAAGGTTCTCTTCAGGCTTACGAAAGGCTCGATACCATAG
The DNA here is from genome assembly GCA_023391015.1 of Bacteroidota bacterium. Classification (GTDB taxonomy): domain Bacteria; phylum Bacteroidota; class Bacteroidia; order Chitinophagales; family Chitinophagaceae; genus UBA1952. The sequence continues at coordinate 10,447 of JAEWBT010000145.1, forward strand.
AACAGGTTGCAGCAGCAGCATACCGGGTAGAAAAGAATGGCGTTCGGAATGCGTTGGTTTTTGACCGGCTCCGCCACTTGCGTGCCCAGATAGAAAACGACCGGCAGACACAAACGACCACCCTTTACAACACAGCTGTGGCTGACTTCAACGAAGCCATTCGGGTTTATAATACCTACATAAGTTTCAAAAACAAACAATTCACACCTGCCAGGCCCGACCGCGAAATCCAGGATATTTTAAACGAGGCCGATTCAAGACTCAAAGCAGGAGGCGAAAAACTGGCCCGCATCACAGCTCCCGATGCAAATGTTGCCGCTCTTACCACGCAGTTACAGGCCTCTATCAGCGACGCTTCCAAGCAATTTGCAGAGGAGCAGGCCTGGCTGAAAACTTATTTAGGTAAAGACAAGCTTAGGCGCAAGGCAATGTTTTACAAAAGAGTGGATTGGTTTGGCAAACCGGTAAATTGAAATAAGGGCAAAACAGCAGGGCCATTGCTTTACCTTCTGAATTGATAATACTTTTTCCGGAAAATTTCTAGTATATGCTGACAGTATATACTTTTGTAAAAAAGATCCCTATGAAAACCCTTTCCCTTAAACTAGACGATGCCGTTTTTGAAGAAACCGAAAAAGTGGTTTCACAGCTAAACCTTGCCCGCAATCGCTACATCAACGACGCGCTACGCTTGTACAATCAATTCCAGAACCGGAAATTGCTTAAAAAAAAGCTGGCTGCTGAAAGCAAGCTGGTCGCTCCGAGTTCTGCCGAAGTTTTAGCCGAATTTGAAAAACTGGCGGATGAAGCTTAAACAATTCGACCTCTGGCTCGCTGACCTGAGTCCAACCTTCGGTACAGAACCCGGAAAAACGCGACCTGTTGTCATCATTCAGACTGATTTGCTCAACGAATCGCACCTCTCCACCATTGTCTGCCCGATAACGACCAACGTGCAGCCCGAAGCAGAGATTCTGCGCGTGCATCTGGAAGCAGGGCAGCTCAAACAGCTGAGTGATATTTTAGTGGACCAGCCCCGTGCAATAGATAACAAGCGCTTCCTGAAACGACTGGGAATGCTCAAACCTGACCAGATTACTCAACTCAAGTACAACCTGAAAATCGTGCTGGATCTATAGAGAAGTATTCCCACCCCGCGCCCGACCTTTGTACCCTTATGTATCGCCTGAAAACCCGTGAAGTCCGCGTCGGAAGCATTGCCATTGGTGGAAATAATCCCGTTCGCATCCAGACGATGACTACCCCCGATACGCTGGATATTGAAGCAACGGTGGCCCAATCCATTCGTTGTATTAAAGCCGGAGCCGAGTTGGTGCGCATCACCGCGCCCAGCAAAAAAGAAGCCGAAGCACTGGGCGTCATCAAAGCGCGCCTGCGCGAAGAAGGCTACGACACGCCGCTGGTGGCCGACATCCACTTTACGCCCAACGCTGCCGAGGTGGCCGCCCGCCTGATCGAAAAAGTGCGCATCAACCCCGGCAACTACATCGACAAAAAGAAGTTTGACTTTATCGAGTACACCGACGAAGCCTACGCTGCCGAGGTGGCCCGTATCCGCGAACGGTTTACGCCGCTGGTGCGCATTTGTAAGGAGCACGGCACCGCCATGCGCATCGGCACCAACCACGGCTCGCTCAGCGACCGGATTATGAGCCGTTACGGCGACACGGCCATCGGCATGGTGGAAAGCGCGATGGAATTTTTGCGCATTGCCCGCGACGAAGATTACCACCAGATTGTGCTGAGCATGAAAAGCTCCAACCCGATTGTGATGGTGGAAGCCTACCGGCTGCTGGTGCGCACGATGCAACACGAATTCGGCGAGTGCTACCCGCTGCACCTCGGCGTCACCGAGGCCGGCGACGGCGAAGATGGACGCATCAAAAGCGCGATTGGCATTGGCACCTTGCTGGAAGAAGGCATTGGGGATACGGTCCGTGTGTCGCTGACCGAAGACCCGGAATTTGAGCTGCCGGTGTGTACCGATTTGGTGAAAAAAGCGCTGCCCGCTGCGCCCGTTTCCACTCCCGAAACCGAGCTTCCCGACAACGGCATTCTGCCCCTGTCGCCGTTCACCCCCGCCGACGAAAAGGCCGACTTAATAAATCTCCGGAAATCCACTTCGGTTGGCAATATCGGTGGGGCGCAGGTGCCGGTGGTAGTGGCTGATTTTGCGAAAGCCGAGGCTGTTTTTCCGGAAAATTTAAGTGCCATTGGCTACCGCTACGACCCGGAAACCGACAAATGGGCTATCGCCGACGGGGCCGCCGATTATCTTTTTCTTGGGTCTAAAAGCCTTGACTTTGGCTTGCCCGGAACGTTGCGACCGATTGTGTTCAGCCGGTTTTGGAAAAGCATTGGGGAAGGCGAGCGGGCTGGTTATCTGCCGCTTTTCAGTCCGGAAGAGTGGAAAACGACGCGCGAAACCCACCCGGAAATGAACTTTCTGTTTCTGGATGTAAAAGATGCCGAACGCCTGGAAAATCAAGGCTTTTTGCAAAGCATTTCCGGAAATAACACGGTGGTTTTGTGCCTCTATTGCACCGAAGGCCAACCGAAGCGCACCCTTGCCCATTTCCTTCAAACGCACCCCGACCTTACCGCGCCGGTTATTTTCTGCGACATCAGTCACGCCGCCACGGTAGACGAGCAACTGATTGATTTTTCGGTAACGAGTGGCGCGCTTTTTCTGGACGGATTTGGCAACGGTATCTGGCTGATGAACGATCCGGAAGACATGCAGAACACACAGGTTTCCGGACGCACGTACCTGCCGGTGGCCAACAACCACCAGTTTCTCAACAACACGGCCTTTTCCATCCTGCAGGCCACGCGCAAGCGCATTTCCAAAACCGAGTACATTTCCTGCCCCAGCTGCGGCCGCACCTTGTTTGACCTCCAGGAAACGACCGCTAAAATACGTGCCGCCACGCACCACCTCAAAGGCGTGAAAATCGCCATCATGGGTTGCATCGTGAACGGCCCCGGCGAGATGGCCGACGCCGATTTTGGCTACGTGGGCAGCGGCCCCGGAAAAATCACGCTTTACAAGAATAAGGACGTCGTTCGCCGCAATGTGGACAGCGAAGTAGCGGTGGACGCGTTGATAGATTTGCTGAAAGAACACGGGGCCTGGACAGAAAAAGCGTAGCTTTTTCCGTCCAGGCATTGGACTTTCCCGCCGGAGGCGGGAAAATTGGACTTGCTTTGCAAATTGGAGAATTGGACGCCTTCGGCATTGAAAAAAGAGGCGTTTTTAATGCCTGTAATCAGTTAATTTAAAATTCTCAATACCAATTGCCGAAGGCAGTCCAATCCGCGTAGCGGGTCCAACGCCCGAAGGGCGTCCAATAGCAAAACTGTCCAATAGCTGCAGGCGGTCGGCGCATCTTACCTTCGCCCGCATGTCTCGCAAAGCCATTCTCCTCATCATGGACGGGTGGGGCCTCGGTGCCATTCCCGCTGCCGATGCCATCGCCAACACCCGCACGCCTTTTGTTTCTTCCCTCTACGGCAAATATGCCCACACCCAGCTTACCGCCTGCGGTGAGGCCGTTGGGTTGCCCGATGGGCAGATGGGAAACTCCGAAGTCGGGCACCTGAACCTCGGCGCGGGACGCATTGTCTATCAGGAGTTGCAACGCATCAACGTGGCGATCCGCGAGGGCGAACTGATGCGCAATCCGGTGTTGCAAACGGCGTTTACCCAAGCCGTTACTTCCGGAAAAACCCTTCATTTTATAGGCCTTGTTTCCGACGGCGGGGTGCATTCTCATATCCATCACTTAGAAGCACTGTTACAAGCGGCAGCGGCCACCGGCGTGCAGGACATGGCCGTTCATGCTTTTACCGATGGCCGCGATACCGACCCGAAAAGCGGGTTGGGTTTTCTGAAAGCCTTGCAACCAACGTTAAAGGAAACCGGCGCGAAGTTGGCAACGATTATTGGCCGCTACTGGGCGATGGATCGGGACAACCGCTGGGACCGCGTGCATACGGCCTACGAAGCGTTGGTAAATGGACAAGGAGAATTTACGGATAACCCGCTGGCAGTCGTTGAAAAGCGTTATGAATGCGGGGAGACGGACGAGTTCTTAAAACCCATTATCGTTACCGACGAAGCCCACAAACCCGTTGCGCTGATTGAAGACGGCGACGTGGTGATTTGCTTTAATTTCCGGACCGACCGCTGCCGCGAAATCACGCAGGCGCTGTCGCAGAAAGGCATTCCGGAATACGGCATGAAGCCTTTGCAACTGCACTATGTAACGTTGACAGAATACGACAAAAGTTTCCGGAATGTAGGCGTCGTTTTCCAGTCCGACAACCTCAACAACACGCTGGGAGAAGTGCTGCAAAACGCCGGCAAAACGCAAATCCGGATTGCAGAAACCGAGAAATATCCACACGTCACGTTCTTTTTTTCCGGAGGACGGGAAATTCCTTTCGACGGCGAAAAGCGCCTTTTGATTCCGTCGCCGAAGGACGTGCCGACTTACGACCTGAAACCGGAGATGAGCGCGCTGGAAATCACCGAAGCCATTCTTCCGGAAATTGAGGCCGAAAGCGCCGATTTTATCTGCCTCAACTTCGCCAACGCCGATATGGTGGGCCACACCGGCGTGTGGGGCGCCGCCATTCGTGCCGCCGAAACGGTGGATGCCTGCGTGGCCCGCATCGTGCCCCTGGCGCTAGAGCATGGCTATGAGGTTTTCCTCACCGCCGACCACGGCAACTCCGATTTTATGGTGAACCCCGACGGCTCGCCCAACACGGCCCACAGCCTCAATCCGGTACCGTTTTTCCTCATCACTAACGAAGCGATTTCCGGAATTAAGGAAGGCAAGCTCGGCGACCTGGCCCCAACCATCCTGAGCCGTATGGGCGTTACGATTCCGGTGGAGATGACGGGTGAGGTGTTGGTGTAAAAAAGGCGCAGATTTTTCGCTGGATTTTCCGGAAATGAGGCTGCTTTGGGCGTGTCCCTTCGGGCCGGGCTTTCGGCACTCGCTCTGCCCCAACCGCACAAAAGCCAACGCGGGCAGGAGCTCAAACAAATGCCTCTATCCCTCACGCGGGGAGACGTCAGGGCAAAACACCCGTCCCGTTTCACAAACGGGACGGGTGTTTTGCTTTCCGGAAAACCTTTCCGGTTTTCGTGCGCTAGGGATGGCAGCGGAAAGCCCTGAGCTTGTCGAAGGGCGCGACCCTTCGACAAGCT
>JAEWBT010000070.1 GCA_023391015.1 Bacteroidota bacterium
CCCCCCGACGTGTATAACGGGCGCAGTGTGGCCGCCGCTGCGGTGGCCGCCCACGAAACCGGTCATGCCGTGCAGCACGCCGTGGCTTACGGCCCCTTGAAAATGCGCAGTGCGCTGGTGCCGGTGGTGCAGATTTCTACCACGCTCAGTCAGTGGGTCTTGCTCGCCGGGATCGGCATGCTGGGCTTTGGCGGCGGCAATCAGACGGTGCTCTTAATCGGCATCCTGATGTTTGCGGCTTCCACCATTTTCTCGCTGGTAACGCTGCCGGTAGAATACGACGCTTCGGCTCGTGCGCTCAAGTGGATGGAAAGCTCCGGACTGGCACGTGGCCGCGAGCACGAAGGTGCTTCCGATGCCCTTAAATGGGCTGCCCGAACGTATGTGGTAGCTGCCATTTCTTCGATTGCCACGCTGCTGTATTATGTGATGATTTTCCTGAACCGCAGTCGGGATTAGACCCCGCGGGCAGGAGCCAAAAATCAAAATCCAAACCCCAATTTCCGGAAATTTGAGGACCTGACAGGTCCGAAGCGGTAGCGGAGGATGCCTGTCAGGTCAGTTATCGGTCGTTGGATTTGAATATTCCGGAAAACGGTAGGTACTCCGGACCTGACAGGCATCTGCGTCCCTTCGGTCCTTGACCTGTCAGGTCGTGAAATTTCCGGAAACCGTACTTTTGAAACACTATAAAAATCCTTTCTTATGGCTGTAGAACAGCTTTATACCAAATGCCTTTCCGAGGCTGCGTATTTTATCTGGGATGGGGGCGAAGCCGCCGTTATTGACCCGCTGCGCGACATTGACGAGTACCTAGAGAAAGCCGAGGCGCTGGGCGTTAAAATTAAATACATTTTTGAAACCCACTTCCACGCCGACTTTGTGAGCGGTCACCGCGAGTTGTCTGAGAAAACCGGTGCGCCGATTGTGTACGGCTCGCAGGCCAAGGCTGGTTTTGATTTTCACAAGGCCCAAGACGGAGAGCGTTTCCACATCGGCGACCTGACGATTGAGGCGATGCACACGCCCGGCCACACGCTGGAAAGCACCTGCTACCTGTTGCGCGACGCTTCCGGAAATCCCGAAGGTATTTTTACCGGCGACACCCTGTTTGTAGGCGACGTAGGCCGTCCCGATCTTTTTTCCGGAAATCTAAGCAAAGAAGAGCTCGCCGGCATGCTCTACGACTCGCTGGAAACGAAAATCAAAACGCTGCCCGACCACGTGGTGGTGTATCCGGCGCACGGTCCCGGCTCGGCCTGTGGCAAGGCACTGGGCAAAGAAACGACGAGCACCATTGGCATTCAGAAAGAAACGAACTATGCCCTCAAAGCCGAAAGCAAAGAAGCGTTTATCAAGGAGGTGACGACGGGCCTCAATACGCCGCCTGCGTATTTTCCGCTCAACGCCAAGCTGAATCAGCAAGGACCGGAAGCGCTGGGCAAAATCATGGAAACGGCGCATCAGGCGCTTTCTATTGAGGAATTCCGGAAAAAAGTGGCTGACGGCGCGTGGATTATCGATACCCGCGATTCTAAAGTCTTTACCGAAGGCTTTGTGCCCGGTTCGGTTTCCATTGGGCTGGATGGCCGCTACGCCGAATGGGCCGGTTCGCTCTTGCCTTACGACAAAAGCCTGGTTTTGGTAACCGAAGTGGGCAAGGAAAAAGAAAGCATTACCCGCCTCGCCCGCGTGGGACTGGACAAGGTGACTGGTTACCTGGACGGCGGCTACGAAAGGTGGCAGGCCGCCGGCGAGCCCACCGATATGATTATCGACATTGAAGCCGACGAGCTGTTGATGGACCTGCCGCACGACCCCAAAATGGCGGTGATCGACGTGCGCAAGGAAGGCGAGTTTGTCGACGGCCACGTTCGTGGGGCGCAAAACCTGCCGCTATCCACCCTCACCGACCCGGCGATGGTGGCCAACGTTCCGGAAGACGCCAACCTCTACATCCATTGCGCCGGCGGCTACCGCAGCGTGATTGCCGCTTCGCTCTTGAAGCGCGAAGGCTTCCATAACCTGCGCAACGTGCTGGGCGGCTGGGGCGCGATGAAGGATTTGAAAGGGCTGCCGGTGGTACAGGAGACGGTGAAGCTGAATTAAGAAAGCACTATTTAATAGAAAAGCCCGCTGACATTTTGGGATGTCAGCGGGCTTTTGGGTTTTGATTAAGGCCCGATAGCCTGCCGGAGGCATAAGCAATAAGAAAAAAGGGCTACGCAGCCCTTTTTTCATGCTTAGAAGCCGGACATGTGATAAATCTTACTTAACCAAGAGTGAATTTTGGTCTGCGTAATGCCCGGAACGGGCTGCGTAATGCGCGGAACGGTCAACGAATGGTTAGAATTGCTTAACTAAAGGCTATTCCTGACCTGCGAAACGTGCGGAACCGCCTGCGGAAGGCGCGGAATGGATTGCGAAAGGTGCGGAAAGTGCTGCGCGGTGTTTGGGACGTTTAAAAGCGCAATGGAACCGAACCTCAAACGGACCGTAGCTTAAAGAAGTAGGGGTATCGGGAAAACGCTAGCTCCACTTCCTACGGCTGGTCCATACAGATAAATTATTTTAGTAATGAATGGAAATAATTTCGCCCTGATTCTTTAATGTGACAATATTTTTAGGGAATTCTCCATCAATTTTTTGCGTTGGATATAAGTGATAGATGCCGAAATTTTTGGCGTCAATTTTGACCTGTTCCCTTCCGGCGTTCATATAGATCCAGGGATTCACAAAAGCCCAGTCGATGTTTTTGACTTGACTCAAATGTTCCAAATCGCCGGTATCCCCCGAAATATAAATCTTCTTGCCGTGCCAGGTGATGATATAAGAGGAGTGCCTGAAAGGGATACCATAAAATTTATGGCTGGTTTTAAAGGCTTGAATATCAAAGTTTGGAATGGATTTGTTTAAATTTTCTAAGGCATCGATATTCCAAGGGTCGAATTTTTGACCGCGCTGTTTTTTCAATAGTTTTTTAGAATAGTGGTCGGCGTGCCGGTGTGTGAAAATGAAGATTGCATTGTCTTTTAGGTTGTCGATTTCCGATTTATCGTACTCCATATAATTATAAGCGCCGGATTTGTAGGGAAAGTCGATATAAAAATGGGTGGTTTCATCGGTCATGTAAAGTCCGCAATTCCCGATGAATTTGACTTTGATTTCATTCGATTGGCTCAATCCGAAATTGGGGATGCCTAGCATCGCAAGAAGGGGCAGGAGGGCTGCAAATATCTTTTTCATCTTGAATCGCTTTTAGCCGAAAGGTGAGATTGTAATTTCCCCAAATTTCCAATTCGTAACAACGCCAACGGTTATGATGAGCAGAATCATCATTTCGGCGAAGAGAAAAGTGAAAAATAGCAGGATTCTGTAAGCAAATCCGAATCTGGAATAATCGGCACCAAAGGCATTGAAATAGGCATAAATGAGGTACAGCAAAATGAGCGCTGTAATAAAAATGCTGATAACGTTGGCCATTGTGTTGCTGAATTCAACGAGCAAATTCAGGTAGAAAATTGCGTTGCCCAGGGTGGCTAGGAGCAAAATGCCCAGCAATATTATCCCTGCTATGATGGAATGTTCGCTTGGATTCAGCTTTCTGAATCTGAACAGGATGAAGCTATTTAAGGCTGCAAGTGGAACAAAAAGGAAGATGACTATTTTGCTTTTCTGCGCAAAAATGCGGTCCATCTTCTGGCTGGCTTCGTTTAAATCGGTAGCCTGTTTGATGTATTCTTCGCCTTGCTGTAGGAGTAATTTGTCGTAATAATGCCGGAGAAAGAGCATTAAACCGATAGTGAGCAAGATGAGAAGGAAGATGTTGTAATAAGGTTTTCTTTTTCCTGAAATATAATCGAGGGCAGCTTTTCCAGGACGGATTAAAGCTTGCTTAGCCGTGAATAAGATTCCTTTTTCGATATGAAAGGTTCCGTGTAAAACGTCATGTAAAATGAAATTACGGAAGGTAATGCGATGCGTATCGGCTTTTTGTCCGCAACCCGAACAGTATTTATCTGTCAGTTCCTTTCCACAATTAAGACATTTATGGCTGTACATCTATGTATCGGGTTGTTCTCTAATATTGTAATTAAGACAAAAATAGAAGAAAAAACCGTCTCGCAAATTTCTTCGCGAGTTACTTTCTATTCTTTAATTATCTTCCTTTTACTAGGTACCAACTGTTTCCGACAATACCCCGCAAAAAAACGCCCCTCACTTCCGCGCCCGCCACGGCGTTTCCACGCCGCCCGCTTCATGCGTAACATACCGGCAGAGCGTAAACAGAAAATCCGACAAGCGGTTGAGGTAGGGAAGCACCAGTTCGGGAACGTTGGCTTCCTCGGCTTCTAAGGCCACGCACAGCCGCTCGGCCCGCCGACACACGCAACGCGCCACATGGCAATGCGAAGCCGCCAGATTGCCGCCCGGCAGGATGAAAGAGCGCATTTCGGGAAGGCTTTTGTTCATCCCGTCAATCCGCGCTTCCAGCCAGGTAATGTCTTCGGCGTGCAGGTCGGGCAGGGCCATTTTTACGTCTTTGTTGGGTGCGGTCGCCAGCTCCGAGCCAATCGTAAACAGCCGGTCCTGAATTTCCTGCAACCAGCCGTTGGCCGCGCCTTCGCCGATGCTGTCGCGCACCACGCCAATGTAAGAGTTCAGCTCGTCTACCGTGCCGTAGCTTTCAATCCGCAGGTGGTTTTTGGGAACGCGCACGCCGCCAATTAATGCTGTGGTGCCTTTATCGCCGGTTTTGGTGTAGATTTTCATAGTCAATGTGAAGATTTCTCAATAGCTCAATTCCTCAATGAAAAGTGTCATTTTCCGGAAAATAAAGCCATTGTAGGATTAAGAATTCATTTCGGCCAGGAGCAACTGTTGCTTTCGTTGCAGGCCCCAGCGAAAGCCGGTCAGTTTGCCGGTGCTGCCCACCACGCGATGGCAGGGAATCAAAACCGCAATCGGGTTTTGCCCGACCGCACCGCCCACAGCCCGCGCGGCACCAGCCGAAAGTCCCAACCGGGCCGCCAGCTGTCCGTACGTACAGGTTTCTCCCGCCGGAATTTCCAGCAAGGCCTGCCACACCTGCAACTGAAAAGGGCTTCCGGAGAGGTGCAGCGGAACCGTTTTTAGAGGCAAATTTCCGGAAATCCAGTCGGCAGCCGGCGTATGTTCGGGCAGAGAAGCCGCTTTCAAAACAGCCTTGGGATACTGCTGCGCCAACGCTTTCAAAAGGTTTTCGCCGGTGTCTGTGAAATGAAGTGCGCAAATGCCGCTTTCAGTGGATGCTATGAGGGCGTCTCCAAAGGGTGTTGGGTGGACACTGTAGTGCAGCGCCGTTATTTCTTTGGCCGCATTCCGGTCGGAGGCGATGACGCAGCAAGGCATGTGCGCTATCTGCGGAGCGGGCGTAGTGAATAAAACAGTCTGCATAGGCTTACAAATTTCCGGAAATTTTGCCGCGAATTGTTGTCAGAGACGGGGTGTTTTGTATAGACAAGGCATGCCTTGTCTATACAGCACCGGAATGGCGTTGTCCGGGAAATAATCCCTACAAATTTCCGGAAAGTTCGGCCCGCATTTTCTCCACTTTTGCGCGGTTTTGGGCTTTAAAATCGTGAAGTTTTTTCCGCAGTTCGGGAGCCGAAATCGCCAGCATCTGAATCGCGAGCAAGCCGGCGTTTTGGGCTGCATTGAGGGCAACCGTAGCTACCGGTACGCCATTGGGCATTTGCAGAATCGACAAGACCGAATCCCAGCCGTCAATGGAGTTAGACGATTTTACCGGTACGCCAATCACGGGCAGGGTGGTGAGCGACGCCACCATGCCCGGCAGGTGGGCCGCACCGCCTGCTCCGGCGATAATAACACCAAAACCTGCGCCTTCGGCCTCGGTGGCAAACTGAAACATCCACTCCGGGCTGCGGTGCGCCGAGACAACGGTAAATTCGGTTTCTACGCCAAACTGGGTTAGGATGTCCACAGCAGGTTGCATCACCGGTGCATCCGATGAAGAGCCCATGATCACAGCGACACGGGGAAGGGTTGTTTTTTCCATAAAAAAATCCGCCACAAAGGACGGATAGTTTTAGTGGGGTTCCAAAAAAGGAGAAATCATTTCGGCGCTACAGCGTTGCGAATCCAGGTCACGATTTTCTCAAAAGGCAGCTTTCCGGAAGCAACTTGGATAACGAAGTCGTAGCGGGCTTCACCTTCTACTTCAAGTGTCTTACCGCCAATATCCAGTACAGCCAGCATCAGATAAAAGCCTGTGCGTTTGTTGCCATCTACAAATGGATGATTTAGCAAGACACTTTGAAGAATAGCTGCCGCTTTTTCTTCTATAGTTGGATAATAATCTTGTTCGTCAAATCCGTCAAAAGGCCGGATAAGGGCAGATTCTAAACCATTTTGGTCGCGCACACCATCCGTTCCGCCATAAAGTTCAATCAGTTCTTTATGGATGGCCAAAGTTTGTTCTACAGTAATCATCACTGAGCCAGTTTTTTAAAGACTTCGTGATTTTCACGCAGGATTTTGTTTTTAGAGGCGAGGATATCCCAGTTTTCTCTTTTAGGTTCCATACTTTTCAGTAACTGTTCCAATTCAGCTTCAGAGAAAGTATCAATCCGGGCGATAATAGCCTTTTTCATTTCTGCAATGCTCATAGTTGTTTGTTTTTACACCTAAAGTTACAAAAAACTATTCCATCTCCAGTACACTTTGCACTTCTTCCATCGTGCTTTTAACCGCTTCCATCTGGGGCAGCGCAATCGTTACGTGACCCATCTTCCGGCCTGCTTTGCCGCCGCTTTTGCCGTACCAGTGGAGATGCGCACCGGGGATTTGGAGCAGCGCGTCCACCATCTTTCCGGAAAGTGTAACATCAGTTGTATCAGGTTCCAGAAAGTTAACCATGGCGGAAGGCAACAGCGTTTGGGTGCTGCCAAGGGGCAGGTTGCAAATAGCGCGCAAAAGCTGCTCGTACTGCGAAGTCACGACCGCTTCAATGGTGTGATGACCGCTGTTGTGCGGGCGCGGGGCCATCTCGTTTACGAGCAAATTTCCGGAACTATCAATAAACATTTCTACCGCCAGAATGCCTACGAACTGAAGCTTTTCAGCAATGTTTCGCGCGAGATTTTCGGCTTGCTTTAAGGTTGTTTCCGGAACGCCGGCTGCCGGGCACAGCTGGTAATCCAGAATGAATTTCCCGGGCTTGAAAACCATTTCTACCGGCTCGTAGACAGCAATTTCGCCGTTTTCGTTCCGGGCCACAATCACCGAGATTTCCTTGGCCAGATCAATCGCTTCTTCCAGTACCGATTCCCCTTCAAAAGCGCTTTCCAGATCGGCTTCGGAACGGAGCATCATCACGCCCTGACCATCGTAGCCGCCCCGGCAGCTTTTCAAGACCATCGGGTAGGTTATTTCTTCCGCCAAAAGCGCTGATTTTCCGGAAACTACCTTGCCTGCCGCCGTCGGGAAACCGGCCTCCAACAGCCATGCTTTTTGCAGCCCTTTATCCTGAATCATCTTGATGACCCGCGCCTGCGGAAACACTTTGACGCCGTCGGCTTCCAGCCGCTCCAGCGCTGCCACCGATACCGCTTCCATTTCAATGGTTACGATGTCCTGAGCCTTTCCAAACGCATACACCGCATCTTCGTCGGTGGGCGCAGCAAGGGTGAAATTCCGGACAAACGGCGCACTGGTGCAGGCCGCGTTGCCGTCCAGAATAGAGATCTGAAAGCCGAAATCAAGGGCGCTGCGCAGCAGCATGGAGCCGAGCTGGCCGCCGCCGAGCACGCCGATTTTTGTGGTATGAAGCAAGGGAAGTAGAAAGATTTGAGTAGAAAGTAGAAAGACAAAAGTAGAACGGCAGGTCAGGATTTCCCGAAACGCAGGAAATGCACCGGATGCAGGAATACGGTAGGAATACGGTAGGAACGCGCCAAGAGGCGCGTTCTGAACAATCAACAAACAACGTGTTGGGGACAATCAACAAACAACGCGTTGGGGACAATCAAAAAGAACGCGCCTCTTGGCGCGTTCCTACAGAATCCTTCTTTTGTCTTTCTCCTCAATCATCCAGCTTCAGCACCGCCAGGAAGGCTTCCTGCGGCACTTCTACAGATCCAATCTGGCGCATCCGCTTTTTACCTTCTTTCTGCTTTTCCAGGAGCTTGCGTTTCCGGGAAATATCGCCGCCATAACACTTCGCCGTTACGTCTTTGCGCATCGCCGAAATGGTTTCGCGGGCCACAATCTTCGCCCCAATCGCCGCCTGAATGGCAATCATAAACTGCTGGCGGGGCAACAGTTCTTTGAGTTTATTACACAGCTTGCGGCCAAAATCCTCGGCACGCCCGCGGTGAATCAAGGCAGAAAGGGCATCCACTTTTTCGCCGTTCAGCAGGATGTCCATCTTGGCGATGTCGCTCTGCCGGTAATCAATCGGGTGGTAGTCGAAAGAAGCATAGCCACGGGTAGAAGACTTGAGCTTGTCGTAGAAGTCAAACACGATTTCGGCAAGCGGCATCTCAAAAATCAACTCTACGCGGGAAGGTGTCAGGTAGCTTTGGTTGATCAGCATGCCGCGCTTGCCCAGGCACAAGGTCATGATGTTGCCGATATAATCGGGCAGGGTGATGATCTGGGCACGGATAAACGGCTCTTCAATGCGGTCGATGTGGTTGGGCGGCGGCATCTCCGACGGGTTGTTCACAGTTACGCGCTTGTCCGGGTCGCGGGTGGTGTAGGCGTAAAAGCTTACGTTCGGAACCGTAGTGATGACCGTTTGGTTGAACTCGCGCTCCAGCCGCTCCTGAATGATTTCCATGTGCAGCATCCCGAGGAATCCGCAACGGAAACCAAAGCCCAGCGCCTGCGACGTCTCCGGCTCAAAGGTGAGCGAGGCGTCGTTCAGTTGCAGCTTTTCCATGCATTCGCGCAGTTCCTCAAACTCGTCGGTATTGACCGGGAAGATACCGGCAAAAACCATTGGTTTTACGTCCTCAAAGCCTTGAATGCGCTCCGGCGACGGGTTTTTCGCCAAGGTCAGCGTGTCGCCCACTTTCACGTCTTTGGCGTTTTTGATACCGGTAATAATGTAGCCTACGTCGCCGGTCGTCACCTCCTGCTTCGGCGTCATGGTAAGCTTTAGTACGCCCACCTCGTCGGCTTCGTAGTCTTTGCCGGTCGCCATAAAGCGCACTTTGTCGCCTTTTTTGATAGACCCGTTCACCACGCGGTAATACACGATAATGCCGCGGAACGAGTTGAAAACCGAGTCGAACACAAGGGCTTGCAGGGGCGCTTCCGGGTCGCCGGTGGGACCGGGAATGCGGGTGATGATGGCTTCCAGAATTTGTTCAATTCCGATGCCGCTTTTGCCGGAAGCCAGGATAATTTCTTCCGGTTTGCAGCCAATCAGGTCCACAATCTGGTCGGTCACTTCCGGAATCATCGCCCCTTCCATATCAATCTTGTTGATAACGGGGATGATTTCCAGGTCGTTGTCCAGCGCGAGGTAGAGGTTGGAAATGGTTTGCGCCTGAATGCCCTGAGAGGCGTCCACGAGCAGCAAAGCGCCCTCGCAGGCGGCCAGTGCGCGGCTTACTTCATAGGAGAAATCCACGTGGCCGGGCGTGTCAATCAGGTTGAGGGTATAGTCTTCGCCGCCATGCTGGTAGTTAATCTGGATGGCGTGGCTTTTAATGGTAATGCCTTTTTCGCGCTCCAGATCCATATCGTCCAGCACCTGTGCCTGCATCTGGCGTTCGGTAATGGTTTTGGTGTGTTCCAGCAAGCGGTCGGCCAGGGTGGATTTTCCGTGGTCGATATGGGCAATAATGCAAAAATTGCGGATGTTCTTCTGCGGCGTCATGTAGCGTGCGAAAATACGCTATAAGTAGCGCCCCACACGGATAATTTAAGGCTCTTTCGGGGTTGGAATTGCCAATTTTTTTTGGGATTTTGGGAAAGCGGAAGGGCTTGGAAGGGGCGGTTCTGCTTTTTACCACGCTGCCTTAGGGCGGGGTCTTACAATTAAAGGGAGCTTCCTTTTACGAGATTCTGCCGAAGGCAGAATGACAAAACAAAATGCGGAGGCCAAAAAGTAGCTTAGACGTAACAGCGGATTGGCTCTTGTTTTGTCACCCTGCCGAAGGCAGGGTCTCACAATTAAAAAGACACTTAATTCCACAAGATTCCCTCTTTGGCGAAATGACAAAATGGGCGTCAGAAACTTAACCGGTTTCTATTTTGTCACCCCGCCTTGGGGCGGGGTCTTACAATTAAAAGGACCTTCTTTTTACGAGATTCTGCCTTCGGCAGAATGACAAAACAGACGTAGGAATACAAAAGAAAACATCCGTGCGACACAAAACGCTCTTTCTTTAAGGCGCTTAACAGAAAAAAGCCGGGACGGAAGCGTATTTTCCGGAAATCGCTCCTTTTTTTCCGGAAACCGGAGTACCAATTTCCGGAAATTTCGCCCAAAAAAAGCGGGAAAGAAACCTCTTGTAAGGTTGCCTTTCCCGCTTCAGAAATGAAATTTTTCCGGAAATCCGGCTTTTAAACCACCGTGATTTCTTTCGCCACTACGCGACCATCATTCATGGTTTCTTCGCTGTACTCAACCGCATCGCCTACCTGCAACTGGGAAAATTCCAGATTGGTTACAGCGGTGTGGTAGAAAAACGCATCGCGCGGATAGCTGCTGATAAAGCCATAACCGTCTTTCAGGGCTTTCACGGTTCCGGTTTTGCGCACCGCATTTTCACTTACAGGCGAAGTGGCGTTATAAACGTGCCCGGACGCAACTGAATTGGCACTGGTATAACTATCGGTGCTGTAGCTATTGCCATAGCTGACCTCAACGTCGTTTTCGTAGCGACGACCTGCAACGTATGGCCGGTCTTCTTTTTTGGGAACAAACAATGCGTCAATGGTAGCGTCTTCGCCTTCTGCTGCTTCGTCGATAAGGGAATGCAACGCAATGGGGTAGGCCGATTCGGCCACCAGATCGCGGGAGGTTTGGGAAACGCGCTCGCGGCCCAGATCATCCACATAAGAAAACTCCCAATGCACCAGCATCACGCGGGTGCCAAGGGTATTGAGCTTGCGCACCAGCGGGGTATAATCACCGTCGGAGGCAATCAGCACCACCACGTCAAAACGCTTGTGAAGGGTCAGTTCATAGGCTTCCAGCGACAGCCATACTTCGGTATTGCTTTCGGAGCGGGAAGTGCCAAAAATGCGAATCGGCAGGTAGTGGGTCGTAACGCCTTCGTTGGTGAGGATGTCATCAAAAACGCGTTCATAAAGCAGTTGTTTTTCACGCTGGGCCGTTTCATAAGCGCCGAGGCGGCCCCGGAAATAGTGAGCATCCACAATCGGACAAAGCTCAATCGGAAGATTGTCGGAAGCGGCAACGCGTTCGCGGATAAAGTTGTGAAGACCAGAGATGGAAATACGGGCCTTACGATCGTGTACGTAATTGTAAAAGCGCGACACGTGCATCAGGTAATTGCCGTCATAAAAAACGCCGATGCGGGTGGTGCGGGATGATGATGACATAAAAAAAGGAGAATGGGGAAAAAGGGTGTGAGATTTAAATGCTAAGAAAGTTTACAAAGTAGCGTAGTGAATCACGATCAATGTACAATATTACAAGGTACTTTTCGCATATTTAAGACAAAGAAAAAGACAAAACGGTTGGCTGGCATTAAAAGAAAATTCTAAAAATCACATGATGATTTGATTTTTCATATAAGTGGCGCAAAAGTAAGGGGTTTCTAGCCCAAAAAATAAATTTAGAGTTTCAAGAAGTAAAAGAAGAGGCTGATTGTTAATAATCAGCCTCTTCGTCTATATCATCAAAGTTCATGTTGAGCATTCCGGAAAGCAAGTCGCCAAATGCATAGCCACCCATATCGGCGGTCCGGCGCGAGATCAGCGAAAACTCTGCCAAAGCGTGAAGCACAAACTCCATCAGCAAAGCAGCTTGTTGCTCGGTGGCCTGCGGGTAAAAACTTTTCACCACCGCGTAAAGTCCATCCACCGAGTACAGCTTTTCTTGGTAAACAGTATCCGAGGCGTCGGCGGGAAGGGCCAGTTCGTGCCCATGACCAAACCAATCAATTACCGGCTTATACGGACTGGGCTTTGGAGCCACTTTTCCTTTTGCCTGCCGTTCGCCTTTCTTAAAGCTCGCCGGGTCGGGAAAATAATCGGTAAACACCGAGCGAATGGCCATCCCCAAAAGTCGCTGGGCTACCACTGCCGGACCTTCTACCTCGCCTTCATAAACCAACTCGATTTTTCCGGTAATGCTGCTCACCACACCCGCTAAGTCAGCAATGCGGGCCATCGTGTGGGAAGCACCCTGCCGCAGCGCACGCCGCTCGGCAGCACTCACCAGGTTTTCATAAGCCGAAATCGTGAGGCGGGCCGAGACGCCGCTTTTCTGGTCCACGTACTCGCTTTTGCGCGCCTGCATGGCCAATTCTTCCACCAAAACTTTGAGCAAATCCGGCACCTCCACCAGCCCTTCCTGCTCCGGCAAAATGTCGGCTTCCTGGGCCGTAATGGCTTTGGAAATATCGACCGTTTTGGGGTAATGGGTGATAATCTGACTTTCAATCCGGTCTTTCAACGGGGTTACGATAGAGCCGCGGTTGGTGTAATCTTCCGGGTTGGCCGTAAACACAAAAAGAATATCCAGGGGCATCCGTAGCTTAAAACCGCGAATCTGAATGTCGCCTTCCTGAAGAATATTGAAGAGAGCTACCTGAATGCGGGCCTGCAGGTCGGGCAGTTCGTTAATCACGAAGATGCCACGATTAGACCGGGGAATAATGCCGTAGTGAAGTGCGCGGTCATCGGCCAGCGAAATGCGCAGGTTGGCCGCTTTGATGGGATCGATATCGCCAATCAGGTCGGCCACCGACACGTCGGGCGTGGCCAGTTTTTCGCTGTAGCGCTCCGAGCGGTGCACCCAGCGGATGGGCGTTTCGTCCCCTTTTTCGGCTATTAAGGCTTTTCCAAAAGAAGAAATCGGCTCCAGCGGATCATCGTTGATTTCCGAACCTGCAATCGCCGGAACCCACTCGTCTAAAAGGTGCGTCATTTCGCGCGCCATCCGGGTTTTGGCTTGCCCGCGCAGGCCCAGAAACAAGATATTGTGGCGCGATAACAAGGCGCGCTCTACGTCGGGAACTACCGTGTCTTCGTAGCCGATGACCGTTTGGAAAGGCTGCTCTTTCCGGGAAATAGAGCGGATAAGATTGTGTCGGACTTCTTCTTTTACCGAACGGGATTGGTAACCGGAAGCGCGGAGCTGTCCAAGGGTTTGAATATCAGGAGGGGTAGAATGCATAAGTTTAAAAAATACCAGAACGTTGAGGGGAGAGTAACAGCCAAATACCCGGAAGGGTTGCGTGGAGTGCTTTATTAAAGATAAATTTCCGGAAATAAACGTCTGGACTGTTTCGTTAAAAAAGCTTTAACTTGCTTTCCCTGGCGGGCTCTTTGACTTTATTTATGAAAAGATTTCTACTCTTCTTTTTGCTCTTGCCCCTGTGGTGTTTCGGTCAGGCACCGGTAGCGAATTTTACCGCCGATATCACCAGCGGTTGTGCGCCGCTGATTGTGCAGTTCAACAATACTTCTACCAATGCTGCCGGCGCTACTTATAGCTGGAATTTTGGCAACGGTGCTACATCGGTACTGCAAAATCCATCCACCACTTACCTGCAACCCGGTCCTTTTACGGTTTCGCTGACCGTAACCACCGCCGCTGGCAGCAACACCAAAACAGCCACGGGTTTTATTGATGTGAAACCAGCCCCAACCGTTTCGTGGACCGTCAGCGACTCGGATGGCTGTCCGCCGCATCAGGCTGTTTTTACCAACACTTCGGCCCTGAACGCACCCGGCAGCGGCACCTACCAGTGGAGCTTCGGCAACGGCGCAACAGCGACCACAACGACGACAACGCAGGTTTTTCCCAATGCCGGAAATTATGTGGCTTCGTTGCGTGTAACCAATTCGTTTGGGTGTATCTCGACCCTGTCTAAGCCGGGACAGATTGTGGTGTTTGAAAAGCCAACGGCTGCTTTTAGCGCGACGCCCACCACCTTTTGCAAAACAACCGGAAATGTGGTTCAATTTTCCGGAAATGGCAGCGGTGGACAGGCACCCTATACCTATAACTGGACCTTTGGCGATGGCGGCACCGGCAGTGGGGCAAGCGTGTCGCATACCTATAATGGGGCCGGGCCCTTTACCGTTCGTCTCATCGTTACCGATGCCAAAGGCTGCTCCGATACGTTGACGCGGCCCAATTTCATTACAACCGTAGCACCACAAGCCGCGTTCACTACAAATACGCCTACGGGTTGCGTTGGAATGCCCTTGGTTTTTACGGATGCGAGCACGCCCGCCAGCACCTCGGTTTTCTGGAATTTCGGATCGGCAGCTACGCCCGCTACCAGCACTTTTCCGATTGTAAATCCGGTTTTTAATACTGCCGGAACCTATTCCGTTACCATGGTTTCCACCATTAACGGTTGCAGCGACACGGTTCGACGAAATATTACCATCGCACCCGCACCGGCGGCTTCTTTTACCAATACGCCTTCTATCCCGTGTGTGCCCCCGGCCACTGTGAGCTACACGGCCACCGCGCCTGCGGGCAGTACCTACCAATGGCGTTTTGGCAACGGCGGAACGGCCAGCGGCGCCAACACCACTCATACGTTCACCCAATATGGTATCTACACCGACACGCTGATCGTAACGGGTTCCAATGGTTGCCGTAGCACGGTCATCCGCCCCGAAAACGTAGGCATCTATAACAAGCAATCCAACCTCCAGGCAGCACCTTTCAAAGGTTGTGTGCCACTAACGGTTCAGTTCAAAGATTCCCTGACCACAACTACCTCGCTGTCCCAGTTTCCGGTAGTGGACCCTTACCCGTCGCCGGTGGTTTCCTGGCTGTGGGATTTCCGGGATGGAACCACTTCCACCCAGGCAGCGCCTACGCATACCTTTGTAGATACCGGCAGATTTATGGTCCGGGTAACGATGACAACGGCCAATGGCTGTGTAGTGAAAGATAGTTTTTTGGTAGAAGCCGGACGACCGCCGAACGCGGCTTTCACCTACGCGCCGACTACGGCCTGTGTCAAGCAAAGCATCTCTTTCGCCAATACTTCAACCGGTGCGCAAACCTATGAATGGTCTTTTGGCGATGGCGGTAACACCGGGGTCAAAAACCCGCTTTACGCGTATCAGACGCCCGGAACGTTCTTTGTGATACTAAGCGCTTTTCACTATGGTTGCCTGGATACAGCCAGAAGCGGACCGATTACCATCAAGCCGCCCAGCGCCAATTTTACGCCGATTTACAATTGCGACACGCCGCTGCTGGTGCGTTTTCTGAATCTCTCCGTAGGCGCAGAAACGTATAGCTGGACTTTTGGCGACGGCACTACGGATACCGCTTCAAATGTATCACACACCTATGCTGCTCCCGGTATTTATTACGTTCGGCTGCTAGTGAGCAATGCCACCTCGGGGTGTATCGATACCTTGACGCAAGCCGTGAATCTAACCGGTGGCAACGTTACCATCACCGCCAATGACACGGCAGTTTGTAAGGGCGATACCGTTACTTTTTCCGGAAATTATGTTGGGGGAAACAGCGTGCAAAGCTGGACCTGGTTCAACAGCACCCAGACCGGTTGGGCACAAGACTCTTCGCAATCGGCGGTCATGCGCCGTAGCTACAGCACGCCGGGCCGCCAGGGGGTCAAGCTGGTGGTAACAGACACCCGGGGGTGTAAGGATTCGTTGGAGAAAATGGCTTACATCCTGGTGGCGCAACCAGTTGCCCGGATAGCCGTCTCCGATTCGGCGGGGTGCGCACCGTTATCAGTAACTTTCACCGATTCCAGCACCGATGTTTCCGGCGCGTTTGTAACATCCCGGAATTGGACTTTCGGCAATGGCCAAACGGCGCAAACCAGCAGCCCCACCGCCGGAACCATTTATGCCACCAAAGGCACTTACGACGTTACCCTTATCGTTACAGACAATGTGGGTTGCAAGGATACCCTGCACAAACCGGCTTTTATCCGGGCCACCAAACCCACTGCTGACTTTGACGTGGCCGATACGCTGGTGTGCCCCGGTATGCCGGTTCAGTTTGTCAATCGCAGCGCCACGACCCGCACCCTCAGCGCCCTGTGGCATTTTGGCGATGGCGATTCCAGCACAGCGATTTCACCGGCCCATACTTATCCGGCTTCCGGCATTTATACCGTGCGGCTGGTGGTAACGGATTCGCTGGGTTGTAGGGATACGCTGATCCACACTAACTATATCACGGCCACCACACCGCTGGCTTCCTTTACAGCCTCCGATACGCAGACCGTTTGTCAGCCACCTTTTGCTGTTACATTTACCAACACCAGTCAGCGCGCTTCTGTTTTTAACTGGGATTATGGAAACGGAACCACCTCAACATTGCGCAATGGCGGCACCAGCTATTTGTCTTCCGGAATCTACACGGTGTCTTTAATCGCTTCGGATGGGCGGGGATGCAAAGACACCGCCCGCCAAACCATTCGCGTACTGGGCTACGCCGGTGCACTCAGCTATCAGCCACTTATGGGCTGTGCGCCGCTACCCGTAACCCTCACCACCAACCTGCGCAACATTCCTTCGGTTATCTGGGATTTTGGGGATGGCGTAACGCTGCCCGACACCGCATCCAGCGTGGTTCACGTGTACCAAACGCCCGGGGCTTATGTGCCGAAACTAATTGTTTCTAACGACGCGGGCTGCTCGGCCAGCAGCAGCGGAGCCGATACCCTCAAAGTAGATGTTGTAAACGCCGGCTTCACGACCGGCCCGGCCTGTAGCAATCAAATGGTAACGTTTGCCGACGCTTCCCAAAGTCTTTTCTCTGCCGTAACCACCTGGCAATGGACCTTCCCCAACGGCGGAACTTCTGCCTCCGCCGGTCCCATCCGGACGCTTGGCATTTCCGGAAATTATCCGGTTCAGCTCATCGCGACCAACGCCAACGGCTGTAAGGACACGGTTACGCAGGATGTTTTGGTTAGAAATTTACCCAGCATCAGCGCCGGGCTGGATACGGCAGTGTGTCCCGGAAGTTCGGTCGCGCTTGGCGCATCGGGTGGGGTGCAATACAGCTGGTCGCCCGCAACCGGTCTGGATAACCCAACGATCGCCAATCCTGCCGCCTCGCCGCAAAGCCCGACGATGTATATTGTTTCCGGAACCGACGCCAATGGCTGCACCGCCAGCGACACGGTTTGGGTGCGCCTTAAAACCCGCACAACCGGCCGTGCCATTCCCGATACCAGCGTTTGTGTGGGAACAGCCATAAACCTGTGGGCGGGCGGCGGCACAAGCTATGAATGGATACCGCCCGCTGGATTGGATGACTCCAGTTCGCCCACGCCCCTGGCGCGCCCCGACACCACTACGCGCTACCTCGTGGTGATCCAGGATGGCCGCTGCATTCCCGACAGCCATTATGTTTCCGTAACGGTCTTTCAGGCACCCCGGCTGGATGTGGGTCCGGATGTGGGCATTGTTTCCGGAGCCAGCGTTGTATTGGATGCCAAAATTTCCGGTGCTACCGATGTCAAATGGTCGCCTGCCGAGGGTCTGAGTTGCACGACCTGCCCTACACCGCGGGCTGCACCGGTTCGCACCACCACCTACACCGTAAAAGCCGTAAGCGCTGAGGGCTGCGAATTGCAGGATGAAATTGTGGTGTTTGTGGATTGCAAAGACGGACAGCTTTTCGTGCCCAACAGCTTTACGCCCAACGGCGACGGCGAAAACGACGTGTTTGTGGTGCACGGTACGGGCATTGTTCAAATCCGGTCGTTGCGGATTTACAACCGCTGGGGCAATATGGTTTTCTACAAACAGGCTTTTGCGCCCAACGATAAAGCTGCCGGTTGGGACGGCACCCAAGGCGGCGAGCCGCTGCCGCCCGATGCGTTTGTGTATGTAATGGAAGTGGAGTGTAACACTGGTCAAACCCTTACCTATAAAGGCGACGTAACGCTGATCCGATAATGAAAAAAAGACTTTTTCTCTTATTCAGCAGCGCACTTCTGAGCAGCCTGGGTTTGCAGGCGCAGGACGTTCGTTTCTCGCAATACACCAAAGTGCCCGTCTTGCGGAATCCGTCGCTGATGGGGCTTTCCGAAGGCGATTATGAAGCCACCGCGCTGTATCGCGAACAGTGGCAAAGCATTGGCAACGCTTTCTCCACCGGCCTGCTGAGCGCTACGTTGCGCCGACCGGTCCGGATTTCCGGAAATTCAGATGATTATTTGAACTTTGGCGTTACCGCTTATACCGACAAAGCCGGTTCGCTGGGGCTGCGCACCACGGGCGCATACGCGGCTCTCTCGCTGAATAAAAACCTGGCTGGAGAGCGCCACAGTTATCTTTCCCTGGGCTTTGCCGGTGGCTATCTGCTGCGCAATTTTGACGCTTCGCAAATGACGGTGGACAACCAGTGGGTGAACGGCTCTTTCGTTGCTACAGCAGCTACGCGGGAAAACATCGCCAACCCAAAAATGCAGGCCTGGGATCTGGGTGCCGGACTTACTTTTTCCACCAAAGCAGGGCCGGAAAATCAACACGCCGTGTACGCCGGAATTGCCTTGTATAACCTTACGCGCCCGCGCTGGAATTTTGCCCAAAGTGATCCACCCGTTGCCCGCCCGACGCGCATCAGTGCCGGTGGGGGGGGCGTGTTTGAGGTTTCGGAGACTTACCGGATTACTGCCGATGTAAACTACATGAAACAGGGAACTGCAAACGAAGTAATCGTGGGTGCAACAGGCATCTGGCAACGCCGTCCGGGCCGGTTTGAGCGCGGTGCATTCCACATTGGTACTGGTGTTTATTATCGCCACGAAGACGCCCTCATCCCACTGGTGCGGCTGCGCTACAACGGCCTGACGCTGACCACAACTTATGACATCAATATTTCGCCACTAAAGGCTGCTACCTCGCTGCGTGGCGGGTTGGAAATGAGCCTCACGTATTCCGGATTTCTGGACGGAGCGAAAAGTCTGGCCGACCACGTTTCGTGTCCGGTATTTTTTTAAGGGAAAGATTTTTGGCTACTTCAGCTCCAGAAAAACGGTTTTCTGCGGGCCGGTGATGGTGAAGGCCGCTTCTGAAAAATAAGGAGCGCGAAAGCGACTGCGGGCTTTGTTGCTGAAACCATACGGCTCGGCGGGCGCACCAAAAATGTTTTTGGTGAGCGCGCCATTGGCATCGGCATCGTAGAAGGCACTGATAGCGTAGGTGCCTTTGGGGAGCTGAACCGTCGTTTGCGCCACACCATTCTGGACCGGCAGCTTGAGCGCTTTCACGGCTGCCTGTGGATTTTCCGGAAATCCGCGCTCGTTTTTATAGATCGTGAGATAGACTGATCCATTTCCTTTCTGCACGTTGGTGGTGATAAACAACTGGGCGTGCTCTTCCTCTGCCCGTGCTGTTGGCATTAAGGGGGCAGCAAGTAAAAATATTGATAAGAAGGTCTGGAAAAATTTCATAGCGGCTTTGAGACGATCAAAGGTCGGAAAAGATAAACAACAGGTTGGCACGGTCTTTTTTTGACCCTTTCGCAATTCCCTTCAACTCTTTAAATAACGACCCCATGAAACTCCGTAACAAAAACTACATCCGTCGTCAGAAAGCCCTGCGCAACTTTTTCAACTTTACGGACCTGCGCTCGATGCTGGAAGCCGGTATTGCCCTTTCCCGCAGCCGTATTGTGAAGCGTGATATCAACAATACGCTGTCGCAGTTGGAGCGGCGTTTCGCTATCTAAAAATGAATTAAGAAGCCCCTTTTGTAATAAAAGGTTTTGAACCCTCATCCGGTTGCTTTTTCCCACAAAGCAGCCGGATTTTTTATTGGAGTTAGCGAAGGCAGTCGGGAACGGCTTTTCGCGCGAGAGATAGTGGCGGCGCGAAGCACAGCCGAAAGGCATTGGGCATCAGGTATTAAGACTGAGAAATGGATAAATAATAGAAACAAAGCTCGAAAGTCTTTTTACGCTTCAGAATCAAACAAAAACGCTGTTGAATCCTTATCCTTAAAACACCTTACTGCCCATGCCGCGCCGGAAAAAATCCCGGAAATTTCCGGAAAATGAAGTGCAAATAATTCTTCCGGAGGATGGACAATGCCCGCTCTGCAACCGCGAAATGGCCCCACCGGCCAACCGCCACCACCTGATTCCATTGAGTCGCGGTGGCAAAGGCACCACCACCGTGCTGATGCACAAAATCTGCCACGATAAGATTCACTCCGTGCTGACGGAGGCGGAACTTAAACGCAGCTACCACACCATCGAAGCCTTGCAGCAACAGCCTGAAATTGCCACTTTTATCCGCTGGGTTTCGGGCCGCCCGCCGGAGTTTTACGACAAGTCGGTAAAGCGCAAACGTTGAGAACCCCTCATAAAGCTTAAATTGCGCACACTTATTTTCCTAAAAACAACCCATGGCAAGTCCTAACTTTTACACCCGCCTTCAAAAAGAACTTTCCGAAATTGAAGCCGCCGGTCTTTATAAAAAAGAGCGCGTAATTGCCTCCGAGCAGGGCGCTGAAATCCTGGTGAATGACCAAAAGGTGCTGAATTTTTGCGCCAACAACTACCTCGGTCTTTCCTCGCACCCGAAAGTGCTCGAAGCGGCCCGCGAAACGCTGAACGAGCGTGGCTATGGCATGTCATCAGTGCGTTTTATCTGCGGTACGCAGGATATTCACAAAGAACTGGAAGCCCGTCTGTCGCGCTTTCTGGGAACGGAAGACACTATCCTGTATGTAGCCTGCTTTGACGCCAACGGCGGCGTTTTTGAACCGCTGGTGGGCGAGGGCGATGTGATTATTTCCGACGAGCTGAACCATGCGTCTATCATTGACGGGGTGCGCCTCTGTAAGGCAGCCCGCGCCCGCTACAAACACAATGACCTCGCTGATCTGGAAGCGCAGCTACAGGCCCATGCCGATAAGCGCACCCGCCTGATTGTGACCGACTCGGTTTTTTCGATGGATGGCACCATTGCGCAGCTGGATAAAATCTGCGACCTGGCCGATAAGTACGACGCGCTGGTGATGATTGACGAAAGCCATTCTTCGGGTTTTATGGGTGCCAATGGCCGCGGCGTGCATGAGTTGTGCGGCGTGATGGACCGGATTGATATTATTACCGGCACGCTTGGCAAGGCGCTGGGCGGTGCGTCAGGTGGTTTCACGGCGGGGCGGAAAGAAATCGTACAGATGCTGCGCCAGCGGAGCCGGCCTTATCTGTTCTCCAACACGGTGGCCCCCACGGTGGTGGGGGCGTCTATCGCCGTGCTGGACCTTATTTCCGAAAACACGGCCCTGCGCGACAAGCTGGAAGAAAATACCTTGTATTTCCGGAAAAAGATGACCGAAGCCGGTTTTGACATCAAGCCCGGCATTCACCCGATTGTGCCGATTATGCTCTACGACGCCAACATTGCGCAGGAGATGGCCGCCCGGATGCTGGACGAAGGCGTGTATGTGATTGGCTTTTTCTTCCCGGTCGTGCCCAAAGGGCAGGCGCGCATCCGGGTGCAGATCTCGGCGGCCCACGAGCGTGAACACCTCGATCACGCCATTGCCGCCTTCACCAAAGTAGGGCGTGAAATGGGCGTTTTGAAAGCAGCAGTTGCGGGGTAGAATTTGGTTGGATGCACCGCGGTTGGCGGTGCGTTGGAAGCTGCTAAAGCAGGTCTTGGAGCGCTGCTTCAGCGGTGAAATTTCCGGAAATGAGCCGGTTGTGATTGGGTTTTGATACTTGGGCTTTGGTTTTTTGGGGAGCAAGAGTAAAGGGCGGGCCATTTGGCCCGCCCTTTACTCTTGCTC